>CAJTZF010000006.1:86008-159706 GCA_910584245.1 uncultured Eubacterium sp.
TGGCGGGTCTCAAAGTCATGCTGCTTCATGCAAGCATGAAACAGCATGACCTTTCTCTTTCCATGATACCACGAATTGCTCCGTTCGCTCTTTGAGCTCTCTCTCGCAATTCTAAAACATTCGAATTTCGCCCTTTTCGGGCTACATTCTCATGTTTTGGCGGGTCTCAAAGTCATGCTGCTTCATGCAAGCATGAAACAGCATGACCTTTCGACCCTGGTATCATTATATCCTAATTACCTAAAAAGAACAATATAAAAAGGGGCAGCCCTCACCCAAATGTGCCCCTTAAAAACTATGCCATACACCATTTCGCTCATTTAATGCCAGAACGTATCATACCGCCAAACATACCGGAAAACACACAGATAAGAAACGCGGTCAGCATACCAGGCATCTGGCTGGCCAGGCTTTGGTTCCACACCGCGCTGACAACATAGACGATGAGAAAATACACAACGCCCATAAGCCCGCCGCCCAAATACCTCTTCTGGGCCAGGCTTCCGCTAAATATAAATCCCCCCACGAGACACGACAGCACATATGTGAGGAGAATACCGCTATTCGCCCCCGTCATAGATATTTTACACTTGTACATAATAAAAGAAAGAACCAGCAGCACAATTGCTGTCAGAATGTAAGCAACCGCTACACTTTTTACCATCTTAACTACCTTGACCTTATTGCCCATTTCCATCTCCCCCATTATTTTACATTTATTTAATACTAATTTTATTATATGACTCTTACAATTCATTTAGTACTATGATATAATTTTCTTCAATACACTTTAGTTTAAAGATGCTATTTGTGCCGGAGCGTCACAAACAGTATAGATAAAAGAAGAGAAACCCATTTCACGGATTTCTTTTCATCCTGTCACATACGCTCCAGAATGGAGATAAATATGAGATATATTGATTTACATGTTCATTCTAACTGTTCGGATGGAACCCTCACTCCTGAGGAGCTTGTTTTAAGAGGCATCAAAAATGACCTTGTTGCCTTTGCCCTTACCGATCATGACACGGTAAATGGCGTGGCCCGTGCGGTAAAAAAGGCAGCGGAGTTAGACAACCATATCCAGGTCATTCCCGGCGTTGAACTTTCATGCCAATACGACGTATCTCCCGACCGGAATGTGGAGATCCACATATTAGGCTATCAGATTGACTACACAAACGAAACCCTTCTTACTACTCTGCAAAAAGTAGCCAAAGAACGGGACAACCGCAATAAAAAAATGTGCGATAACCTGCAAAAAGCAGGATATCCGATCAGTTATGAGGAACTCACAGAAAAATTCGGCAATTTAATTATTACAAGGGCACACTTTGCTAAACTTCTTCTGGAAAACGGCGGTGTTCCCTCAATGGACCACGCCTTTCATACATGCCTTGCCATTGACAGTCCGTATTTTGTAAACCGCGAATACCTCACACCCAAAAACGCTATTGCTCTCATACAAAGTGCAGGCGGGATTCCAGTCCTCGCCCACCCGCTGCTTTACAAAATGTCAGTCAGCGAGATCCGGACGATGCTCGACACATTGAAATCCTATGGCATCCGCGGTATTGAGGCAATATATTCGCGCAATCACGGCACCGACGAAGCATTTGTCCGAAAGCTCGCCGATGAATATGAGTTATTTATCACGGGGGGATCCGATTTCCACGGCAGCAACAAACCAGATATTGAGATGGGAACGGGAACCGGAAACCTCCGCATTCCAGTTATGTTATTAGAAAATCTCAGAACTACTTCTGCCTGACTTCAGGCACATCTAGCACAACGAGTGATTCCTCCTGTAGCCAGTGACTAATACTCGTTGCACTAAATGTTTCTGAATATGGGACAGAAAATAAACTTACTTGTGAGCGCAAGGAATCCTGCCGCTGCCTAAATAGATAGCCTGGCGGCTGCACTGTTTGAACATGCGCGGATCTTTCACATTTTCAACATAAAACGCAAGAGAACATCCGCGCATGGAGTTTTGCAGCCGCCAGGTCTGAAATCTATTTTAGGCAACGGCGGAGATTCGTAGCGAAACAAGTACCCGTTTATTCTTCTGCCCATATTCAGAACAGGGCAATTAACCCCCCAAGCTCTTCAGCCGCCCCTGTAATATTTTTAGCGCCTAAAACTGCGGAAATAACCGCGACACCGTCGATCCCGGTTCCCTTTAACCGGCTGATATTTTCCGCATGGATTCCACCGATCGCCACGATCGGAATTTTTATATGATTTCGAATTTTCTTCAAGGCATCTATTGACACATGATGCGTATTCGCTTTTGTTGCCGTCCCAAACACATCTCCTACACCAACATAGTCGGCGCCATCCTTTTGCGCCTGTAGGGCAAGCTCCGCATTGTAGGCGGATACCCCTATAATTTTATTGGCTCCCAAAATTTCCCTTGCCGCCGCGGCCGGAATGTCCTGCTGCCCGAGATGGACGCCGTCCGCATCCACTGCAAGAGCGATATCAATCCGGTCGTTGATAATTAACGGAACCTCATACGCATCCGTAACCTCTTTCACCTTTTGGGCAACCGTGAGAAATTCTTTCCCCTGACACTCCTTCTCCCTCAGCTGCACAATCGTGACCCCGCCCTTGATGGCAAGCTCCACCCCCTCTTCAATCGTGTCGGAAGTCATCAATCCCCGATCTGTGCAAAGATAGAGGGAATAATCGACTCGTGGTTTCATATACCCGTTCACTCCTTTCTTCAAAAATGCGCCCTTGTTTCATTCTATTCTACGATCTATTCGTTAAATTTCAATAGCTCCTCAATTTCCTGGGCATACTCCGGGCTTTTATTCCGGATTCGCTCAAGTTCCCGCAAGAAATCTTGCATAATACCGTTATTATAGTCAATCTGGTCCCGCAATTTCTGTCTGCGCTCATTCAGGCTGTGCCTGACCTCCACCATCTCTTTCGGCTCCACGATGGCGTTTGCCTGATGAAACCAAATATCTTTGTCCTTAACGCCGAGACCCTCCAGCTCCTGCATTAAAATCTCATTCTTTTCATTTAATAAAAACGCGTCCTCCCGTTGCCTCGCCCACTCCCTTTTCGCCTTCCGGTACTGGTCATATACAAACTCCAGCTCGGTTGCATTTCTGACCTTATATTTGCTATGCATGTAATCAATCGTTTTCGTATTATTCACATATTTAATCTTCACACGGTTTGCCAATGACACCGCGCGGTTGCATTTTCTCTCCGTAATAACCATGTCCGTGCGGTTCTTCCTCGACTCTATAATGATAATAAAACTCACTGCCAACGCAAAAAAAATCGTCGCAAGAAACGGAACCTGTATATCCACCTCAAACACAAACCAGATCGTCATCAATAAAACGCCAAACAGCGCCAGCATAAACCCGAGTACCTTGCTGACAAGACGCAGCGTGCTCTGGCGCCGCACAATATCCCTTTTATCTGTCAAAAGAAGCCTCTTCTCACTTTCGAGATGCCTCATATCGTGCTGGATTTTCATCTGGTAATCCTCATATTCTTTTAAATTGCCAAGGTCCTTCTCCACCTTTGGTTCAAAATTCTCCATTGCCTGCTTTTGCGCATCGGTAAACTTATATTTACGCCTTTTCAGGCTCTCCCGCTCTTTCGTCAGCTCCACAATGGCCTTGGCAGTCTCATAAAGAGCAGCCTTGTCCTCCTCCGGCGCCTGGTCCATCAGCTGTATATCTTTCAAATATGAGGTAACCTGGCCGTATTCCACTTTTATGTCCTGGCATTGCCGTTTCGCCTCCTTGATCCCCTCGTAAAGTCTCTGAATATAATCGAGGCGAAGCATCTTATTTTTCAAGTCCACATGTTCTTTTTCCAGATTTACTTTTTCCTCCGGCTCATCAGACGGTCCGTCCAGACGGTCCTGCTCCTGTGTATCAAGTATAATCTCTTTTTTATGTTTTCTTCTGCCAAACCATTTTTTAAATGCCATTTTGTCCTCCTTCTAACTCGCTGTACGACGCCCGGAGTTCCTTTTTACAAGTATCAATAAACGCAAAGTCTTCCTCGCCGCCCTGCCCCTTCTCTTTTGCAGCCATATAATTTCTTTTCAACGCCGCGGTCTCCTCCGGCTTCATTCCCAATGCTCCGCTCTCTTCTTCAAATTTCTGTTGCTCGCCGCCAAGCAAAAGTGTGTACAAATACTGGTCTCTGGATTCCTCCCGGTGATTTCTGGCATACGCCTCCTTAAATCCCCTGGCCGCTTCATAATAAGAAGAGACATAGTAAAGGGCAATCGCCTGGTTATGGAGCACATTGCCATACTCTTCTGTCGTAAACTGGCCCGCCAGCTCACCATAGAGAAGCTCCTTATATTCCTGCAGGCTCTTTCCGTATTTGCCCGCGCTTAAATATGCGTCCGCCTTAATCTTATTTTTTTTATGCGGCGGAAGATGGGAAATCTGGTTCAAAACCTCAACAAGATTCCTCACCTCTTCTTCTTTATAGTAATCGCACGAACAGAGCAGTGTTACGACAAGATCCTTCACATCATGGCGCTGTTGGATAAGAACTTCCATTTTTTTCGAAAGCGAATCGCAATTTACCTCTTCCCTCAGCCATGTAACAAGCCGTTCGTCAAAAAATTCCTCTGTGATGCTGTATATGTTATTATACATATAATAACAAAGCTCCTCGAGAGAATATACCGGCACTTCCGATACGGGAACGATATACGGCTCCTTTGCAAGAGCACCCTTGCACAAAATAAACATAACATCCCTTTCTTTCTATAGCGTAATGGTTTCTTCCCAAATTCGATAGGAGGATGGGAAAAACTCCCCAAACCCTTTATCCCGGAGCGTCATGATACATCGGTCAGGGCCGGAAAAACGTATTTGTATGCCAACTCTCGCCCTCCGGTCCGTCCGCCCCAAAATACCGTCCATCGGAATCAGACGGACAGACTGTTTTTTCGTGACAACATTTTTAATGCATACGGCCAGTTCCTGGTCGCCGTCCGGTATCAAATCCATCTCTTTTTCTATGTGGTACCAGGCGGTTCCCGCACGCACGAGCGGCAGCTCTCTTTCCTGTGCATCTGCATACACCTGTATCGTCAGGTCGGATGTGACGATATCCTCACCCAGATACACCACATCATCAAGCCGCCGCTCCCCTCCAAGTTCCCTCGCCATATAGCATGCCCCACACACATAAAGGTTATCTCCCTTGAAAAGATGGCGTCCGACACAAAGCTTTTTCATAACATCGGCGGCAAAATCATTCTCAAATCCGGCCCCCGTCATATAGAGGCTCGTTATAATCTGTCCGTGAATCGCCCCGTGAACCATCCCTTCAAAAATGGATGACTTTTCCTCGTCCGTTTGCTCCCCGCTTATAAATAATTGTGCGTAGTCACTGTAATCCTTCTCCGCCACCTTTACAATCGCCGGCCGCTTTAACCGGTCTGCCTGCATTTGATAATACGTGATCCGGCTGTCCCGAAAATCAAACATACCGACCTGGTTGACCCACAGTTCTTTCTTCTGGCTCATCACATAGTACACATAGCTCTGCCCCCGGTCGGCCACAAGCGCCCGGTCTTTCCCGATTCCAAGCTTTTCAAGCGCCTTGTAAACTGTAGTTATAAAACTAAGCTCCCGGTATTCCGTCGTGACCACAAGCATGCGGATTGATTCGCTCGGATACTTTTTCTTAGTAAGGGACAGCGTCCTTCGCAGAAAGGCGGCGAGAATATTTACCGGATTTGACTTCCTTCCGTCCGCATATATGGTTTCCTGCCGGTATATTTTTTCAAGGAATCCCTGCACCCGCAGCCCGGATCCGGGAATCTCCACTTCTGTTTTTATATTCATTGTCTGTCCGCCGCCCTCACCACCGGCCATTAATATATCCGGCCCTTCTTTCGATGGTTCCAAAACTGCGATCTGCGTAATGTCATCTCGTATGTCCAAACCTACATAAAGCGTCCGCTGACTCATCATTTGCCACCTCACTTCCGGCTTTTATCCTATCGGCTTCAGTAATTCCCCTGCCGTCTGGCGTCTGCCCTTATACTGTTCCACAAGTCCATCATACGCATTCTTATTGCCGCCCTCCCTGGCCCGGATCATCTCATTAATAAGCCGGTAAAAGGAGGATATTTCCCACGGCTCCGATCCCTTCTTCCTCTCCACCACCCCCTGCTTTAATTCTCCCCTGTCTTCCGCATAAATACGGTATGTGAGACGTTCATCCCAAAATAGAAGCATCTCATATACATATATATCCTCAAACACCTGCCTCATCGGCTGGACTGCTTTTTCGCAACCATCCACCTGAAACTCAATATAAACATTGCCCCGGGACGAACAGCAAACCTGGAAGATCTCCATATTCGCTATCTCAAACGGCACCTCCACCTTTCCTGTAAACGCTTTCATAAAACTAAGCGGCTGTCCCACTGCCGCAAACTGCGATAAATGGTAGGCGATATACTCCTGCTCCGCATCGGTATACGTATCCTTTGTGGAATAATATTTCAGCATAGCGAGAATGATAACCGGATTTTTCTCGGAAAACCCTTCCTTTCGGAGCTTGGACAAAATTCCGCCGGCAAGCCCGCATTTTCCCACAACATATTCATAAGCCGTATACGACAAAAATGCCTTTACAAGAATGCGGTTTGCCCCGTAATTAAAATAATCCAAAAATATATCCGCATACTTTTCCGGATCGTCCGAAATGAACAGCGCCTGACCGAGCAGACGCTCCGTTCCTCCGTCGCAAATAACCGCCTCACACCGTTTTGCATCCACATAAATGTCATGCAGGTGCTCCGTGCTTCCCATATAAAAATTCGTCAGGTAGGACAGCGTGACCGCATTGCTGACGCCATTCTGGTAAAGGAAATCACAAAGTTTCATAAAATAAGGATCAAAATGTCTGTTATTTTCCTCCAGCTTCCATGTGGCCAGAAGCAGAATCAGCTTCCTGCTGCAATTTGTAATCCGGTACTTCCGCAGCGCCCTCAACGCCTCATCCTTCATTTTGTGCTGGATCATTGTCTGCAAAATACCTGCGCGTTTTTCCTCTCCCACATGCTCAAAATCAATCTGTTTTATTATTTCTTCTAACAACGGCTCCTCGCCAATGGAACGGTAATAATCATACAGCGCCAGCAGCGCCTTATTGCGGTACTCCATACCGGGCACACCGCTCCGTATCATCGTGTGGAGAACAATGGCATCCCGGGAGCCCGCCGCCCCCCTCTCTAAAATCTGCGAAAACAGATGGAGAAGAAGCAGGGGATGTTCCGACCCATTTTCATAACAGCTCCAAGCCAGCACATCCAGATGCAAAAGCTTTTCCAGGTGGCACGAAACCTCCTGTGTGTGGTAAAACCCGTCCTTGTCCTCAAAATATAATTTAAAATGCGGGGTTCCGATATGGATCATAGCTTCTCCGTTCACGAGATTGTACTTTGTCTCTCCCCCCCCCTCATCGTGTACGACGACAACCCTCTCCATATTTTTATTTACCCCTCTCACATGATAGGCAAATAAAATATAGGGGAGTTCCTTCGCCACGTGTCCCTGTATGCTTTCCTCCAGAAAAAACGCGTCATAAACGCCGGCAAGCTCCTTGCCGATCCGGCGGCTGCGCAGCTGTTCCAATGCAAACCTCCGTATAACATCGCGGTATGCCTCAAAATATTCCGGGTGCTCCTCCCGGTTCCTCACAATGCTTGCATAAAAACTTGTTTTCACAGACTCCCGCAGGTGGTTTTCATACTTAAAATATGTGATTACGGTAGCGAGCGCGTCATCAAACTGCTCTGGCTCCATCGTGTACATATAGTACTCAAACAGCTCCGTAATGCGCAGCGAATGTTCTACGCCAAGCTGAAACCACTTAAAATATTTGCTCTCCTGCTTCTCCATACGAATGAGCAGAGTACAAATGCTGCGAAGCGTATCTTTATTGCCGTACAGCTCATACCCCTTCTCAAGCAATTTTAAGAGAGCAGGCGTACCTTTCTTTTTCCGTACGGCCAAAAGGGAAACCGCAATCACAAGATCCTCCGTTAATAAGTCGTGTTTGGACGCAAACCGAAGCGCCCCCGTCGTCCTCGCATCCAAACTCTTCAAGTGGTCCATATCCTGCAATATAATAAGGATGCGGTACAGATGCATGTACGGACTTGAGTACCCTTCATCCCATAGCAGGTCCAGCTCCTCCAAAAAATCGACCTGCCTTTGCCGGTAGTACCCCAGCCGCTCCAGCAATACAAGAGGCAGCCAGTGGCGGTACCCGTTTACATAGTAATTTCGGATCTGAGAAATAAGCTCGTCCCGTTCTTCCTGCGATCCGCCATTTTTTACTTTTAAATAAAGCGCAAACAAATACCGGTAAACGTCCTCCCTTTTGTCTCCCAGAGCTGGCGCCGCCATGCGTTCCACGGCTTCCTGGAACACGCGCTGTCCCGCCGCATTTCCGGCAATATGGCTTATATATCCATCCAGCTGGAGCTCAATGCCCCGGAACATGGCAAAAAGCTTGTCCCGGTTTGTTTCCAGCAGCTGAAGCCAGGACTCCCGCAGGCTGCTGTTCATCATTTGCTGGATATGGCTGCGGACGAGCCTGGCCGTCAATTTCTTTTGCGCCAGCCTCTTTCTCCTCAAATCAGCCCCTTTTATACCGTGAACCCGAATTCCGACCTCCAGCGTCTGAAACACCGTCTCGACCATTACCCGGCATCTGTGAACGCCGGGCGGCACCTGCGCAGGACAGATACGAAAGGAAACCACGGCCTGATTTCCCACAAAATCCCCCGCACGCAAATGCTCCCTGTTTAGCGTAAGAAATGAATGGTCCGATGCCAGCCGGACCCCTGCCATCCCCCAGCTGTCCTTTACCACCATAAATTCGCCGGCAATGTCTTCATCCTCCACATCAAACGCAAGCTGCTTCTTATTTACCATATACTGCACTGGTTTTTTATCCCCATGCGCCACTAAAAACTCCTCAAGCGCTTGCTGCTTGGGATTTCTCAAAGTCAAATACTGGTATAAACGTCTCTCCCCCATCTCCCGCAAATAAAGCCATTTGAATTTATCCTCATAAAAGACCGGCACCGCCTGGTCAAAATGCTCCTTTGCATACTGCACAAATTCCTCATAGGACGTAATCTCTCCGCATATCCCCTCCAAATATGTACCAGTCACCGTAATACGGTAAGGCAGCGTTTTCTCCCCGCAGTCGGTAATAATATGGATATCACCGGTGAGTACCTCTCCTGCCTTCCTCGTCCCGGCATGTACTTTTACCGTAAGCACATTCTCCTTTCCATCAAAAACCGGAAGAAAATCAATATCAAACTCCTCTACTGAACAAAAGCCCTTAATTTTCGTCCCCAACGCATTTTTGACATGAAAAATGGCCTCAGCCTCTCCCCCTTCTCTCACATCCAGTTCCAGCTGATCCGTTGACAAAACAATATCCGGCTGTTCATATGTAAACTGGCCCTGGGCCAGCGACATGACTTTTTCTTTCATTCCGTCCCTCATTCCTTAACCTTCGTTCTCAATCTTACGGTGTCGTCTCAATTTTCTTTATCAATGCTTCGAGCAGACGCCGCTCCATCCTCTGGCAGCCGGCAAGACGGTACGATTTCACTTCTTTGAGCGCCTCCATCGCAATCTGAAGGGCCGCACCCTTGTCACCCTCAATGAAGAAAAGCCAGTAAGCAAATGTTCTTTTCACATTTACCTCCTCACTGTCATTCATCTTTTCTAAAAAAGGTTTGCCATAATATTTTGCCATCGCCTCATCCGGCGCAATAATAACATAATAAAACACAAACTCACCCAGCATGGCGAGCTCCGAATGCAGCCATTTCTCCGGCACGTAATTCTCAAGCTCATTCATAACGGTCTTCACATGGTCGTAATCCCCGGAATCCAGACAACGGTAATAGCACAGGAGCAAATATTTTTTATAGCTGGCGCGGTCCGTAAGCTTTCCCGTGCCGGGCACCTCCTGAATCGTCAGTTCCCCCGGCGCCTCTCCCGATAAAACTGCATGATAGCATCTCTCATATTCCCGCCGCATCATGCCTGACGCGTTATCCCCATTTTTTCTTTTCTGCGTCACACCAAGCCTCACGCCCAAAACCAATGTATAGGCTGCCATAACAACGGACATCGCAACCGTCAGCGGGGTGTGCGGCAAACGTTTTGTCCCGTACAGCTGAATGCACACATTCTCTGTAAAAAATAGCGCCGTTGCCATCGAGAACGCCTCATAGATCAGATTGCGCAAGTTCGTATCCTTTGGATCAAGCATACGGCAGCTTATGTATGGCTGCGGGTTACATAACCCCACAGAAAGCCCTTTTTTCTTCTTACGGACGCAAATCATAAAAAAGATAAATTCGTCAAACCGGAACCGAAGAACTGCTCCCACAACCAGCTTTCCAAGCGCAGCTGCCAGGCCAACGGCCACATATCCGGCAACCACGCCTCCCGCCGCCATAAAAAACTGTGTTATCATAACGAAACTGTTCCACCTTTCTTCTTCCTTGTAGCTCTCCCATCTCTTCCTTAATTGTATATAAATAACAACGTTTTGTAAATAAAAAATTTTTACCTGCCAAGCATTTGGATGATGCCGATCACGACGAGAGCTCCCCCGGCGAAATAATGGCATATACTGCCGCACCTCAATTTCTTATCCCCCAACAGAAGAAATAAAAATGTTAGTACTGCTGCCACCACGGGAAAAGCATAGGCTACGGTCCCCATCCTGCACAGGCTCAGCCCCGCGCAGAATGAATCAGAGGCCAGCACTCCCCCCAGCACAACTCCCTCAAACGGTTCAATTGTTTTAGAGGCATCCACATCATAATTTTTCTCCTGCTGCCCCTTAAAAACACTCCAGATTGATCTTGCCCCAAGTATTATGAGAACAAGTCCGCCCGCCATTTCAATATAGTGCGGATTAATAAAATGTCCAAGCCCTTCGCCCAAAAGCACCGCCACTAGAGAAGTAATGCCGGATATAAAGGCAACGACCGCTTTCGTCACCCAGGGAATTCTAATATCTGCTGCATGATAGGCCGCCCCCAACGCCCAGGAGTCAATGCTTCCTGACAAACCAAGCAGAATTATTTTGAGCATATCTCGCATTTTCTCCTAAAATATGACTTTATTTTATCGTATGAAAGGGGCAGAAAAACGTGCTCTTCCTCATTTGGACCGGGCTAATTGCATAAATGGGGCGGTACAATCATAAGAATGATGTAATGACACAATTAGGGTAGCAAACATGAAAAAAACGACAGCCTGGTATCAATGCAGTATTGCTCAGCTGGAACGGCAGCTCCACACAAATATTGAACACGGCCTGACCGAAAAAAAGGCCGGTTCACTGCGGAGTAAATACGGAAAAAATCAACTTGCACAGAAAAAACAAGATAGTCTGCTAAAAAACTTTTTCGTACAATTCGAAGACTTTATGATAATCACTCTATTAATCGCAGCCGCCATCTCCTTCGGCATGTCCTGGCTGGAACATCAGGTGGATTTTATCGAACCCGCCATTATTCTGGCAATTGTCGTCATAAATGCCATCCTGGGCGTCGTACAGGAGGCCAAGGCCAAGCGGTCCCTGGAGGCGCTAAAAAATCTCTCCTCCCCACTGGCCCTCGTCATCCGGGACGGAGAAATGAAACAGCTGGATTCGGCCCTGCTCGTCCCTGGAGACGTCATTATCCTAGAAGCGGGAAACCTCGTTCCCGCCGATGTAAGGATCGCATCCTGCATGGGACTTTCAATCGAGGAATCTACCCTGACAGGAGAAACCCACCCGATCGAAAAAAGTGTAGACCCGATCAAAGCGGATGCCGTTCCGATCGCCGAGCAAAAAAACATGGCGTTTTCCGGGACACTTGTCATCTCCGGCCACGGAAAAGCGATCGTGACCTGTACCGGTATGAACACGGAGCTGGGGCATATCGCGGGAATGATTTCAGAGGAAACCGCTCCTGACACCCCCCTCCAGAAAAAGCTGAACCATACAGGAAAAGTTTTAGGAACCGTGGCGCTTCTCATCTGTCTCGGCCTTTTTATCATCGGAATATACCATAAGCAGCCTATTTTTTCTATGTTTATGACTTCTGTCAGCCTCGGTGTGGCCGCCATACCGGAAAGCCTTCCGGCGCTCGTCACCATCATGCTGTCGCTCGGCGTAGAGAGAATGGCAAAACGGAAGGCCATTATCCGCCGACTTCCAGCGGTCGAAACACTCGGAAGCGCCACGGTCATCTGCTCGGATAAAACAGGTACGCTCACAGAAAATAAAATGACAGTGGCCGAGGAATACACGATGGATTCCCCGGAGACACTGTTCACGTATTTCAGCTTGTGCAACCACGGTATTGACCCAATGGAGAAAGCTTTACTCGAGCGCGCCGCCAGCCTGTCCATTCATACGGATACAGCCAGCCGCAAATACCGCCTGATTAACGAACTTCCTTTCGATTCCAAACGAAAAATGATGACGACCTTCCACCAGGGCCAGTCCGGCGTATTGAGCATTACGAAAGGCGCGCCGGAAATCATTTTGAAACGGTGCAGCCACATCCGCATCGACGGCCAGACCCGCCCACTCACCCCGGGCATCCGTCGGAATATCG
This sequence comes from uncultured Eubacterium sp., assembly GCA_910584245.1. Classification (GTDB taxonomy): domain Bacteria; phylum Bacillota; class Clostridia; order Lachnospirales; family Lachnospiraceae; genus Eubacterium_F. Next base: position 98,679 of record CAJTZF010000006.1, read on the forward strand.
ACAACAAAGCGCTCTCTTACGCAGGCGACGCCCTGCGTGTGCTGGCGCTGGCCTGCCGGGATGACATCGGCAGCCATATCCGCAGTGACAAATCCTCCTATGAAAAAAATATGGTATTGATCGGACTTGCCGGATTTATAGATCCCCCGAGGAAGGAAGCGGAATTTGCGGTGACAAAATGCAAGCAGGCGGGCATCCGCCCGGTTATGATAACCGGCGACCACAAAATTACGGCCTCCGCCATCGCTAGCAAGCTCGGCATATGCAAACACCCGGACCAGGTCATGACCGGGGCGGAGCTCGACCGTTTCAGCGATTCCGAACTATCCAATATTATATACAAATATCCCGTTTTCGCCCGGGTCTCTCCTGCCCACAAGGTGCGGCTTGTAAAAGCCTTTCAAAATAACGGGGAAGTGGTGGCAATGACTGGCGACGGCGTCAACGACGCGCCCGCCCTGCAAAAAGCAGATATCGGATGCGCTATGGGCAATTCAGGAACGGACGTGGCGAAAAACGCCGCCGACATGATATTGATGGACGATAACTTTGCCACAATCGTAGATGCTGTCGAAGAGGGACGCGGAATTTTCCAAAACATAAAAAAAGCCGTGCATTTTCTCCTGTCTTGCAACATTGGGGAAATTATGACAATTTTTGTGGCAATCCTGCTCGGAAAATCTGCGCCGCTTCTACCAGTACAGCTTTTGTTCATCAACCTGGTAACCGACTCCTTTCCGGCCATCTGTCTCGGACTTGAGCCGCCGGAAAAGGATATTATGAAAAAACCGCCTGTCTCCGCCACAAAGGGATTATTCGGCGGGGGCGGAATGTTTACGATCATCGTAGAGGGTATGTTTATCGGCTCCCTTGCCTTGTTTGCATATATGCTCGGCGGCGATTCTGCCGGACGGACAATGTGCTTCGCCGTGTTATCGCTGTCACAGCTCGTACACTCTTTAAATATGCGGAGCTCACACTCCTTGTTCCAGATCGGTTTCTTTTCCAATGGAAAGCTGCTTTTCAGTGTGATTCTTTGCATCGCCATGCAATGTGCGGTCATTATGCTGCCTGCCTTGCAGCTCATTTTCAAAACCACCGCCCTCACCGGGCTGCAATGGCTTATGGTTGTCGTACTCGCCCTTCTCCCGATTCCGCTCGTAGAACTGGAAAAACGGGCAAGATAAAGAAATGGATCTAAAAAAGGACTCCGCCCCAGGCCAAAACTGGGCGGGTCCTTTTTTATGCGCAATTCCACAACGCCTATGATTAAAATACCGATTCTCCTTGCCCGCTCATCTCACGAATGGTTTCAATAAGCGAATCCAGTATAGAAAGGATCTGGCCGGACAATTCTTCCGCCCTCTTTCCATAGTCCGCCGCCCCCTGCGCGTTTTTAGAAGAAATTGCCTCGGACAGCTTCTTTCCGATTCCGTGAAACTCCTTATGTAAATCTCCCAGGCTCTCCCATTTCTGAGCCAGTTTCGGATGTCTTACCACAATTGCATTATAAAAATGGCCGAATGCACACTTATTGGGATCCAGTTGAAGCGGCACCGGCTTCATTTCATCCGCCATGCTTACCGCCTTATTCTCCCAATCCTTGTGTGCCTTTTTCGCGGTCTCCAGCACTTCGGTTAACTCCTCGTTATTCAGCATAGTAATGCCCGTATTCATTCCCTTATACAGTAATTGTATGCTCGTTGTCAAATGGCTGTCGATCTCCTCCACCCGCTGTGCCACACCCTTTGTCTCGCTGGCGAGTTCACTTACGGTTACCGTCAGATGGGTAATGTCCTCTGCGTCCCGGCTGCACTGCTCCATCGCATCATTTACATCACAGGATGCCAGTTCCACCATTTTCATATACTCATCCATCGCGCTTACATCCTTCGCCACCTGTTCCAGCATACGAATGTTTTCTCCAACCGTCTTAAATACAACATCAATCTTCTGGCTCATCTGCTGCGTTGACTGCGCGGCTTGCTGCGTGCTCTCCTTCCCCGCACGGGAAGCCTCATAAATTTCATTTACAAACTTGCGCATGGAATCTAATTCCTTTTGCGTATTTTCCGCCAACACGCCGACTTCCCCGGCTACGACGGCAAATCCCCTGCCCTGTTCGCCGGCTCTCGCCGCCTCGATCGCAGCATTCAGCGCAAGGAGATTCGTCTGCACCGCGATTCCCTGCACACTATCCACAATTCCCTCAATCTCATGCACAAGCTCCACTAAATTTGAGATCTGCTCATTCATAAAATCGGTATCCTTCACGACACCGTCTTTTAAAACACCAACCTCCTGTAAAAGCCTGGCTCCCTCACTATTCTTTTCTGTCAGTGCCTGGCTCTCCTTTGACAGCTGCTGCAGCCGGTCTGAAGTATACCCGACATTTTCTGTTACCTGCCCCATCGTGGCAGTCGTCTCCTCTACGATGGCCAGGTTGGATTGGGACAGATCGGCCAGCTTTCCGGCAAAGTCTGCGAGATAGTCCGACATATAAGTCATTTCCACATCAAAATTAGAAATCTGGCTCGCCGCCTGCATGATCTCCTTCGACTGGACAACCGATGTATCCTGAAAATCCAAAACACGTCCAACCGCTTCCAGCAGCTCTTTCAACTGTGGCAGCCGCACGGACGGCTTCTCCGGCTTTCCACCTTTCATTCTCTCTTCAATGTACTTTAGTACACTTTGTATCTCCTCTGTTTTTTTCATTGCGGTTTCCCTCCAATCCATACAATGCCCGCGTTAAAAGATTTTTCTATATCTATTATAGCGAACTCTGGCGGGATAATCAATGGTATATATTATGGGAACTGCAAAAATCCCATCGGCCGCCGTACTATCACCACCCATACGCCGCTGTCATATATTAAATCAAACAGGAATAGAGCTCACTTTGCGGGAACGAGGAAAAACATGGACAATATAATTTTAATGGCGCTTATTGCGACACTTGGCACATGGTCTGTCACAGCCCTGGGCGCCGCCACTGTAGTCTTTTTTAAAAAACCAAGTCCATCTCTGCTAAATCTTATGCTTGGCTTTTCCGCAGGCGTCATGATCGCAGCCAGCTTCTGGTCTTTGCTCCAGCCTGCAATCGAGCGCGCGGAACAAACGCTTGACACACCCGCATATGCCGTCGCCACAGCCGGATTTTTAAGCGGGGCTGTTTTTATGTGGCTTTCCGATAAAGCGGTTTGCAAAATGCGGAGCAGAGTTGACAGCACGCCGGGTATGACAGAAGAAAAGCTGAACCGGATCATCATGCTCATTCTTTCCATAACGCTCCATAATATTCCGGAAGGCCTTGCCGTGGGCGTCGCATTTGGCACGCTGCAAAATGGCAGCTATACCGCGGAAAACTTGATGGGAGCGATAACGATCGCCGTCGGCATCGGATTACAGAATTTTCCGGAAGGCGCTGCCGTTTCCATACCGCTCCGGCGCGAGGGCTACTCCCGCCGAAGGAGTTTTTTGCTGGGCCAGGCATCCGCCATTGTAGAACCGGCCGCAGGAGTGATTGGGGCAATACTGGTCGTCCATATCGTCACCGTACTTCCCTATGCCCTCGCCTTTGCCGCCGGCGCTATGATCCTTGTCGCCGTCCACGAGCTAATACCAGAATGCCAGCAAAATAAACAGGCCCAGCCCTACTTTGCCACAATGGGAATTGTAGCCGGTTTTGCCGTTATGATGCTGCTAGACGTCATGCTCGGATAATTTTAAAAAAATAGTTCTTGACAATAATCCGATTTCGGACTATAATAATTTAACAGTCCGAAATCGGACAAACTGTATGAAATAGCACCGAAAAAGGGAGGCCAGGCATGAACAGACATGTAAACATAAAACAGCGCGAATATGACAGACTGTATAAGGAGATGGATGATTTATACCACGCGGTAGCAAAGGAAGAAGGACTTTCCGACAGCGCACTTATTATTTTTTATGAAATATACGAGCTGGGGGATGGTTGTCTTCAAAAAGAAATTTGTGAGCGGGCATTTGTCAGCAAGCAGACCATTCATTCCTCGATCCACAACCTGGAAAGGGACGGTTATCTGCGTCTGGAAAAGAGCAACGGAAGAGACCGGCGCATCCACCTGACAACAAAGGGAGAAAAACTCGTGAATGAAAAAGTTGTCCCAATCATATGCGCAGAAAATGCAGTCTTTGAAGAGATGACAGAGAAAGAAACCGATGAACTATTGCGCCTATCGGCAAAATATTTATGTATTCTGCGCCAAAAGCTGGCAGACAGGACTCATATAACGGACCCGGACTATTTTTCGCACGGATCCTGAAAGGGAGAACATGCTATGAGAATTCAGTTATCCGAACATTTTACTTATCACAAATTACTGCACTTTGTATGTCCCTCGATCATTATGATGATTTTCACTTCCATCTATGGCGTCGTGGATGGCATTTTTGTCTCCAATTTCGTGGGCAGTGAACCTTTTGCTGCTGTGAATTTCATTATGCCGCTTATTATGGCGGTCGGCGCACTTGGCTTTATGCTTGGCACAGGCGGCAGCGCGCTGGTAGCAAAAACGCTGGGAGAGGGAAAACAGGAACAGGCAAACAAATATTTCTCTATGATATTTTATGTAAATCTTACTGCCGGTATCGTCTTGTCCGCAGCCGGAATCCTCTTTGTCCGTCCTATCGCCGCGGCGCTCGGGGCAACGGGACAGCTATTAGAGGATGCTATTGTATACGGGCGCATTATGCTGGCCGGAAACGCCGCCTTTATGCTTCAGAATAGCTTTCAAAGCTTTTTCGCCGTCGCGGAAAAGGCAAAAAACGGATTATATGTAATGGTAGCCGCAGGCATAACGAATATGGTGCTGGACTTTCTATTTATCGCCGTCTTCCGCTGGGGAATCGCAGGGGCGGCAGCCGCTACCGTCATAAGCTATTTTGTCGGCGGAATTTTGCCCATTATATATTTTGCAAAGAAAAATACAAGCCGTCTCCGCCTCGTCAAAACGAAACTATATGCCCGCAAGCTGTTGCAAAGCTGTGCAAATGGCTCCTCCGAGATGATGACGAATTTGTCCATGTCGCTTGTGAACATGCTCTATAACATACAGCTGATGAAAATTGCGGCGGAAAATGGCGTAGCGGCGTACGGTGTTATCATGTATGTCAATTTCATATTTGCGGCGGTCTTTCTTGGGTATTCGATCGGCTGCGCCCCACTGGTCGGCTACCACTATGGAGCAGACAACAAAAAAGAGTTAAAAAATCTGCTGAAAAAGAGCGTCGTGCTCATTTCCGTGACACAGCTCGTTATGACACTGCTCGCAGAGGCATCTGCTTCCGTGCTCGCATGTATTTTTGTTTCCTACGACCGGGATTTATTTGACATGACTGTTCACGGTTTCCGGTTATTTTCCCTATCCTTTCTATTTATGGGAATGAATATTTTTGGTTCGGCTCTTTTTACTGCCCTGAATAATGGTGCAATTTCAGCCCTTATTTCATTTTTAAGGACGCTCGTATTTCAGGTGATAGCTATTTTAACTCTTCCGGCCATTCTGGGACTGGACGGGATCTGGCTCGCCGTCGTGGCGGCGGAAGTACTGGCACTGCTCGTAACAACAGGACTTGTCATAAAGTACCAAAAGAGGTATTATTATTGAAGGTCACGCTTGCATGAATAAAGCAGGGCTTTGGGACACGCAAAAACAACCGTGAAAGGAAAGACAAGCCTCCATGAAAACCACACAAAAGCACTCCACTGACAAACTGCTCTATATGACGAGCCTTGTGTTTGGCGCTCTTTTTGTTGTCCTATGCGTCTTACAAAACTCAGCGCACACCAGCTTTGATATCACAAAAATAATTCCACCGTGCCTGTTCCGCCGTCTTTCCGGCCTGTGCTGCCCCGGCTGCGGCGGTACCCGCGCTATAAAAGCCCTTTTATCAGGCAGGCCGGTCACATGCTTTTTTTACCACCCCTTTGTGTTGTACTGTGCTATTTTATACGTTTTATTTATGGTGAGCCGGACCGCAAGACTCTTTGCACAAAAAAAATCCCCCCGCAAAAACTCTTCTGCGAGAGGATTTCATTTCACAATCACTTACGTCTATATCGGAATATTCATTATTCTGCTGCAATGGATGATTAAAAATGCGCTAATTCTTTTCTCCTATTGAACATAGTAGCCGCTGAGATCTATCTTAAAAAACTGTTGCATCCAATCCCGGATTTCCTGTTCATTATTCGGATTAATGTCGTTGATCTGGTTCAATGTCTCCATATTTACATTTTCCCAATTTATCATCATTATGAAGGACACCAGAACATATACCCCAAGAAGAAAGCCGATTCCATTCAATATAATTGCTATCACTCCCAAGGTTCTTCCGACCCCCGTTCCCTTTACGATGCAAATGATGGAGAAAATACCGCCTATAACCGCAAACAGCATTCCCAACCCAAAACAGCTACAACAGAGAATGGAAATAGATCCCAATACGATCGCCGCAATTCCCAGTCCCTTCTTTTGATTCTCTTCGTTCATGTCATTCTCCTTTCATACCCGTGCACAGACCAGCCCATTTGTGTTACCAAAAAAGGCTGTAAACACCGCGCAGAGCCATCATCACCGTTCCCGTACCATTTTGAATGTTCGTTGTGCCGCCCCCGGCTGCGGAATAAAGCATAATGTAAAGCACGGCCGCAACGATTCCGATCGCCATCCCCGTACCGCCGACAACAATTCCCGCAATTGCCATATCCTGCTGGTTTTTATTCTCACCGCGAAGCGCAAGTATTCCAAATACAATCGACACTACTCCGCATAAAATAGCCAAATACCATATACAACAGCCAGCCAGCACCGAAATACACGATACCACCAGCGATACAACCGCCTTTCCATTTATATTTCCTTTATTCTCCATGATCGCCTCCCGCCTCGACTTCAATTTTCCGGATTTCCTTCGTGCGGATTTCCTCCACGATATCACGGATAAAATCGTCCAGTGGAATCTGTCCTTCCTCTCCTTTATAGCGGCTGCGGAGTGACACCACATGCTCTTCCTGCTCCTTTTGTCCGACAATAAGCATGTACGGAATCTTTTTCAGCCTCGCCTCCCGGATTTTGAAACCGATTTTCTCCGACCGGTTATCCACCGTAACATCAATTCCATGATCTGCAAGCTCTTCCCTCACCTGCTCCGCATATTGTGCATATTTCTCCGAAATCGGCAATACGCGCACCTGCTCCGGACAGAGCCACGTCGGAAATTTACCCGCATATTTCTCAATCAGCCATGCCAGCGTCCGCTCATAACAGCCGATCGACGTTCTATGAATAATATATGGCCGCACCTTGTCGCCGTTTTCATCAATATAATACATATCAAACTGCTCAGCGAGAAGCGCATCCCACTGGACCGTAATCATCGTATCATCCTTGCCATACACGTTCCTGGCATTAATATCCACCTTCGGACCATAAAATGCCGCCTCGCCGACATCCTCCGTAAATGGAATTCCAAGTTCCGTCAACACCGTCCGGATATGCTGTTCCGTCTCGTCCCAAACCTCCGGGTCACCGATGTATTTTTCAGGGTTTTCGGGATCCCATTTGGACAAATGGTAAGTCACATCCTCCTCCAGTCCAAGCGTCTGCAGACAATATTTCGCCAGTGCCAGGCAATCCTTAAATTCCTGGACCATCTGGTCCGGACGGACAATCAGATGTCCCTCCGATATCGTAAACTGTCTCACTCTCGTCAGTCCGTGCATCTCACCGGATTCCTCATTTCGGAATAGCGTAGACGTCTCACCGTAACGGCAGGGCAGATCACGGTACGATTTCTGGCCCGCCTTAAATACATAATACTGGAATGGACACGTCATCGGACGCAGGGCGAACACCTCTTTTTCCTTTTCCTCGTCGCCGAGCACAAACATGCCCTCCTTGTAGTGGTCCCAATGTCCCGATATTTTGTACAAGTCGGACTTTGCCATAAGCGGCGTTTTCGTTCTCATATACCCGCGTTTATCCTCTTCGTCTTCAATCCAGCGCTGTAGCTTCTGAATAATCTTCACACCATTCGGCATAAGCAGCGGCAGCCCCTGGCCGATCACATCCACAGTTGTAAAAATCTCCATTTCCCGGCCCAGTTTGTTGTGATCCCTCTTTTTAATGTCTTCCAGGTGGGCAAGATGGATGTCGAGATCTGCTTTTTTCGTAAATGCCGTTCCATATATGCGGGTAAGCATTTTATTTTTCTCATTTCCTCTCCAGTACGCACCCGAGGAAGAAATAAGCTTCATCGCCTTCAAAGGCTTCGTACTCATAAGATGTGGTCCCGCGCACAGGTCGATATACTCGCCCTGCTGGTAAAATGAGATCTCCGCATCCTCCGGTAAATCCTCGATCAGCTCGACCTTATAGGGCTCATCCCTTTTTTTCATCAACTCAATTGCCTCATTTCTAGGCAGAGTAAAACGCTCCAGCTGCGCTGCCTCCTTGACAATTTTCTTCATTTCTTTCTCAATCTTATCCAGCGCCTCCCGGTCAAGCGATTCCATATCAAAATCATAGTAAAAACCATCCTGTATCGAGGGCCCAATAGCGCATTTCGCCTCCGGATACATCCGTTTCACCGCCTGTGCAAGCACATGGGCAGCCGTGTGCCGGTATGCCGCCTTCCCCTCATCGCTGTCAAATGTCAATATATTCAGCTCATGCTCCCCGTCCACTACGGTCCGGAGATCTACTACCTCTCCATCCAGCTCAGCGACACAGGCAACCCTGGCCAGTCCCTCGCTAATATCTTTCGCAATGTCTGCCACCGCCATCGGCTCTGCATATTCTTTACAAGAGCCATCTTTCAACATAACTTTCATTGTCTTCCCTTTCCTTTCCTAAATTTTTCGCGCGCCGCTTATTCGGCACATAACAAAAACCCGCCCCTACAAACGCTATCGTTTACAGGGACGGGCATAAATGACTACTATTTCCCGCGGTTCCACCCTTATTGGCATCTATGTTTCACTGCTGCATCTAAACGGTCTCACAGTACTTGCCGCTGGCCAGCAGGCACAGGCAGATACCCGGCTTCATTCTGACGATAACGGTGTCACCGGACCGGATTAGGGCCACTCCGAGATGGTCTTCCAATGCTTCCCACGCAGGTGATTCCAGCCTGTCACCTACGGATCCATCCTGAATCAAATGAACTCCGCAAAGTGCCCGTCACCTTTCTCTGTCATGTTTCACATCTTACTCTTCTCTTCAACATGTTACAAACATTATAATCATTTCAAATATAATTGTCAACGGTTAATTTTCTCAAAAAACCGTTCAGGATTGCTCGGAAGCTGCGGGCTCCTCCGACGTCACGGCCTCTTCTTCCGTCGCCACCGCCGGAACCTCCTCTCTCTCCTCTGACCAGTCACCCCGCTTAATCTCCGCTCTTCTTACCTTGCCGCTTATCGTCTTCGGAAGCTCTTTCGCAAAATCTACGATCTTCGGCCATTTATAAGAGGCAATATTCTTTTTCAAATATTTCACGATGTCATTTTTCATGTGCTCGTCGCCCTCGTTGCCATCGGCAAGCACAACCGTAGCCTTGATTGCCTGGCCACGGATGCGGTCCGGCACGGAAGTAACGGCGCACTCCAGCACATAGGGCAGCTTCATAATCTCATTTTCTATCTCAAACGGCCCGATGCGGTAACCGGCGGACTTAATCACGTCATCCACACGTCCAACGTACCAGAAATAACCGTCCTCATCCATAAACGCCGTGTCTCCCGTATGATAATAACCGTCATACCAGACCGCATCGGTCTTCTCCTTATCATTGTAATACCCGGTAAACAAGCCGTCCGGGGCGCCATCGTCTGTCCTCACTACGATTTCCCCCTCTTCGCCCGGTTCAGCCAGCGTTCCGTCCGGGCGCATAACAGAAATATCATAAAGTGGATTTGGCTTTCCCATAGAGCCCGGCCTTGGCGTCATACCATTTAAGTTTCCGACCAGCATCGTCGTTTCCGTCTGGCCGAACCCTTCCATAATATCAAATCCCGTCTTTTCCTTGAATTTATCAAAGACCTTCGGATTGAGCGCCTCCCCCGCCGTCGTCACATTTTGCAGGGATGACAAATCATAATTTTCAAGCTTCAAATGAACCATGACACGGTACACGGTCGGAGGCGCACAAAAAGTTGTAATCCGGTACTTTTCAATCATTTTGAGAATATCTTTGGCGTCAAAATCATCGAAATCATATACAAAAATTGCCGCCTCACATATCCACTGCCCATAAATTTTTCCCCACATCGCCTTCGCCCATCCCGTATCTGAGAGCGTAAAATGGATTCCGTCCGGGTCCACCTGGTGCCAGTACTTTGCCGTCACAAAATGGCCCAACGGGTATTTATAACAGTGCGTCGTTATTTTCGGATAGGAAGTTGTACCAGATGTAAAAAACATAACCATTGGATCCTCCCCGCCAGGAGCGTCCTGCGGCCGGTTAAAATTAGAAGAGAAATAGCGGATATCCTTATTAAAGCAATGCCAGGATTCTCTTGCTCCCCCGACCATAATTTTAGTCCGGAGCCTACTATTTCCTCTCGCCGCCTTGTCGACTTCCCTGGACACCTCTCCATCCGCCGTGCAGATGATCGCATCTATCTCGCCAACCTTAAAACGGTACTCAAAATCTTTTTTTGTCAAAAGATCCGCCGCCGGAATTGCCACAGCGCCGATTTTATGAAGGGCAATCAGGGAAAACCAAAACTGGAAATGCCGCTTCAAAACGAGCATCACCTTGTCGCCCCTTTTAATTCCTAAATAACTGAAATAATTGGCCGCCTTATTTGAATATTTTGCCATATCCCGGTAAGAAAACCGTCTTTCCCGTCCCTCCTTCGACACATAAAGCATCGCAAGCTTATCCGGACATTTCTTTGCCATTACATCAATGACATCATACGCAAAATTGAATTTTTCGTCGTTTTTAAAGGAAATTGAGTGTAATACGCCGTCTTCGTCTAAAGCTGTTTCCGTATAATGGTCCGCAATGCCGACCAGACCGTATTTCTTACCTTCTGCACATCCCATAATACTTACTTCCTTTCGTTGTTGTCATATTTACTATATGTAGTTTTCAATACTACGTTCTTTTCTTATGATATAACATGCCGCCTGCCCTGTCAAGATATTATTCTTATATTTAGATTTTCCTTTGACCCATCTTTTAAAATATGCTATTCTATTAGGAAAAGATGACGGTTTAGACGGGAGGTATACCGATGAAAATTAAACGGGGAGACAAACTGTTCCTTCTCTTCCTTTTCCTGGCAGGAATCGGTCTGGGCGCAGGCATTTACTTGCCCCGCTCCGGCCCCGGCAGCCATGTCGAAGTCCGGATCAATGGAACGGCCGTTGCCACATACCCGCTCTCATCGAACCTCCGGCAAACTATTTCCTGCCCGGACGGCGGTTCCAATACGTTTGAGATCAAAGACGGCGTTGTCTTTATGAGGGAGGCGGACTGCCATGACAAAGTATGTGTCGGTATGCGCGGCATTTCAAGCGCCGGGGAGACCATCGTATGCCTTCCCCATAAACTGGTACTGGCTATTGCCGGCCCGGACGGGGCTACTCCCGGTCTTGACGCCGTGACTGGCTAGTAGAACGTCTATCAAAGAAATAGCATTAAGACCTTGGAGATGGTCTATAAACACTACTACTTTATTATATGAGCGAGGTTGAGGATGAAATATATCAAACAGCAGTCCGAATTTTCTATCTATACCGCACTAGCTTTTATATTCGGTTATATTGAAAGTCTCATTCCCCTGCCCGTTCCCTTTCCGGGCATGAAAATCGGGCTGGCAAACCTGATTATAATGATTGCCTTATATCGGAAAGGCTTCCGCTACGCATTTGGCATTTCCATGCTCCGGAATCTCCTCAATGCCTTTACCTTCGGCAGTCTGTTCAGTTTTCTTTACAGTCTGGCGGGAAGTATTTTGAGCCTGCTTGTTATGGGTCTTATGAAAAAAGGGACCGGTTCCCATCTCTCCGTCATATCCGTCAGCGCACTCGGAGGAATCATCCACAACATGGGACAGCTATTGGTGGCCGCCTGTCTTGTAGGATTTCCATCTGTCCTCTGGTATATGCCGCTTTTGTACTTTTGCGGACTGCTCACTGGTGGGTTTATCGGAATAATCAGCGCGCAATGTCTGATCCGGCTTCCCCTGGAGGAACCATTTTGACAACTACTGAAATAGGCAGAAAACCGGATATTTTCCACTAATATTATAGATGAAAATTATTTTACGACGTCAATGTGCCTTTTTTTACAAAACTTGATCTTTTTTAATATATAAACTTCTTTTTTTTCATATTTTTTAACCATTTTTTTATTGACTAATGTCGAAACAAATGCTAAAATTAAAGCAATGAATAAAATTGACAAGTAGATATTGTGACATATATCACAGAAGGAGATTGGTTATGAAAAACACAGGAATTGTAAGACAGTTAGATGTGTTAGGCCGTATTACCATTCCAATTGAACTTCGACGTTCCCTTGGAATTAGTGACAGAGAGTCTTTAGAGATTTATACGGAAGATAGCAAAATTATATTGGCAAAATACGAGCCTAGTGATGTTTTTACGGGTTCGCAGGAAGACTTAATTGAGTATCATGGGAAATTGGTTTCCAAGAAATCAATTGAGGAGTTATCTAAGCTAGCTGGTTTAATTTAATTATATATCCCTTTAGTGTGGCAGGAGCCCCCCTAGACTCCTGCCTTTCCTTTATCCAAATTTATGAGCGCCCTATACAGCTCATTTTTTCCCATACCCCTCTCTTTGGCGACGATTTTCATTGCCTCTTTCCGGCTCATTCCGTCTGACGTATACAGCCTCATATGTTCCTCTATGGGCACGTTCTCCCACTCTTTTCGCTCTTCTCTGCCGATTTCGTCTGCGTCCGCCCCCTCTAACACAAACACAAATTCACCTTTCGGCTCATGAGTGTTAAAAAACTCAATCGCTTCTGCCAGCGTACACTGCATCACATTTTCATGCTTTTTTGTAAGCTCCTTGCAGACCGCAATTTTCCGCCCCCCTTGCACGACGTCCGCCACGAACCCAAGTGTTTTCACGAGCCGGTGCGGAGCCTCATAAAATACGGTCGTATACGTAGTGTTACGGACGCGTTCCAGCACCTCTTTTCTCTCTTTTTTATCGCGGGGAAGAAACCCCTCAAAAGCAAAATTTCTCGTAGGCAGTCCGGACAGCGTAAGCGCCGTGACCACAGCTGAAGCTCCCGGGAGAGAAGTAACCGGAATTCCCTTCTCATACGCAGCAAGAGCGAGTTCGGCCCCTGGATCTGAAATGGCAGGCGTGCCCGCATCCGTTACCAGCGCAATATTTTTCCCCTCCAAAAGCTCCTTTACGAGAACCGGGGTCTTCTGATATTTATTGTGTTCATGATAGCTGACGAGCGGCTTCTTTATACCAAAGTGGTTTAGCAGCTTGACCGTCTGTCTTGTGTCCTCCGCCGCAATGACGTCAACTTCCCTCAGCGTGCGGAGCACCCGCAGCGTAATATCTTCTAAATTTCCGATCGGTGTAGCGCAAAGAAATAATGTCCCCATACAGCTTCTCCTTATTTTTATATTGTCCCATTGTAATACAAGTTTTTCACCTCATCTGTATACTCGCCGGTCCCACGATATACAACCAACGGCTTCTCGACCGTTATACGGGGCTTTCCCCCGCGGGTTCCCTCAATCAAAACCATATTAGGTTCTTTGTCCACGTACGGGTACACAAGGCGCATCCGTTTTGGCTCCAGCTTATATTTCGTCATCGTATTCATAATCTCACTCAGACGGAATGGACGGTGTACCATAAAAAAATGCCCTCCCGGTTTGAGCAGCGCCGCGCTCTCACGCACGACGTCCCCGAGCGTGCAAAGCAGCTCATGTCTTGCCACTGCTTTATGTTCCGCCATATTTGTCAACCCGTGGGCGTTTGTCATATATGGCGGATTTGCCGTGACAACATCAAAGGAAGCCGCCTTAAAATACGAAGACGCTTCCCGAATATCACCCGTCGTAATATGTACCCGTCCTTCCAGACGATTATAAAGGATACTGCGTCTCGCCATATCCGCAATATCCTCTTGAATCTCCAATCCCTCAAACCGGCTTCCCTTTGTCTTTGCCGAAAGCAAAATCGGTATGACCCCATTACCACTCCCGAGATCCAGAACACGGCTCCCCTCTGGCACTTTCACAAACGACGTGAGCAAAACCGCATCCATACCAAAACAAAACCAATCCGGATTTTGTATAATCCTAAGTCCCCCGCACTGCAAATCGTCCAGGCGCTCGCATTCCCTCAAATACTCATTGTCATCAAAGCTCGTATGTCCCATCAGATTTTTGACTTACCTTCCTTTTTTTCCATCGCTTCCAGCGCCTTTAGCTCCTTATCCGCCTCGGAGGTATGATTGCGGCGGCGCTCTCTCTTAAATTTCAGCTCGTCCGCCTGGTATTCGCGAACTTCTTTTTCATCGTTATCCAGCGTCACGACCACTTTCACTTTCTGTTTCAGGACGCTCACGCTCTGCACTTCCCCTAACAGCCCATCCGGCGTCTTTACACGGCTTCCGACATTAGGAAGATGGCTGTTCAGCTCCTCGTACGCCTCTTCCTCATTTTTCAGACAGCACATCAGTCTTCCACACACGCCGGATATCTTTGTCGGATTCAAGGAAAGATTCTGTTCTTTCGCCATTTTAATCGACACGGGTGCAAACTCAGACATATACGTATGGCAACAAAGCGCACGCCCGCATATACCGATACCGCCTCTGAGTTTCGTCTCGTCCCGGACGCCGATCTGCCGGAGTTCAATCCTCGTTCGGAAAACAGAAGCCAGGTCCTTCACCAGCTCACGAAAATCAATGCGCCCATCTGCGGTAAAATAAAATAATAATTTATTTTTATCAAAGGTGTATTCCGCAGAAATAAGCTTCATCTCCAGCCCATGCTTAGCTATTTTTTCTAAACATATCTGAAAGGCTTCTTTCTCTTCTTCCCGGTTCCTTCGCTCAAACTCCTCGTCCTCTTCCGTAGCGGTACGCATAATATTTTTCAGCGGCGCCACCAGCTTTTCCTCCGGCATCTCGGTCGGCGGAAGAACTACCGTACCATATTCTACCCCCTTCGCCGTCTCCACAATGACATGGGTACCTCTTTTTATATCCTTATTTTTACCCGGGTTAAAATAATAGATTTTTCCGGCCTGGCGAAACCGAACTCCTATGATCGTTTTCAACTTATATTCCTCCTATTGCTTTAGTGACAAAAGCATCAGCTCCATAGCAACTTCAAAGTTGACATTTGCCTTGAGCCGAAGCTTCGCCTTGTCAAAGGCGCACAAAATCTGTTCTATTTTCTCATAATCGCGCTGGTTTGCCTCCTCTGAAATCGCGCTGTACTCACTCTGGAAAATTAAATGGTTCATATTTTTCGTAGCTTTAAATAAAAGCACATCCCGGTACCACAGTACCATGAGATCTATATAATCTTTGGCATTATCCTTATCCTCGCCAATCTCCTTTATGATTTCAAGCATTTCCGATATATCCATAGTATGTACATTCTTCAGTATTCTTAACACCTTGTCCCGCT
Source organism: uncultured Eubacterium sp. (assembly GCA_910584245.1). Lineage (GTDB taxonomy): Bacteria > Bacillota > Clostridia > Lachnospirales > Lachnospiraceae > Eubacterium_F. The sequence goes on from CAJTZF010000006.1 coordinate 114,382, forward strand.
TTTCCTCAAAATCCTCCGACTCGATGTACCGGATGGCCTTTCCCAGATTCCCCTGGGCAAAGATCGCACTCGTCCTCGCGCGGTAATCCACCACATCATAATTCTCAATCAGGTACTTTTCGATTGTGGCAGTAGAAAGAGGGCGGAATTCCATTTTCAAACACCGGGACTGGATCGTCGGAAGCAGGGCGTCCATATTACTCGTGAGAAGCAGAATAATGCCATATTCCGGCGGCTCCTCAATCGTCTTTAAGAGAGCGTTCTGCGCCGCTTCCGTCATGCGGTCTGCCTCCGGCACAATATAGATCTTATACGGACTGGAAAAAGGCTTCACGGCAATCGAACTATTAATCTTTTCCCGGATGTCGTCCACGCCGATACTGGACAATTCCCGGTTTACCCAAATCACATCCGGCTGATTGCCGGAATTTATCTGCTTACAGGAAGCGCACACGCCGCACGGCCGATCAAATCCCTCCGACGTACACTGCAGTCCCGCCGCAAATGTCCTCGCCATCGTCTCCTTGCCGCAGCCCACCTCGCCGTGAAAAATATAGGCATGAAACGGCATGTCACCCCGTATGGCCATCTGTAAATGTTCCTTAATTTCCTCATGTCCCATTATCTCTGAAAATAAAAACATAAATACCGCCTCCCTTTCTCCGTCCAGCGCCAAACTGTTTACGCTACGTCAGTATATCAAGCAGAAGTCCCCGGATCTCGTCAATTCTTCCTAAGATTGCCAGATGGTCCTTTTCCTCCTGCATCAACTCCTGTGCCAGCTCGTCAAGAGCTGCGTTGACCCTCTTAATCATTCCGTATACACGGTGCCTTCCCCGCCGGTCAAGGAAATTTTCCCGGCTGAATTTATGGGAACGGTTTACAATCTCATTCATAAATTCCTGGACCAGCTTCCGGTAATGCTTCATATCTCTTACATCCATATGCTTTCCCAGCTTCTTGCCCTGCATCGTAATATCTTCCATCATCAGGGAGAGCCGCGCCTGAAGTCCGTCCTCCTCCAACGAGCTCATCAGGGTGAACTTAAAATCCTCACTGGACTCCTGCATCGGTTTCACCGGCGTTGCCGCTGCCGTCTGTTGAACTGTATCAACCTTTATGTCCACCTTCTCATCACCTCCGCTCCTTTCATTATATCATCTTTCTGTTTTTTAATCCAGTGTTATATGTGTATTGCCCCGGATAAGTTTTTCCACATTCTCAACCGCCGTTTCTAAATCCTCATTTACAATACGCATTTCAATGCCCGCCATCTGAAGCCTCTCCTCCGAAAAATCTTCCTCGTCGGCGAGAAACCGCCTGCACAGCTCCGGCACACAGGGGCTCACCTGGCTCCGCTCCCTTCGGACTGCCCGTTCCAGCCGCTCTAAGTCGTCCACCTCAATATAGACTGGAACAATAGAACCAATTCCAAAAGCCGCCTGCAGCTTCTCGTAACCCTCGAGGGTAGAAATCAATATATAATCGCCCTTGTCAAAATCCAGCTGGCCGTCATCTGCTGTAAAATAAAACCACGGTCCAAGTACCGTGTCATACTCCCTGCACTCTATTATTTTCCCGTTCTCCCTCATCTCGTACATTTCTTCCTTTGTAACGAAATAATACTCCTTGCCATAGGTCTCCCCTTCCCGCATCGGTCTCGTCGTATATGTGATGATCTCCCTCAGCTGTGGACACCTCTTTACAATTTCATGGTAAATAGAATCTTTTCCTGTAGCACTTTTTCCCATGATTACAAATAATTTTCCCATGCTCTCCTCACATTCTGCCGCTCAAACGGCTATTCATGAACAAAACCTTCCTCTTCGCAGACAATGGATACCCGTCCATCCCTCACCCCATGTATGACATATCCCATCTGGATACCATATTGCAACACCCGGATCAGTTCCAAGGAAAACCTCTCTCCCTGGACGAGCAGTGGAATCCCTGGCGGATAAAAAGAAATATCCTCTGCCGCCAGATAACACGCCGCCTTTTCCAGGGGAATCCATTTACTCCGGCACTCTGCCGCCTCATCGCTGTACATCCCCCTCTCCGGCGCTCTCCACACAAGCCAGATGTCCGGTTCTCTCCGGCGCAATGCATCACCTTCTCCCCCCGTCGGCCCCGCTGCTCCGGCGTCGATTTCCCGCAGGGCTGCCGCCAGTCTCCGAAAGCTCTCTGTCTCATCGCACACACTCGTCATCGCAATGCAGTAATGCCCGCCGCTCATCTCCGTTTCGATCCGGTACTGCCTATAAAGCCGCTCCGCAAGTTCTCTCCCCGTCATCCCCGCCCGGTCGGCAGCTATGACGAGCTTGGACCGCTCTTTTTGTGGCGAGTGAAATAAGTACAGGCGCTGAAGCTGTCCCATTTCCTTCTCAAACCACCGGAGATTGTCAACATAGGCGTCAAACGCTTCCACCCCTTCCTGCTCAATATATGCAAAACACCGCTCAATGCCAGCCATCAGCACATAAGAGGGACTGCTCGATTGATAAGTTTGCAGGGCCCACTCCAGTTTTCCCTTGGAGACCCGGTCAAACCGGGCATGCAGTATACCGGTCTGGGTCAAAGAGGGAAGTGTTTTATGCAGGCTTTCTATGACGAGATCCGCCCCTTCCTGCAACGCGGTGTCCGGAAACGACGAATGCCATTGAAAATGCGCCCCGTGCGCCTCGTCTACGATAAGCGGCACATCATAGCGCGCTGTCACCGCTGCAATATCCCGGATGCGTGACACAATCCCCTCATAGGTAGGAGAGGTAAGTATGACGCAAGACACCCCTTCATAAGCCTGCAGCGCCTGTTCCACCGCCTCTGCTTGTATGATACCGGCTATCCCGAGATGCTCCATTTCCCCGCCCTCCTCCGATGGATATATATAGATGGGACGCAGTTTTAAGAGCCGGATCGCATGATATACGGATTTGTGACAATTTCTCGCTACCACAATCCGGTCCCCGTGACGGCAGCAGGAGGTAATCGCCGACAATATACCGCCCGTACTTCCATTAATGAGAAAATAGGACTGGTCCGATCCATATACCGATGTCACCCGGTCCATCAACCGGCGTATGACCCCTTCCGGCTGGTGGAGATTATCAAGACCAGTCACCTCCGTAACATCAATACGGTACGGATTTTCCATCTCAAACACAGGATTCCTTTTATGTCCCGGCATATGCATCGGCAGAATATCCATATTACAATACCCCGTGAGTGTTTCATATAATCCTTTTTCCATCACTAACCCGCCTTTCCGCCTGCCATCTAAATGCCATGTAATCGTATGGTACATGTTAAGTATACAAATTTTAAGCTTGTTTTTCAACCTTAAGTCATGTTAAAATGATACCATAAGCAAACAGAAAGGATACAATTTATGAACGCATTACTGATGGCAGACCGCTTTTCCCGCGAATCTGTGACAAGTATGATTATCGTCGCTCTCCTGTGTACGATGATCCCTTTTATTTTTCTAGCCTATTACAAATCCAGAACAAAAGCGCACATATCCTCCTTCTTTATCGGCATGGCGCTGTATGTCGCCTTTGCCTTTATCGCCGAGGGGTTGTTTCATATGCTCGTATTTCAGGGACTTTCCCTGTCAACAATTTTAGACCGTTCTTCCCACCCCGTATATTATGCCATTTACGGCGCCGCCGTCGCGGGTATCTTTGAGGAGGCGGGAAAATACATAGGTCTTAAAACGTGTATGAAATCCCATCCCGGCAAACAAAATGCATTCCTCTTCGGCGTGGGGCATGGAAGTTTCGAGGCCATCGCTTATGGCAGTTCTCTTTTTATGGGAAATATTATCATTGCCTTTATGGTCAATTCCTTTGGCATAGACGGATATTTTGAAAAACTTGGCACAGCAGGTTCTGATATTGCCGCACAAAAACAGGCAATTTATGACCTTATGGCCATTTCCCCCATTGAAAATGTGGCGGCTGGGACAGAGCGCATGCTCGCACTTATCTTCCAGGCATCCCTCACTATATTTATTTTCCTGGCGATCCACCACAGCAAGTTAAAAAGCCTTTTCCCGATCGCCATCCTTCTTCACATCATCGGCTACCTGCCGACATATCTGGCACAGGTGGGCATTTTAAAAAATATGATGCTTAGCCTCGGTCTGACCGGCGTTGTCATCGTGTTTACCGCCTCTTATGCGTACCGCATGTATCATCAGGTTTCCGACTCATAAAGAAGGGGTCCTATTAAAACATTATGGAAAAAGAAACAGTAAAAATTTCCGTGCGCAATCTCGTAGAATTTGTATTTCGCGAAGGCGATATCAATTCCACTGGTTTTGGAACAAAGAACCCAGAGGCGATGGCGCTTGGAAGCAAAATACACAGAAAAATACAAAAACGTATGGGCAGCGGATACCAGGCAGAGGTGCCCTTATTTACGTGCGTCTCTTTACAGAGCCATAATTTCAAGGACACGTTCGAGCTAAAAATCGAGGGGCGCGCAGACGGTATTTTTCAGGACGGTTCTGAACTTATAGTAGACGAAATTAAGGGCGTTTTCATGGATATTCACCAATTAAAGGAACCCGTTTTCGTCCACAAAGCCCAGGCAATGTGCTACGCTTACATGCTCTGTGAAAAAGAAAATCCGGCATTTATTTCCGTCCAGGTCACTTACTGCCATCTCGAGACGGAAGAGGAGCGCCGTTTCAAGGAAACCTTTTCAAACTTGGAAATCCACAATTGGTTTCATGAGCTCATCACCCGATACGAACCGTGGGCGATTTACGAATACGACTGGAAACGCCGCCGGAATGCCTCGATACAACATCTCTGTTTTCCCTTTCCCTACCGGGAAGGACAGCGGGATCTTGCCGCCTATGTATATAAAACCGTCGAGCGGAAAAAGAAAATATTCATACAGGCCCCAACGGGCGTCGGAAAAACGGTTTCCACTGTTTTTCCAAGCGTAAAGGCAATTGGGGAGGGACTTGCCGACCGTATTTTTTATCTGACTGCAAAAACAATCACCCGCACGGTAGCGCAGGAATGCTTTCAACTTCTCTCAAAACAAAATCTTGATTTCAAGTACCTCACGATCACGGCAAAAGAAAAGTTGTGCTTTCTTGAGGAAAAGCCGGAGTGCACTCCCACAGCCTGTCCCTATGCCAAGGGGCACTATGACCGGGTGAACGACAGCGTTTATGATATGCTGACGCATGAATCCGATATGAGCAGGGATACCATTTTGGCTTATGCCCAAAAGCACCAGGTATGCCCATTTGAAATGTGCCTGGATGCCGCCCTGTTTGCCGACAGTATTATATGCGACTACAATTACGCATTTGACCCAAACGTATACCTTCGCCGCTTTTTCTCCGAAGGGAAAAAGGATTCCAGCATCTTTCTTATTGACGAGGCCCACAACCTCGTAGAACGCGCCCGGGAAATGTTTAGCGCCACGCTTATTAAAGAAGATTTTTTAAAAGTAAAAAGAATCCTTCAGGCAGAGTCCAAACAGCCGCTTTATCCCCAGAAAGTACAATATATATTCCGTATTTTTATCGCCTCACTCGAAAAATGCAATAAATCCATGCTTGCATGGAAGCGCGAATGTGACGAATTTGAAATTCTCACGGATATCTCCTCTTTTAGTTTCGAGCTTATGCGCGTTATAAACAGTTATGAATTATTTACAAAAGAGGTTAAGGATTTACCAGACCGAAAGACCATTTTAGATTTGTTTTTCAATGTACGTCATTTTCTGAACATGTACGACGTACTGGACAATACTTACCGAATCGTCACCGACTATGACCCGGATAAAAATTTCCGCATCAAACTACAGTGCATGGATCCCTCCGGCCGGCTGGAGGAGGCGCTGCAATATGCGCGTGGCACCGCCTTTTTTTCGGCCACTCTGCTGCCAATCCGCTACTACCGGGAGCAGCTCTCCACCTGTGCCGACGATTACGCCGTATATGCAAAGTCATCGTTTCAGACAAGCCAGCGCAAAATCATAATCGCCAACGACGTCACGAGTAAATACACGAGACGGGGTGAGCGCGAATACCGGAAAATCGCCTCCTACATTGAGGCCTTTATCGCAGCAAAGCAGGGAAATTATATGGTGTTCTTTCCCTCCTACGCCTTTCTCGAAAACGTCTTCCACCATTTTAACGCGCCAGAGCAAACCGACATACTCCTGCAAAATTCATCAATGACCGAGCGCGAAAAAGAAGAATTTCTGGCGGCCTTTGATTCTGCAAACCAGCATACCCTCGTTGGTTTTTGTGTCATGGGCGGCATCTTTGGAGAGGGCATTGACTTGAAAGAGGACCGTCTCATCGGCACGGCCATCGTCGGAACCGGACTCCCCCAGGTGTGCCATGAGCGGGAATTATTCAAACAGTATTATGACAGCCAAAACGGAAATGGCTTTCATTATGCCTATCTCTATCCCGGCATCAACAAAGTGTTTCAAGCAGGAGGCCGGGTCATTCGGACAATTCATGACCGCGGCGTTATCCTGCTCTTAGATGAGCGTTTCGCCGGGCGGAGCTATTTGGAACTATTTCCAAGAGAGTGGTTTCCATATGAAATAACAGATAAAGATGGAATGGTAGAAATACTGGATTCATTCTGGGCTAATTAGCATTTAATAACTTTACATTGTTTGTGATAATATCACAGTGGCTTATATTTGAAAATACAGAATCCTTACGCTTTGATATCGGAAATAACTGCCTTTCTAAAATACATTTTATTTCCTTTAACATATCCCGATATTCTTCTGTAAATTTAAATGTATTTTTAAAATATTGTTTTCTATGGGGCCAGCCATTTAACGTCGCCAATCTATGAAACTCTGTTTGTATATATGTATTGACAAATTCCGAAACCAACATTTCTTAAATATATATATGTGCACCTGAATTAATAATCTTCGTAATCAATTCAGAATATGCAGAAATTAAATCAGAAGCATAACTGCCATTTAAATAAAAAACATACAGAAGCACATTGCAGTCTAAAAAATATTTACCCCCGCATTTAGGCTTATGTGTTCGGATATTAATTACTTTCCAAAACACACCTCACCTTTAGTTATATACCCAAAATCACTTCAAGCGGATTCCCTCCGGTAATATGTCAATTTTCCCCTCCTTCATCAGCCTTCCAATCGCCCGTTTAAACGCATTCTTGCTTATGCTGAATTCGCGTTTTATAATTTCCGGCGACGTCTTGTCGTGAAACGGCAGGAAACCATCCGCGGCTGTGAGCCTCTCCAGTACCTTCTCCGCATCGACACCCATTTGCACCGGGAGCTTTTCCTGAAGGCTCAGCGTCAGCTTCCCATCCTCACGGATTTCCTTAATCCGGGCATGCACCTTGTCACCGACCCGGATTTCCCGGTTCATCTCATTGTGGGGAATAAGCGCAGAATACTTGTCTTCCACTGCTACAAATGCGCCAAAGGCGTCCAATATTTCATACACCGTTCCATCCACATGGCCGCCCTCTGTAAAATCACCCTCCGCGGACAAATAATCATAAATATGCATCGTCGCGCAAAGCCGGTTCGATTTATCAATATACAGCGCCACCAGCACCTCCTCACCCTTCTTAACCCGGTGCGTCTGTTCCTTAAAGGGCAAAAATAAATCCTTGGCCAGTCCCCAGTCCAGAAACGCCCCGATCTGCGTCACATCCGTGACAGTCAGACGAGCGATCTTTCCAAGAGAAATAAAAGGAACTGATGTCGTTGCAATCAGACGATCCTGCGAATCCTTGTACAGAAACACAGAAAGTATATCCCCTCTCTCAATCGCATCCGGCACCTGATTATTTGGTAAAAGTACATTCAGTTCCGGGTATTCATAGGAACTGAGATAGATGCCATTCTTCGTCTGTTTTGTCACATATAATCTTAACGTCCGTCCCAATACTTTTTTTTCGTATTCCATGTTTTTCCTCATTTCTTATTTTCCAATATTGTATCGCCTGGTTCCCGGAACCGCACGATTGCATATGGTGACTTTTGTGCGTCTGTCAGTACGACATAAAAGCCTTCCTCTCCATATGCTGTATTTACCTTTAGTTCGTCACCAAGCTTAGCCGCAAGCCGGTATTCCACCTGCAGATCCTCCACTTGAAACCCAGATGGGAGAAAATTCGCAGCAATGCGAACATATTCGCCATTATTCATATGCTCGTTCGTGTCGAGATGATTTTCACAAACCCTCACCGTGCCACGAAACTCCATGCTCTTGGGATACGCTACCTTCCGTGACAAATACTCCATCGGATACGGCTCACCCATTCCAAATGGTTCTACCTCTTCCGGCGTCGCTATAATCGGCTTTCCCGTCTTCTGGTCGAAATAAAACCACTGGGAATCCGCATACGCAAGTACCTCCCCCTGCATGCTCTCCATCACAAAATTCCTCATTCCAAAAATACCCCGGAATTTATACGGCCACGTGCGTACTACAAATTCCTCTCCCATAGACGGCCGCCTCTTAAATACAATGTGCCATGAGTTGACGAGCCATGCATGGGCGTCCTCCTTTAAATCCATACAGGACCGTCCCACCTCCTCACTGTGAAAAAGGCTGCAATCCTGCATTGCATTTACGATCGCATGCACCTTCAGTTTTCCTTCCGTATCAATTCTGCTGTAAGAAACTCTATCTTTACACTGATACAAATCATCCATCTCCTTTTCTATTTCCGCAAATCCATTTTGACATGCCCGAACCATGATTCCCAAACGGCCTTTTATGGAACCCAAGCTTTCCGTAAAATTCCTCCTTGTTCATCGCAGACATTAGATTAACCATAATCGTCTCTCCCTCATGGACCTGGGTTTCGAGCCACCGCAGCACATCCTCTATCATTTTCCTGCCGAGCCCCTGGGACTGGTAATCCGGATGCACAATTACGTCACAGATAAAATATACATAGCCGCCATCCCCTACTACTCTCGCCATCCCGACCGGAACCGTCCCATCGCACGCAATAACTTTGTACAGGGAATTCCGCAGTGCACATGCTGCACGCTCTGGCGCAATATAAATAAATTCCACACTTCTTCGAAGGTCATTGTACTCCTCAACCGAAATTTCATGTATAAATATAATGTTTTTAAGCTTCATTTTTTTATATGAACTGGTTTGTCACCTCATCATAATGATAATCCAAACTGGCAAGGTTTTCACATAGTATGTTCTGGTCAATATCGTTTGACCTGCAAAATTCCTCTAGTGTTGCGTATTGGTCACGCAGCTGCGTATTGGCATAACTAAGCAATATAATGGGGTCACCCGGAATGCTCATAATATCCTCGCTTTCTGGCATTAAATTACCTTTTCGAATTTCCATGTATCTTTTTTATGATACAACAATATCATTTTATATGGTATAGTGTTTTTTGTCAACCTCCCCCCTCCCCCGATAGCATAGTTTCTCGCCTTTCCTCCCTCTCCTTCCGGCTTTTCCCCCCGCGGCATCTCTCCGTCAGGTTTTTCCCTGGGCGGCTCCCCGCCATCCGGACGCCTGCCGCCAAAGGCATGGCCCTCCGCGCCGGCCGAAACGGACATAGAAGAAAGCTCTATCTCAACCTTCTCTTCCCCTAATAAGAGCGTGTATTTCTCCCCCTGTTTTAAATCCGGGCTGCTGAAAACGACCGATGAAAATTCCCTTTTCGCCGTATGCGAAAACAGGACGTCCCCCACCTCATTTTGTACTGTTATAACAGTGCCTGCCGCCACCGCTTCGCTGTGGTTATACCGGAAAGAACACTGTTTTGACTCCTCCTGGAACGTCTCGGCCATATCGGAACTGCCCACAGCAATCACACTTCCTCCGCTGACCAAAAGACTTCCGCCATTTTCCGTGCCGCTGTCCAGAGCCCCATTGCCACCGTCGGACGGACCATCAATACGGATCGTCCCGCCCTCAATACTTAAATCTCCATTTGAGTCCAGACCATCCCCGCTGGCGTCTACCGAAATCACACCGCCGGAAATGACAAGCTTCGGTTTTGTTTCCGTCGTCTTTTGGGAACCGCCAAAACCACCGCGTCCCTCATTCTGGCCGCCATAGGCGTTTATGCCGTCATCGGAAGAGACAATCTGAATTTCGCCTCCCTCCACATAAACCTCATTTCCCTCGAGGCCCTCATAACTTTTCGTAATGTCAATATTACCCGCCTTAACTGTCAACTGACGGTCTGCATGCATGCCGTCATCCCCGGAAGCAAGCGAAAACGTCCCGTCCGCTATTAACAGATCCTCATTGGAATGCAGCGCATCCCCAGTGCTTTCCACCTGGTAGTTTCCGGACATAATCTGCAAATCCTTTTTGGACTTGATTCCACCGTTGATATATCCATATACGGTGAGACTGCCCCCGCCTTCCAGAATAAGGTTTTCTTTCGAAAAGACAGCGGCACCAGAAGCCTCATCCCCGTTTCCGCTGGCGCTCCCGTCTGGCTTCTGCCCGCTTCTCACCTCATTTTCCGTTCCTTCGGCCAAACATATGCGGACGCTCCCCGCTTCTTTGATGTGAATGGCATCCTCTTTTTCATTTGCCACCGCCACTCCATCCAAGTGCAACCTCACTTCATCTTTGTCGCCAGCTTCCACCCGGATCTGTCCGTCCTCCAGCGTGCCCGAAATACGGTAATCGCCAGCTTCCTTTATCGTCACAGTCGTCCCTGACACCGAAACACCACTGCCGGAAACCGCGGCCGAATCCGAATTGAGCAAAATATCCGCCTCCCCGCCAGTCCTCTCCGTACCCGGAAGAAAAAATGCAGCAGCACACACAACCCCCGCCAAGCCAGCCGCCAAAAGCGCAGCCAGCCATCCTTTTGTTTTCTTTTCCAAAGTCATTCCCCCTCACAATGTCACAAAATCTCACGATCAGAAAATTCTCCGATCATAATCGTCAGGTTTCCATTTCTCGTTCTTATTTCATCCAAAAACTCTTTTCGTATCGTCCCATCCCGGAATATAACATGATACGTCAGCTCGATCAGCGTCCCCATATTTGTCGTGCGGATGCGTTCTAATTTTGTACATATCGTATGGGCAGCAAAAATATCATCAAACAATCCCTCATAATTATAATTTTCAGGTATCGTGATTTTCAGCTGTTTTTCTGCTTTTGACACGCCTCCGAAATGAAGCGCGGTCAGAAGAAGGGTAAACACCGCAACACAGACAAAAAAGAGGACGGCAATTCCCACATATCCCATACCGAGCGCAAGTCCCACCGCCATCGACGTAAAGATTGCCGCGATCTCCTTTGCCGTCCCGGGCACACTTCGGAAACGTACAAGGGTAAACGCTCCGGCTACTGCGATCCCGGCGCCGATATTTCCATTCACTAGCATGATAATGACCGTAACCGTCAGCGGAATAAGCGCCAGCGTGAGGGCAAAACCGCTGCTGTGCCTGCTCTTATAAGAAAATACCATCGCCAAAAGCACGCCGAGCACTATCGCCGCCGCAAGGCATATCAAAAACCCGGGCATCGTAACCGGCCTTGTAATAATACTATTTAACATATTTTATATCCTCCTTGAAATAAACTTGCAGCAATATGTCTCTGATAACATACGCCAAATTTGGAAAACCCTAAGGGGTAAATCTCATACTTGTTGAGCGCATCCGCCAGCCATAGCGGAATTGCCCCCGGCGTTTTCACCTCCATCACTATTTCGTCCCCGTTTAAGACAGGCTCCCCTTCATCTCCAGACTGCAGCGTCAGCCGGTCCATCCGCCACCGGATGCGAAAATCAAACGTAATGCGAATACCCTTATCTTCCTTTCCCGCCAGGGCAATCCGGTCATATCCGATAAACACTTTCGGCTTCGGGCGGTAAAACCCGAGAAACCACTGGATCTCTCTCTGGATCTGCAAATTTTCACTGAGCCTCTCTCCCTCCTTGAGAAACGCTTGGATCTGCGCCGGACTGGCCCCGACCCTCCGCTTATAAACGATGCCGTCATACTTTTTCTTGATCTCCGCAAATACCAGGCCGCCTCCGCCGGGAACGCCATAACTCCGAAGCCGAAATTTTTCCTTATAATTTGGTTTATCCAGCGACGCGCGGATTAAGTCATAAAAATCGGTATCAAAATAAATATTACACACCGTATAGCTTCCATAACAGTCTTCCGCCATTTCCTTTTTCAATAGGGGCAATATACGTTCATACTGGACCTGTGTCAACAAAAACTTTTTCTCATACCGCTCAAATGTGCTCTGCACCTCCATCTGCCTTTTCCTCCTTTCGAGCGGTATCATTGTATTAAATATGTGTGAACAGACAGCGGTAACATTGTGAAGAAGCTGTGATTTCTTACCAGCCCCTGCATACTTTTGATGATTATGGAAATACTGAAAATAACTTTAGCAAAGAGTGGCTAATGAGGAGGTTTAGAGAATGCCAGGTTCTTTTTCGAAAGATTTTGAGACAAATAAACAGTATATTGACGAACTTTTTCAGGTTAAGAAAAGCTTTGATCTTATTTACCGGGTGGTGACGATTGGTGGTAGAACATCTTGTTTTTATTTTATTGATGGCTTCTGTAAAGATGAAGTTATGGAGAAGATAATTGAGTTTTTATATAAAATCACGCCGGACCAGATGCCGGAAACTGCCCATGACTTTTTGAAAGACCGTTTACCCTATGGAGAAATTGATCTGGTCTCAGATGAGGCAAACCTGATCCAGCGCATGCTCTCCGGCGTCCCGATCCTTATCATCGACGGGTACGATAAATTTCTCGCTATGGATTTCCGGACATATCCTGCCCGCGGAGTGGACGAGCCGGAGAAGGACAAAGTTATGCGCGGCTCAAAGGATGGTTTTGTGGAGACGGTTGTCTACAACACGGCGCTGATCCGCAGACGTATCCGGTCGCCGCAGCTCGTCATGGAGATGAATACGGTCGGAAGAAGTTCCCGCACCGATGTCGTGCTATGCTATATGTCTGACCGGGTAGAACAGAAAATGCTCCAGGACATCAAGAACCGCCTGAAAAAAATAGATATTGACGCCCTCACAATGAATCAGGAGAGCCTTGCTGAGTGCCTCTATCAACACAAGTGGTATAACCCGTTTCCTAAATTCAAATTTACGGAGCGTCCCGACACGACAGCCGCCAGCATACTGGAAGGAAGTATCGTCATCCTTGTCGACACGTCCCCTTCCGCCATGATCTTGCCGACTTCCGTTTTCGATATCATCGAGGACGCTGACGACTACTATTTTCCACCCGTTACCGGTACCTATCTGCGCCTTTCGAGAATTGCGATCAACATCCTTGCCGTCCTCCTGACGCCGACCTTTCTGCTGCTATTTATGCATCCGGAATGGATTCCCGAATGCCTGAGCTTTATCGAAATTACAGATCCGATCAACATTCCGATCTTTATGCAATTTCTTATTTTGGAATTTGCCATCGACGGCCTCCGCCTCGCGTCCCTGAACACACCGAGTATGTTTAGCACGCCGCTAAGTGTCGTGGCCGGTATCGTACTCGGAGATTACACGGTAAGCTCCGGCTGGTTCAATTCCGAAATCATGCTGTACATGGCATTTGTCGCAGTCGCGAATTATACCCAGGTCAGCTTTGAGCTCGGCTACGCATTGAAATTCATGCGCCTCATACTGATCTGCCTCACTGCTGCGTTCGGTGTGTACGGTTATATCGGAGGAATCCTGCTCACTCTTGTCTGTATTGTATGCAATAAAACCATTTCAGGAAAGAGCTATATTTACCCAATTCTTCCATTTAATTACAAACAGTTTATGAGGCGTTTCTGCCGTGTAAGCCTGCCAAAATCAGAGAGATAATTGGTCCAAAATCCGTGATTTTTACTTGTGTCTCCCGCCAAAATGTGGTACACTATTTGTATATAGAAAAAGGAGGACACAACATATGGAGACTTTTTTTTCAGATGATGATCTCTTGGATCTGTTAGAGGAGCTGGAAGAAGAAAATGCGGAGCTGGAAATCCTTGAGTCCGAAATTGAAATGGAGGCATCTAACAGGCGTTTTGAAGAAATCATCCTCAAACACCGAAATGATTAAAGGCTATCCTTAGTTAGTAGGATAGCCTTTTTTCTGTCTCTTTTTATTCTTTTAAATGCAGAGGATGTACATATAGTACAACTTCTTGATCCCCCTCACCTCTTCATACACTTTGTGCCGTATGCTCCGGTAGGCCGTCCGAAATTCTGCAATCTGTTCCTTGTCAAACTTCTCATAGCTAAAGCTGGCGCAAAATACCATCGAAATAAATGGGTAAACAATCTCCTCCCGCAATCCATAATGACTGGCAATTTGCTCCGTGTATTCCCCGACACTCTGTCCCCGGTAACGGATTCCCTTATCGACAAATGCCTTATCCAAATGGCGGTAGTATACAAGAATCTGTTTGCGCTTTGTCTTCCTCCTCACATTCCTTTTAAATAACAGGATCCGGACGCGGCGCTGCACCTCTGCTGCCACAACCAATAGCAGGACCAGAAACAGGACGGCAATTGCAATCCGCCACCAGGCCATCGGATGGCTGTTCTCTCCTTTGTCCTTTCCCGATACCGCGCCTTCGCTTGCCGCATCTGGACGTTTCTCCTCGTCCTCCTCCCGATTATAATGGTCGCTCTCAATATTTTCAAATGTCATGTCATCTTCCGGCTCCGGCGTCGGCCCGGTCACAGACAGATCTTCCGGGTCCGCGGCGTCACCCGGCGTCCCTTTTGCCCCGCCGGCTCCTTTTTTCTCTTCGTCCTGACCATCTGTCACGGAAGAATCATCTGCGGTATCCTCATCCCCCCGCCCCGGCGTAAATTCCATCGGAACAAATCCATAGTTTTCCTGATAGACCTCTACCCATGCATGGATGTCCTCGTCTGTCACTTCAAGCTCCGTATTCGTGCCAAGCACATCCGCCAGCTGTTCCTTGCTGACGTACAATCCTTCGATATACCTCGTCGGAATGCCGATCCCGCGCAAAAGGACTGCCGCCGCTGTCGCATAATGCACGCAATACCCCTTTTTATTTTCTTTCAAAAAATATACTACGGAATCTTCATCCTTTGGCGTTTTGCCAGGTGACAGCGTATACTCCGTGTCGTTCATAATAAAATTACGCGTCTCCTCGATAATACGGTACAGGGATGCGGAACCATCGTTCCATTTATCCAGCAAGCCATCTTGGGAGTTCAAATAACTTTTGTACTCCTCTATGACTCCTGCCGTCTCCTCCGGCACCTTAACATAATATTTGCGGGCAAATTCCAGCAGTTTCTCCCGGTTTCCCTGGCTTCTAACCCAAAAATCATTTTCCGCCAGCTTATATTTATTTCCGACCAGTCCCTTCTTTAATTCGGAATAAAGCACTGGATAGTACTCCGCCTCATACTGCACCCCTGGCACTAATACGGTACTTCTTCCCCCCTCGTTTGAAAAAGTAACGGTGGGAAAGTACGGAACGACATAATTTCCAAATCCAAATGCGAGATTCTTCACGGTAATTTTTCCCGTAGACCACAGCTTTTCATTTCCCGTCGTCTGGCTGTCGCCAATCTGATTGCGCAAAGTAACATGCCAGTTATCGAGTGAAAGACCATTCGACGAAAGAGCGTCCCACTGTTGTTGATATTGCTCATCTTTGATCTGACGCCACCGGTTCTGTGAGTATTCGGCCCCCGTATACCCCTTCAAATACAAACCATGCGTAATATCAAAATCACCTTTTATTTTCAAAAGCGTCTTCCCTGTGCGGTTGACCTGGCTATGCCTTCCCACCCGTCCATAATCTATCGCATCCCCGCTCAAATATCCCCGCACCCACGTCATAATATCATCCCGTTCCCACGTAGTGATAGAAAGCGCAGAATTCCGAATTTCCACGATGTCATTCAAATGGTTGCTGTACCGCTGTGGCGACAGAAAAAGATACGTCACCGCGCTGGCAACTATACCTACGCTCACAAGCACGAGTGACAATTTTTGCCGCATACGCTTATCCGTCGTGTCATACCGCAGAAAACGCGTCCCAATTACGGCAACTGTAATAAATAAATAAACTACTACATTGGAAAAATATCCAATCTTTCCAACTGTAAGAGGTATAACAAAAAACCCTACCGTCGACAATACATAGACGGCAGACCGCCTTTTCCTGTAAAAACAGCCGCTGATAAGCGCCGTGAGATATACTGCAACAACAATAATAACAAGCGTCGAACAATATTCCACACTTGCCGTTTCCTGTTGAAATCCCTTATTACTCACAAGCGTCACAGTGCCCTGGGTGTAATTCATGAATTCCTTCAAATATGTATTTATGATCGTTACCAATCCCTTTTGTACCACACTGCGGAACCGCAACATTACAATCAGGGCAAATACGCTTATGCCAAGCATGCCATAGAGCTTTCCGTGCGGGAAGGTTTCCAGAACTGTAAATAACCCGTAAAACAAAAACGATGCCCCCAATAATACCACAGCCGTCACCGGCTGGTTGACTGGCACCGAAAGGCTCAGGGCCGCGCACATAATGGCGGAATATACACCGAAAAATACCAGAAGTACCTGACTGAGTTCCAATATAATATTTACAAATTTACTGGTTTTCATAAGTTCACCTCCTCAGACATTACTCATCACGCAAATCCAATACTTGCAATTCCGTCACTCCGAGTTCATCCAGATCAGAAACCGTATGGTCGGTCACCGTAAGATAAAGTCCCGTTTCCTTCTGCCTGCCCTCCTCCCATTCCATATAGGCATGAATCAGCTCATCCGGTTCTTTTGTCGTCCTGCATTTAAACAAGTCCTCAAACATCCAAAACAGTTCTTCTTCATTTTCAATCAGCTGTTCCTGGATAAGATCATTCTTATTGTCAAACCATATATAATACTGCGGTACTCCCTGTTCCATAAGCTGCATGGAAACAGAGTAGACCCCCTGGACGAGCAAATCAGCAGCGTCACTCGTCTCCGCACACAAATCAATAAAAATATAGACCGCTTTCGCAAGAGGCAGGCTTCCTTCCTTTACCATATAATGCCCCGCCTTGCTGCTGAGTTTCCAGTGAATCCGCTGAATTCTGTCCCCATCCTTGAAATCGCGTATATCAAATATCTCCGATGGGTCATCTCCCTTTTTGTATAAAGAAAAGCGGTCGCTGTCTTCATTTGTCTCATTGTACCACCGGTCTCTGCCAAGATATATGTCCTTCAGCGGCGGCATAACAAGAACATCCTGCGTGTCAAAATTCTTCCCGACTGTAGTGGCAAACAGATTGAGATAATCATATATTTTTACTTTTTCTACCTTTATAGATACGTTTCCGCAATGCCGGATCACGACAGGAATCCGCCGCCCTCTCCTTTTCCCTGCGTCCACGGAAAGACGTACCTTCATCCTCCCCTTTTCCCCGGAAAATGAATTTTCATACCGCACCCAGGCCAGCCCTTTGGAGATGGGCAGCCATCTGCCCGTATTCTCAAGAGAGAGCGCAATCGTAGCCCGAGCCGGTTTATTCATGGAATCTTTTTCTGCCACAGGATTTTTGCACTCGACATTGACCTCAATGTGGATCCGCATGACAATAAGAAAAATAAGCATAAACAGAGGCACGATAACAAGAACTCCCAAAACAGCTACTGTGCCATACTCAAGACAAATAACAGAAATAAGGAGACTGGTTATAAATATTAATATGTAAATCAGAGTACCAATCGTCATAGAAAGCCGCCTCCTATTCGTAACATTTCAATAATCCATGTTTACAACTTCGGCGTCTGTATTTTTCCGACGATATCGGCAACAATATCCCCCGCGGAGGCATGGCTCATTCTCGCCTTGCCATTCAACAGCAGACGGTGTTCAATGACTGCTCCCGCCACTGCCTTCACATCCTCTGGCAGCACATAATTTCTACCCTCCATAAATGCATGACCCTTGGACATATCCACAAAGGCCAGCGTCCCTCTCGGACTCATGCCCAGGGAGAGCATCGAGTGGTTTCTCGTTGCATCCACAATTTTTGACAGGTACTTGAGTACCTTATCATCAATAAAAACGGCGTGCACCTGCTTCTGCATTTCCAGAAGGTCCCGTTTTGTAATAATCTCTTTTATGTAATCAATTGGATTGACCTCCTGACGCTCCTTGATCAGCCGCATCTCCTCCTCCATCGTCGGGTATCCCATAGAAATCCGTATCATAAACCGATCCAGCTGGGATTCCGGAAGCATTTGCGTACCGGCAGACCCGACCGGGTTCTGTGTAGCTACCACGATAAAAGGATTGGGAAGCTGTCTCGTCACACCGTCAACTGTCACCTGCCCTTCCTCCATAACTTCCAGAAGCGCGGACTGTGTTTTCGTAGACGTACGGTTGATCTCATCAGCAAGCAGAAGATTGCAAAGAATCGCCCCCGGCTTATACTGCA
The DNA here is from genome assembly GCA_910584245.1 of uncultured Eubacterium sp. Classification (GTDB taxonomy): domain Bacteria; phylum Bacillota; class Clostridia; order Lachnospirales; family Lachnospiraceae; genus Eubacterium_F. The sequence continues at coordinate 132,853 of CAJTZF010000006.1, forward strand.
TCTCACCGTCTGCGTCCAGCATATTAAAACCAACTACGTCACTCGGCAGTACATCCGGCGTAAACTGAAGACGGCGCTCCGTCAGCTCCATCGCCCGGGAAAATGCCACGGCAAGCGTCGTTTTTCCCACCCCCGGAATATCTTCAATCAATATGTGCCCTTTGGCAAGAATCGCCGTAAGCACCAATCGAATCGCCTTATCCTTTCCACGTATTACCTTTCCCACCTCGTCCAGGATTTCTTGTACTTTACTATCCATATTATCCTCCATTCGTACTCCTGTTTGTGATACAAATATGGTTCGGGTGAGGGAGCATCCGAACCATACACATGCATATTCTATCCGACCTTCAACTTAAACTTCTGCTGTGCCCTCTCATCATCCGCGTCTATTTTATCTATAATAGCGCCGAGCTTCTGAAGCTTTTCCTCAAAGTTCTCATACCCCCGCTCAATGTACTGGATCTGCTCAATGACAGTAAAGCCCTCTGCGGCAAGGCCTGCGATAACGAGCGCGGCACCTGCCCTCAAATCCGGCGCGCTCACTGTCGTCCCTGTGAATGTTTCCACACCGGTAATAATGGCCGTAATTCCCTCGACATTAATATTGGCTCCCATTCTTCTGAGCTCCCCGATATACTTGAGCCGGGATTCAAAAATCGTCTCTGTCACAATACTCACTCCTTCGGACAAAGCGAGCAGCGTCGTCATCTGGGGCTGCATGTCCGTAGGAAAACCGGGATACGGCATTGTTTTCACATTTGCGTACCCAAGTCTTTTATCCGAGTAAACTCTCACACAATCGTCATACTCCTCCACCTTGGCCCCAATCTCAATCAGCTTTGCCGTGATCGCTTCCAAATGTTTTGGTATAACGTTCTTTATATATACATCTCCTCCGGTAGCTGCGGCAGCAATCATATATGTCCCCGCCTCAATCTGGTCCGGAATAATGGAATATTCACTTCCATGAAGTCTCTCAACACCCTTGATCCGGATCGTGTCCGTTCCGGCTCCCTTAATATTTGCTCCCATACTATTCAAAAAATTGGCCACATCTACAATATGCGGCTCTTTAGCTGGATTTTCTATCGTCGTCTTTCCCTCAGCCATACACGCCGTCATCATAATATTGATCGTTGCCCCTACGCTTGGGCAGTCTAAATATATATGGCTTCCCACAAGCCGCTCAGAACACGCATCAATCTTTCCGTTGTGAATCGTCACCTTTGCCCCCAGCTGTTCAAATCCTTTTAGGTGCTGGTCAATCGGACGGCTTCCAATCTGACAGCCGCCTGGCAGCGCTACGACTGCCTTCTTGTATTTGCCAAGAAGAGCTCCGACAAGATAATAGGAACCGCGAATCTTACGAATATAATCCTCGTCCGCATTGACATCATTGATATGGGCGCCGTTAATACGCACCGTATGACAGTCAAGCCGCTCGACAATCGCTCCAATTCCCTCAATCGCCTCCAGCAAAACTTTCACATCATCTACATCCGGCAGATTTTCAATCGTCACCGGTTCATCCGCCATAATTGCCGCCACAATAATGCCAAGCGCCGCATTTTTGGCTCCCCCGATATAGACTTCTCCCCGCAATGGCTGTCCACCTTTTATAATATATTGTTTCATAATCATAGTATCATTCCTATCTCTGCGTTTCATCAAAATTTGCATACTACTATAGTATAACACATAAGATCATTTTGTAAAATAACAAATTCATGACATTTATTACAAATATATTATTTCTTTTTTACAGAACAGCCAAATTTTCCAATTTTTTCGCCCAAAACAAAATATTCTCCGTGTGAATACGCCACCAAGTCCGTGCTGTTCAACTCAAATTTCCCACTTTCATCCATATACTCCTCACTGACCTGTACGCCCGCCACCTCTGCCAGAAACATATGATGGGAACCCAGCTCAAGTATTTCCGTTACGCGACACTCCAGGTTTACGGGACTTTCTACAATAATCGGAGCGCACTCCAGGTGCATTGCCTTCCCCTCCGTCAACTTCATCTCCCGGAACTTGTCCACCTCGCGTCCCGATTTTACACCGCACCAGTCCGTGGCCCGCGCCAGCTCTCTCGTCGTAAGATTAATTACAAACTCACCTGTTTCCTTAATGATATCATAAGAGTACCGCTCCGGCCTCAGAGAAATTGATACCATAACCGGGTCCGAACAGACCGTCCCCGTCCACGCCACCGTCACAATATTGGATTTTTCTCCCCGCCTGCCGCAGCTTACCATAACTGCCGGCACAGGATAAAGCATATTTCCCGGCTTCCATACCTGTTTTTCCATAATTCCCCTCACTTCCGCGCTCCCATTTGCATAAGCGTGTTTTTAGCTTACAGACGCACCTTGTACGTGATCAACGCTTCAAATTCCTTATGATAGTTCAAAAAACTATCCATTTCATCATAGCTGCCTTCCAATATAATCACAATTTGCTTTTGGTATTTTCGGATCAGATTACTCAAATCCTGAACACTGTGGCTGGACAGTGACGGCGCCTCCGTAATATACATACAGCCGCCAATAAATTTTTCCGCCCACTCGTCCAGATTGACTTCATCCAATTTGTCAGAACTGATTTTTCCGATATTCTTTGCCTCAAAATAGCCGATCTTCTTTAACTCTTTCGAAAGTTTTTTGGCAACTGCCAGGGCAATTCCACTGGCACCGCCCGTCAGGGCAAAATTCATAACTCCATCCTGCTGGTGTATTTTATAAATGGTGCCTTTCAACGTATTATAATGAATGCCATTTTTCGACACCTGCTCCACGATATCCTCCGTCAGGGAAGATATCCCCAGCGGATGGCTCTTTGTCTCACGCGCCTGGCTGGCCGGCTGCATAACGCGATTTGCTGCTGCTTTATCCACTGGAACTATCGTTTCCCGCGTAACTGCCGCCTGCGTCCCCGCGTCCACTTCCAGCGGACGCACCTCATTTTGATGCTCATTTATTTCCCGAAGTTTCTCCTCTAAGGATTCCACAGGAAAACCAGAGGCAGTATTCCCGAGATTGAGCTTCTCCCTATTCTCCACTTGCAAATCCGGATTTGCAGCACGATGCCCATTCCCGCCTGCCGCTTCCCTGCCATGCGCAGACGAAGAGTCCGCATCCGGCTTCTGTTCTTCCACATCCAGGCTCTCTTCGAGAACGGCATCTTCCTCAAACATATCCAAATCAATCTTAAAATAATTCACAAGACGCTTTAAAAAGCCCGACTTGTGCTCCGAATCCTCTTCCTCCCCAGCTTCCTCCCGCGAAGCTGCGCTATGCTCCACGATGCCTTCATCCGGCAGAGGCTCGCTTTCCACCAAAGGCTGCCTGGCTGGCGCTACGCCCTCTTCCTCACGCGCTGGTGCATAGGAGAGTGTCTCTTCTTTTCTATCGTCTGTCTTCTCTTGCTCTGCTGCCGCTACGTTTTCTTCCTCACGCGCTGGCGCATAGGAGAGCTCCTTTTCTTTCTCCCTGGGTTGTGCTGATATAATGTCCTCTACGTGGACTGGCGCATAGGCAAAGGATACCGTTTCTTCCGGATCTACCTTCTCCGGCTCAGGAATGCGGTCAACCAACGGCTTTGTCCACGCCGGACTCATACATCTCTGTTTTAATTCTTTTGCCTTTTCTACAATTTTACCCGTTCCAAACCAGCATACGATACGGTCGCACTCCTGTATGCACTTCTCCCGCAAGCCTTCCATCTCATAAAGCTTGGCAAGCTGAAACCCCCACTCCTCCGTGTACTCATCTCTCTTTAAATGCTCCAGTATGTCAATCAGTTTTGTCCTGGGCGCCCCCTCCGCCTTTGCCAGACGATAGTGAAGCACATAAGTGTCCAGCGTAACGCCTGCGACCACCTCATACGTGAGATAAAGCTCCCTCGCCTCCTCGACATCCCCCATTTCGATGACAAGCATCAGTAACCGGTATAAAGCTGGTCTCGAAGCGGTTCGGTTATAAACAATATAATACAGTTTTTTCGCCATGTCCATTTTCTCTGCTTTGAGGAACACGTCCGCAAACAAATACAAATCAGATATTGATGGAATGCTCTCAAAATCTAAATCTTCAATCTCTTCCATGGCCTTTAAATACTGATGCTGCTCAACCAAGTTCCGAACCTGCGCGCATCTTACTGCCGTATCATATCTGCCCATAACAACCTCTTTTTCCTTAAATATCCAAACACGTATTTCTCAATCAACCCGTCAAATACTCTGACGTCTTTTGAAGCTCTTCTGGAATATCTATTCCTTCTCGTTCAAATTTATGAATCAGCATATCAATTGTTTTTCTCGCCGCCCGGTTTTCCATCACATATTTTTTCGCTGCCTCCGCATAAATCGTCTGTCCCTCGATGGCCTTATAGAGCGGATCGGAAAGCGGACAATAGGTAAATAGAATCGTCCTTGCCACGCGGCTGAGCTTCATCGCACCCCTGGATTCCCGGAGTATCCAGTCCGCATAATCCCTGGCAAATACCTCTTTATGCTTATTATTGCACTGCTGGAGCTGCGCCCGTATTTTCGTCTTTCTGTCCTGCGTCAGCTCGCTGTTCTTTCGGTAAAACTGAAGATAGTCACTATATTCACTCGTAAGGGACGGATATCGGAAATCATTCCACCGGTTCCCCATGTCCGTCCTGCACTTTTCCCAACGGAATGCCGCGAGCAGCCGAACCATTTCCTGATCGAGATCCTTCTCGAATAAAATCGGCATAAAAAATCTTCCCTTCGAGTTCCGCTTTTTCCCGGCAATATCCTGCCACATCTGGCAGTTCTTTCCATATACCGGAAACAAAATAACGTCTGGCACTATGCGGTCAATCACCGTGGCTTTTACGTCGCCGAGCTTTTCGTAAGAAGCCATCCTCTCGCGGTAGAAAACGGAATAATCAACCTCCTCAACCTTTTTCACCGCCGCATTTATTTTCTCCTCCGTCAAATAAGAATTACTTATATTGTTGAAAATCCCATCGGAACATAAAATCGGCACAAAGGCGCTTATGTTTCCACTTATGATCTTATCTCCATAGCGAAGCATATTTTTGCATTCAAACTGCAGCCGCTTTCCTTTGTCCGCCAGCTCCCTCGGTAAATCCTTTTTCTCAAGTCTCTTTTCTTTTATTTGCTCACGCAAAGACGCCTCATAGTCAAGATCAAATTCGTTTTTAGACGTCTCCTTCACCCCGTCGTAAACGGCCTTCAGCCATTTCCTCATCGTGTAGACACGGCATCCGTCCTCCTCCGCATACTTGACCGGGCGCAGCGACACAAGCGTCTGAAGCTCTTCCTCTGTCAAAAGTTTCTCACTGACAAAACCAAAATTCAAAAATAATTTTACAGCCAGCGGCAGAGATTTATCTTCAAAACTTTTCAGCACAACGGCCTCATAGATTTCAAAAAAGCCAGTTGTAAGTTCTTTTCGAAGTTTCATTAGCTCCGGCGTTTTGGCAAACTTATCTGGAAGCTTCCTAAATGCCTCCACATTTTCAATAAAATCACTTTTCACCTTGACATGTATAGGGGCGTAATCCGTAATCTGTTCCAGCGAATTACAGAGCACTTCCACTCCGGGAGTATCCAACTCCTCCATCCCCTCTTCCGCCACGCTCTCCCCTGAGAGCAGGGCAAAATACAACCGCTCCATTCTCTCTCGGTCAAGCTGTATTTTCATACCGACCTTCTCAATCAAGAATACTTCCATATCGTTGATTCTCTCTACGATATCATCGACCGCCTTATCAACCAGCGCATTTTTTATCCCCTTTTCCGACATCGAAAGCGCAAGCTTGGCGACCATATGAAATAAACTATCCTCATCCATGACCAGGCCCCGGAAATATTTAAACAAGTTCTGTCCATACACGCGGCAGGCGTGGACAAGAGAATCAATTACCTGGCACTGCTCCCGGTAATGGCGCACAGCGATATAGGCGCTGGCGCTAAAATATTTTTTCTGCGCTTCAATCGGAACTGCCGTGCACTGGCGGTAATATTCCGTGTGCTCGGACAGATCGATGGCCTCGGAATTCTGGGTAATATTCTCAATCTTCTTCTGGTAAGACGCCGTATCAATGCTGATTCCACTACTTTTTCCGACTTCCTCACACAGCAGACATTTCTGGCTCATAAATTCAGATAGTGAATCAATCTCTTTTTTAAACTGGGTCAGGTGTTTGAGCAGGTCCACAATAAAAAAATTGAGGGACGTCACAAGAAGCCCACAGTACTCCGGTTTTACCTTCAATAAATTTTCTACGCTCTCCAACCCCTTCACGGCAAGAACGTAGACGGACGCATCGTCCTTCGCTGTGTAAGTAAACGTATGGCTCCCTCTCTCGACATCACATATGCCAAGAAAATTCCCCGAACTCAGCACGGTGCCCACACCGTCCGTAACGGCTTCCACCCGTCCCTTAACTAAAAGCGCGATCGAATCAACGGCATCGCCCTTTTCATATAAAACATCTCCACTGCTTAGAGAATTCATACTGTTTGCTGTAATCTGCACTTTATTTTCCATCCTGTAACCCTCTTTATATGTACTATCAACGTAAATAATAAAATCCGTGCATCTTGCTTCGAATCATTCTCAGTAGACGTTACCTTCACAGTTAACTCGATTCAGGCACCCTTACGGCACACAGAAGGATTTGCTTAGTGCTGCTTCATTCCTGACCTGACACGGTTCACAAGTTTCTGTTGCGTAAGACCCAAATGTCAACGCCACTTATAAAGGGCAGCTCTCTTTCAAAAGACCCTAGGCAAGACAACACCCCTGCTATAGCGGATTGCAGGTACAGGGCACCGCTATCTCCCCGGCTGCACGGAAATCTTAACAAATATAATAAGTGAGTATTTCCCACTTAGAACAAGTATAAATGTTTTTTACTCACATGTCAAGATTTTCACATTTAAAAAACGAATGACATATATTGTTCATAAGTATTCATGGAGGGAGCCAAATATGCAATTACCCATCACAATTTTGCCCGGCGATAAACGAATGGAATATACGGCCGAGAGCCTGGAAAAAAGGGGCGGGAAGATGTGCTCCTCCCTCGCTGTCATTCCGGATTCGGGCTACGTCGTCTGCGGCATCCCGTTTACAAAGGACGGGATAATGGTAAATATTACCACATCTGACCCACCATCCATCCGATGCTTTTTAGGAATGCTTACCAGCCGCCACATACTGATTGGAGGAAACCTTCCAAAAGCCGTCGTCACCTACTGCACAAATCACGGCATTAAATATTACGATGTGACGGCGTCCCCGAGTTTTGTCTCGAAAAATGCACGCTTAACGGCCGAGGGACTTTTGATCCCGCTGCTATCCCACACCTCATTTTCCATCTGCGACTGCAAAACGCTCCTCATCGGATACGGAAATTGCGGGAGGGAAATCGCAGACATTCTTCAACTATTTACAGAAGAACTCTACATTTACGATATTAATTCTTATACTATGAAGGCTGCAAAATCCAAACACTTAAAGACCATCTCCGAACAGGAAATACAAAACCTATCTCCCAAATTACGCCATATAAATACAATTATAAATACTTCGCCTGTAAATCCTTTTCATACCCGGATATGGGGAAGCTTCCCGGAGGACTGTACGGTTTTCAATATCGCCTCTTTCTCCCTGAACGTTCCTCTGCCGATTTCGGAACAGATTATCAACTGTCCAGGAATCCCCGGAAAATATGCACCTAAGACAGCTGGCAACATTATTGCGAAAGAAATCTGCGAGCATTTTAAATTATAAAATATTTTAGAAAGGATTATTATTATGTCAATGGATTTTACAAATAAAAATATCGGCATCGCGATTACCGGATCCTACTGCACATACAAAAAAGTGTTTGATGAGCTAAAAAACCTGGCGGCGACCGATGCCAACCTGTACCCTATTTTTTCCGATCACGCTTCCACCACAGACAGCCGGTTTGGAAATTGTGAGGACTTCTTAAAAAAAGCGGAGGAAATCACCGGAAGAAAGCCTATTACAACGATCCCGGATGCGGAACCCATCGGCCCGAACGCCTTATTTGACATACTTGTTATCGCCCCGTGTACCGGAAATACCTTGTCCAAATTGGCAAACGGCATCTCCGACACGCCGGTTCTCATGGCGGCCAAGGCACATTTGAGAAACAACCGCCCCCTGGTAGTCGCCCTCTCGACAAATGACGCCCTTGGAATGAATTTAAAAAATATCGGTATCCTATTAAATACAAAAAATATTTATTTCATACCTTTTGGGCAGGATAACTATAAGACGAAGCCAAATTCCATGATCGCACATATCGAGCTATTGTGTGATACAATCGAGCAGGCGCTGCAGGGAAAACAGCTTCAGCCCGTCATTCAGGGGCCTTGCCCCAGTTAAAAAAGGTGCGGCGGATAACCGCATCGTCTCCTATATCTGTGCCCTGGGGGCGCAGAACTTATTAATAAAATTAAGTGAAAAGAGGAAAAAATATGTGTGGCATTGCCGGTTTTTATCAGAATAAATACGATTTTTTGTCTTCCAATTATGGTGGCCGAACCCACAAAAATAAGTGGTACAGCCGGCTGGTACAAATGAAACAAAGTCTGGCACACAGGGGCCCCGATGATGAGCACGTCGTTTTATTTCACCATGCCGGGTTTGCCCATACCCGGTTGTCCATCCGGGACATTCAGGGCGGTGTGCAGCCTATGACCTGTTCTTACCAGGGCACGACAGCAACGATTGTTTATAATGGAGAAATCTACAACACCGCCGAGCTCAGGCAAAAGCTTTCTGCTTATCCGCTCCAGTGGAACACGACTGGTGACACTGAAGTCATTTTGAATGGCTTTCTCGCTATGGGAACATCATTTTTTGAAGAGTTAAACGGTATTTTTGCATTTGCAATTTACGTTGAAAAAACGGGAACGCTCATCTTAGTGAGAGACCCTCTCGGGGTAAAACCACTTTTTTATCAAATACAAAACGACACATTGGTGTTTGCTTCCGAACCGAAGGCTATTTTCGCTTATGGCATTGATCCCAGCGCCGACCACAGCTGCTGGAATGAAATTTTCAGTCTGGGGCCGGCCAGAACTCCTGGAAACGGGGGCTTTGCCCAAATGAAGGAAGTTTTACCGGGCAAATATGTAACGCTCACTCCCCGCCCCTCGTCTCCTTTTTTCCACTTCAAAGAAGAAAGTTTTTGGTCGCTAAAGGCACGTCCCCATACCGATTCCTATTTAGAAACGGTAGAAAAGGTGAGCTGGCTCATCGAAGACAGCATTGAACGCCAGATGGTTTCCGACATTCCGATCTGTTGCTTTCTCTCTGGCGGCCTTGACAGCTCCCTGGTATCCGCCGTATGCCAAAGTAAGCTAAAACAACGGGACCGTGTTTTGAACACCTTTTCCTTTGATTTCAAGGATAATACGAAAAACTTCCGGGCCAATTCCTTTCAATCCTCACTAGACCGCCCTTATGCCGAGCAAATGGCAAAATACATCGGCAGCAACCACACATTCCTGGAATGCAACAATCAAATACAGGCTGATTACCTGTATAAAGCTGTGGATGCGAGAGATTTTCCCTGTATGGCAGACGTGGAATCCTCCATGCTGTATTTCTGCGAACAGGTGTCAAAGACAAACCAGGTGGCACTGACGGGAGAATGCGCGGACGAAATATTCGGAGGATACCCGTGGTTCCACGACGAAAATCTTTGGAGCAAGCATACATTCCCGTGGTCCTGGGATATGGATGCCCGGAAAGCTCTCCTTGATGACGATTTTGCGTCGTCTCTGCATATGGAAGACTATTCACAGCGCGCCTATATGGATACCATTGAGAGCACGCCTCATTTAAGCGACGACACCCCGCAGGAAGCCAGACGCAGGGAAATTGCCTGGCTGAATATCCGCTGGTTTATGATGACATTGTTAAACCGCATGGACCGAGCAAGTATGTATTCCGGACTGGAAGCGCGGGTTCCTTTCGCCGATCACCGGATACTGGATTATGTGTACAGTATTCCCTGGCACATGAAATGTTACAACGGACAGACAAAAAGCCTCCTTGTGGAGGCAGGAAAACCATTTTTGCCGGACTCCGTATTATACCGGAAAAAGAGTCCATATCCGAAAACATACGATCCGGCCTATGAGCAACTACTGGCTGACCGGCTTCTGGAGATGGTAAATGAAACCAATTCCCCTCTGACCGGCATTATTGATAAAAAGAAACTTTCACATTTCCTTCACACGCCGAGCGACTATGGAAAGCCGTGGTACGGCCAACTCATGGCAGGGCCGCAGATGCTTGCCTACTTTTTGCAGGTCGGCTACTGGATTCGGAACTACTCCATTTCTTTGTGAACACAGACCATACCGTCCGAAAATGAAGATGGCGGAAGCTCAATTTCATTTAGCCAGTACCCAAAATCCCCGAGCCTTTCCGCCTTCTTCTGAATGCCCTTGAAACGCCCGAATCCAAACATGTCTGCCAAATACTTATCCCTTCTGTGAAATTGTCCCGGAATACCGACATAAATGCGGTTGCCAATCCGTGCCAGAATAAGATGGCGGTAATTGTAATAGCCCTGCAAAAGAAATGTATTGCTTCCCATGTGCCAGTACGCTTTCGGAAAATCTGAAAAATCCCTTGGTGAAATCTGCACACACATTTCCATCTCGTCATCCTCGAAGGGATACATATTCGGATGATTGGCAAACAGTTTCCGAAACATAAACGCCACATCATGCTCCTCCTCGAGTTCAACCTCGACCATTTCTTCCTCTTCTGGCTGCTCCTCTTCTTGTTTTTTCTCCGCCGGCGTTTCCACAATCGGCTCCTTATCCGCCGGCCGCTCCTCTTCTGGTTTTTCTTCTGGTTTTTCTTCCGCTATTTTTCTCTCCGCTGGACGCTCTTCCACTAGTTCTATGTCCTGCGCTTTCTGTTGGGGCATTTCCTGCCCTGCACGTTCTATTTCTTCTGTCTCCGCCGCCGTCAGGTTCTCCCAAACCCGCTCTGTTTTCTTTTCTCTCTCGGACTTGACATAATCCATCACACGAATGGACTCATCCTCTGTGCCGGCACAAATGACGTAGCTCTCCCCGCCTATGATCACACCCGCGAGCTCTCCCTTGAGCATTCCCGCCCCGCTCATCACTTTTGACATCGTGATATCGGTTTTGTCCTCGGTTATTGTGCCAAAAAACACCTTATTTACCGCACTCTTATCCTTGTCCAGCAAATAAATTTTCTCACTGCTTAACATCCGTTTTTCAGATAAGCTAATGTCTACTTTCAGCTTCTCTTTCCGCTTCGACAGCTTGGCGAAACCGACATTTCTGCCACGCGAGCCAACATCGGTATATTCATATAAATATATTATTTTACGAAAATAGCTCAAAACAAATGACCCTCCTCCATAAACTTGTCTTTCTAAAACAAGTATATGAAAGAAGGCCAGAAAAAGAACTGATTCAAATTTGTAATTTTTATGCAAGAGCCGCTGTCACAATTGCCATCGAATATACTTCACTTGCATTGCATCCCCTGGATAAATCATTAATCGGCGCGTTTAATCCAAGCAAAATCGGGCCATATGCCTCAAATCCTCCCAGACGCTGCGCAATTTTATAACCAATATTGCCTGCATTGATATCAGGGAAAATAAACGTATTGGCATATCCGGCCACTTGTGAATCCGGACACTTTGTCCTAGCCACGCGGGGAGATACCGCGGCGTCAAACTGAATCTCTCCTTCAATCGGAAGATTAGGAGCAGCCTTCTTCGTCTTCTCCGCTGCATTTCTCATTTTATCTACTTCTTCACCCGCGCCGGATCCGTGTGTGGAATAACTCAAAAACGCAAGCTGCGGATCTACACCAAAGATCTTAGCACATTCAGCCAGCTCAAGGGCAATCTCCACCAGCTCATCCTCATTTGGCTTAATATTAATCGCACAGTCTCCCATCGCGAGCACAGCATTTTCTCCTGTGGCCGATGGACGGACTAAAATAAAGCAAGAAGAAACAATCGAGTTTTGCGGTTTTGTCTTAATAATTTGCAGTGCGGGACGTACCGTATCCGCCGTGGAATAAGTAGCGCCTCCGAGCAGCGCATCCGCCTTTCCCATTTTTACAAGCATCGTACCAAAATAATTCGCCTGGGACAAAAGCCCTTTCGCCTTCTCCGGCGTCATTCCCTTATTTTTTCGAATCTCACAGAAAAGATCTACCATCTCATCAAAGTCTTCAAAATGAAGGGGATCTATAATCTCTGCCCCCCGGATATTAAAACCGCTTTCCTCTGCCGACGCCGCTATCTCCGCCGGATCACCAACTAAGATCGGAGAGAGGAACGTACTGGCAAGAAGACGCGAGGAAGCCTCGAGAATACGCGGATCACTGCCCTCTGTAAATACGATTTTTTTCGGATTCTTTTTTAAAATATTAATCAGCTGACCAAACATGTTTTTCCTCCATTAAAAATTATTTTCTGTACTCCTAAGTCCCTTGATGGCATGCAGAAGTGAAATCGGGTTTCCATAACGGAGTGTGGAGTTACGAAATATCTTTGCCGCCACAAATCCCATTCCGACAACTGAACCATACAAAATTACCGCAGATATAACGGTTTCCCACATAGAAACCTTCCCCATAGCGATGCGGATAAACATCGCGCTATAGGAACTAATCGGCAGATAAGATAAAATTTTTATCACTATGCCATCTGGCTCCTGCATCTGAAAAAGTACAAGAAAATATACAATCATCACGACCATCTGCGCCGTTCCCGCACTCTTATTCAGATCCTCAATCTTGGAAACCATAGCCCCCAGAGCTCCATACAAAAAGGCATAGAATAAAAATCCACCAAATCCAAACACAATAAAAGTAACAAGGACTTCCACTGGTATATCCAGCAGCATGTCTAGAACCCCTCCCATGCTGTCCTTATTGAACTGGTATGCGCCCAGTATACTTGAAAAAATAAGTCCAATCTGAAATATAATGGCTGTCGCCCCTGCAAATACTTTTCCAAACAAAAGACTTGAAGAAGTCGTACTCGTCACAAGAATTTCCACTGTGCGGTTACTTTTCTCATTTGCAACACTCGTGGCAATCATCATTCCATACATGACAATAATCATAAATACAAGAATTACCAAAACATAACTGTACCAATAATTGCTCTCAGAATCTTTTCCGAGAATCTGCTCATGGCAAACGATGCTCTCCTGGTCCATTTTCGCCATATCTTCGTAATTCAAATCGTTATCCTCGCAGTATTTCATCTTTGCCGCCGTGCTCATCAGATTGCGGAAGCTCTCTGCCGTGTCGGAAAACGCGGACTGGTTAAAGACAAAATAATCAAACTCTGTCGTAGAGCGGATGACAAATCCCGCCTCCACCTCTTCCGATACTACGGCGTCCCGGATCTGCTGTTCACTATCCATTCTCTGGATATCCGCTTTTCCGAAAGAAAGAATGAGATCATCACTGACAATGCCTTCCGGGTCACAAATGGCGATCGTCTCCGCAATGACGCTGTCCTTCTCATCGGAACTATCCCCACCGGATACCGCCGATAAAATGCTTGGTATACTAATACCTACAATTGCCAGAACACAAATCAGTAACGTGGACAGCACATAAGTTTTACTCTTAAAATAATTGCCCAGCTCAAAATAATATACCGTCAATAGCTTTTTCATCCCGTCACGCCTCCTTTCCTACACAGGACACAAATATGTCGTTCAACGACGGCTCATACGATCCGTACGTGTCAATCTCAATGCCCTCTGCTTTAAGGCGTTCCAGTACCTTCCACTGGTCAACCCCATCCTTCAGGCGAAAGATGACGTTGTATTTATTCCTGCCCTCGATCTGAACCAGATCCGTCAATTTTCCAAGGTGCTGCTCTAACTCATCCAGCGTCAGGTTAAGCGCAGATAAAATCTTTTTCCCCTGGCCATATTCATGCTTGATCACATCCAAGCTACCTTGCAGAACTACCTCGCCCTGGTTAATAATAACGACATCCTCGCAGAATTCCTCGACATAACTCATCTGGTGGCTTGAAAAAATAACGATTTTTCCTGAGGCGATCCGTTCCCGGATCACATCTTTCAAAATCTGGGAATTGACGGGATCCAAACCGGAAAAAGGTTCGTCAAGCACAACGATATCCGGATCGCACACAAGCGTAGTTGCCAATTGTACTTTTTGCTGGTTCCCTTTCGAAAGCGTATCCATCTTGCGCTTCTCATGCTCCGCAATCTGAAGCCGGCCCAGCCACTTTTTCGCACTTTCCACAGCTGTCTTTTTATCAAGTCCCCGGAGCCTTGCAAAATAAACCATCTGCTCAAGAACGGTTTTTTTCGGATACATTCCTCTCTCTTCCGGCAAATACCCCACCTGCTTTTTCGACGGTTCAAACGGCTTTCCATCAAGCAATACCTCTCCGGCATTAGCGCGGAAAATATCCATGATAATCCTTATAGAAGTCGTCTTCCCGGCGCCATTTCTGCCCAGAAGTCCTAGCGCCCTTCCGCTTTCCACAGAAAAATTAATCCCCTTTAGTACTTCTTTTCCGTCGAAGCTTTTATGTATATCTTTAAGTTCCAGCTTCACTTTTTACTCCTTCCCGACGTCTCATACTGCGAAGCAGCTTCTTGTCCTCCCCGCTCACGCGAAACGACTCGACTATTTTTTGTATACTCTTATTATACACGAAAGTATCCAGATTGCAAGACAAAAGATAGGCAAGTGTAATCTGCCTCTGCTTGATAAAGCAGACAGAAATCCCCCATGCCACCGCCATTTTCACATAATATCCATCGTGCCGGATCCCGTCGTAAATCCGCAGCACGTCATTAATATACTCCTCTGTCACAAAGTACTGCAAAAGAATGACAACGGCAAACCGGACCTCATATTCCTTTTCAGACAAAAGATACGGCTGTATAAATTCATACATTTCCCCCGGATGCTTTTTTACATCCTTCAAATCCCCGCACACGATGTCGCATACCGCCCAATTATTAATACTCAGAATGAATTTCTCCAAATATAAAAGCTTTTCCTGAAAACCGCATTTCGCCAGGGCAATAACCATGCCGCACAGCATATTCATCTCATAAACAGCGGACTGTTTCGTCATTTCTACAAATCCCCGCCAATCCCCTTTGATGATCTGCTTCGCCAGTTTCCTGAGCACGGGAACACGCACACCATAAAAGACCGTATCGACATTGGGAATAAGCTTGCTGTGGAATGTCCGGTATTCCTCGTCCGCAAGCTCCTGTAAGGTTTTATTTAATTGCCCTAATTGTTCCGCTGTGTATTCCATTGTATCTCCAGGCCCGGAACTGCGTTTAAGTCCCAGCCGTCCCGCCTCCCCTTTATAAACTCGTAATATCCGGCCGCCCCGATCATTGCGGCATTGTCCGTGCAAAAAACGGGCTCGGGATAGTACAGCGCATATCCCCTTTCCCCGCAAGCCGCCTTCATCCGGGACCGAAGAGCGCGGTTACTCGCAACTCCCCCCGCCATCGCAACCTTATTCGTATTATAACGGTCTGCCGCCAGCATCGTACGGGAGACGAGTACGTCCGTCACCGCTTCCTGGAAAGATGCCGCCAGATCCGCCTGGGAATACCGGATTCCTTTCATTTTACAGCCGTTTATATAATTCAATACGGCTGATTTCACTCCGCTAAAGCTGAAATCATAAGGCGCTCCGTCAATCGAAGCACGGGGAAATAAAATCGCATCCTTATCTCCTTTGGGCGCAAGAGCGTCAATCTTAGGCCCTCCCGGATACCCGAGGCCGATCGACCGCGCCACTTTGTCAAATGCCTCCCCAGCGGCATCGTCCCTTGTCCTTCCAATCATTTCATATTCGCCATAATCCTTCACCATCACGAGATGGGTATGTCCGCCGGACACAACGAGGCACAGAAACGGGGGCTCAAGTTCTGCATGGCAAATGTAATTTGCTGAAATATGCCCCTCAATATGATTTACACCTATGAGAGGTTTCCCCGCCGCATAGCTGATCGCCTTGGCCGTCCCTACACCTACGAGCAGCGCCCCGACCAGTCCCGGGCCATATGTGACACACACGCCGTCCACGTCTTGAATCGCCATTTCCGCCTCTTCCAACGCCTGTTCAATCACCGGATTTATGTTCTGTATGTGCTTGCGGGAAGCAATCTCCGGAACTACCCCGCCATAAAGTTTATGTAAATCTATTTGGGAAGCAATCACATTCGATAAAACTTCCCTGCCATTTTTTACAACAGAAGCGGCGGTTTCATCGCAAGAGCTTTCCACCGCCAGCAACTTTATATCTTTTTTCACAATCCTGTCTCCATTCTACTGTCAACTGTCACCCTCTGGATTCTCCTGCTCCTCCTGCTCATTCTTTTTAAAAGCAAGTATTTTCCACTTATTGTCCTCATTTACGAGCACGTAATCCTGATAAGACTTCGAATAGTTACCCTTTTCATTCATAAAGAATGCCATTTGGAGATACGCACACGATTTGCCATCAATTGTCTTATATTCTGTCTCGCTGCTCTTATCAACCGTGTAGTTGACGATTTTCCTCTTTTTTGAGTAAAATTCCTCTGTTTCGGCTAACAGGTTCTCCTTGTGTTCTTCAAAGGAATTCTGCTCCAGCAAGGAAGTGCTATACAGCATTCTCATCTGTTTTAGCAGCTTATCCAAATACTCATCACCCAGGCCCTCCGAATTGTAAATACACTGGTTAATCCTTCCCAAAAGCTTCAGCACCTCTGACGGGGTACCGGGATATCCCAGCTCAAGATCTTTCTCCGCCAGCCTTTGGACTTCCGGAACAGAACCACTCCCATTATCCGTTTTTTTACCATTTTTGTGCTGGTAAAATACAAAGATAATTCCAATTACGATCAAACATGTAATAAATGCAAAGACACTCATATTCCGTGCCATTTTTTTAGCGGGATTCTTTTCCTGCCTGATCTGCTTTCTCTGCATATGCATACGCATCCTCCTCCTTTTGGCATGCTTCCTCAAATTTCAGTTCCCTGTACATGCGGTCCTTGCCGGGAACTGTCCGTGGAAAAATCTTTCTCACGTCCTTCATATAAACTTCCGGGCGTATTAGAGATGGACTGTAATGAGTCAGCCACATCTCGCCCACATCTGCCCGCGCAGCCAGTCCAGCCGCCTCCAGAAACGTCATGTGCTTCTTCTCCCGCGCACTCTCCGTTTTCTCCTTTTCGCCATACATCCCTTCACAGATAAATAAATCTGCCCCCCTGGCATTTTGGACGATGGCATCCGTTGGCCTGCTGTCTGTGCAGTAAGTAACTTTAATCCCCTTTCGCGGCGGCCCGAGCACGAGATCCGATGTGTACTCAATCCCGTCCAGCGTGAAGCTATCCGCCTTTTGTAACGGACTCCACGCTTTCATAGGCACACCATTCTCCCTCGCCTTTTCCACATCGAATTTTCCGCTCCGCAAAATTTCTATCGTATATCCATAGCATACCACATTATGGTTTACCTTGAAAGCGGAAATGTGATAATTTTGAATAAAAAATTCTTCATACTCCGTTTCGATTTCCAAATATTTGATTTTAAAAGGAATTCCCTGCGCAATCACAAGAAGGGACTGAACTACCTTCTTCAGTCCCTTTGGTCCGATTATTGTGATTGGCTCTGTGCGCTCGGCATTTCCCATTGAGAGCAAAAGTCCCGGCAGACCGCTAATATGATCCCCATGAAAATGGGTAATACATATGACATCAATCGGATGGAAACTCCAGCCCTGCTCGCGTATGCTCACCTGTGTTCCCTCGCCGCAATCAATCAATAAACTGCTCCCGTTGTGCCTTGTCATAAGCGCCGTCAGGGCACGACGTGGAAGCGGCATCATTCCGCCCGTACCAAGCAAACATACATCCAGCATAACATTCTCCTCTATCTTACACGGTATGTTACACTAATCCAATACAACCTCTTTGTCTTCTACTGTGACAGGAATCTCAAATTCTTCCAGCAGCCTGTCATAGCAAGCCTCACAAAGATTGAAACTGTGAACTTTCAAATCCTTGCCAGAAAAATATCCCCATTCCTTTTTCACAAAAAGTCCGTCCTCGTGCAAAATACCGTCAACACTTTCAAATTCTTTTCCACATCTGTTACATATTACATTTTGTTTTTCCATATTTTCGCCTCGCCATCCTTCAAAATACTTTTTCCCCTTGTATTCAATCACTGAATACTATTATTATAATGAATCGGCGGTTCTTTTTCCAGTTGTAAAAATATGAAATCCTTCCATTTACAGCCAGGCCTATACGTGTTCCCGCTCCTCCCGTTCCCTCTCCGCCTGTGATTTTCTCAAATACACCGGCGCAAATTCAGCCGCCTCCACATATTCTCCCTTTTCATACAGAAGGCTGCCAAGTCTTGCCACACTCGCCCCACGCTGGTAACGGTTCACCTCGTCGGCAAATTTTACTGGAACAGCCGTATTTTTCTGAATCCATTCTGCAAAAACGGGAACCCCATCCCCCAAATATATAACCGGCTCCCCGATGGCATTTACCTCTTCCACTACCGCCTCAATGGCGGCCACATCCGGCTCGGCAATGACCTCCGGAAGCTCATCCGTCATACGGTAAATCCCATAATACGCCTGATTCCTTCTCGCGTCCATAACCGGGCAAACAACGGCTCCCCGCTCTGAAATATTCGCCGCCAGTCCCATCAGCGACGAAACAGGTACGATCGGAATACCAAGCGTCCAGGCAAGCCCCTTCGCCGTCGAAGCTCCAATGCGCAGCCCCGTAAAAGATCCCGGTCCCGCTGAAACCGCCACACAGTCCAGCTCCCCGGACTTCACGTCCGCCATTTTAAGCATATCCGAAATCATCGGAAGAAGCGTCTGTGAATGCGTTTTTTTATTGTGAATGGTATACTCCGCGACGAGAATCCCGTCCGATATAAGCGCGGTAGCCGCTACGAGTCCTGAGCTGTCGATGCTTAATACTTTCATGTCAAATCACACCTCAATCACTATTTTCCGATAGTCAAATCCCTGTTCCATATTTTTTTCTATCGTTATCTGCCTGCAATGGTCCGGTAATATTTCCTGTATCCGGGACGCCCACTCGATCAGGCAGACCCCCTCGCCGAAAAAATATTCCTCGTAACCAAGCTCATACATCTCTTCCACATCCCCGATGCGGTACACATCAAAATGATAAAGGGGAAGCCTGCCCTCCTCATATTGCTGGATCAGCGTAAACGTAGGACTTGTGATCGGTTCCCGGATGCCAAGTCCCTCCGCAAAGCCTTTTGTAAACACGGTCTTTCCTGTGCCCAGATCACCGTCAAGAAGGTAGATCTCACCGCTGACCGCCCGCCTGCCAAGCTTCTTTCCGGCCTCAAACGTATCCCTCTCACTAAAACTATCAACAATCATTTGCGCTTCTCCTTAAGGAGCACTGCCAGCTCATTATATTTCCCCCCGCATTGGGACTTTGGCAAAATAAACGCCGATAAAGCGCTCATATACAAATAAATGGCCTCCTTCGTGATAACAACCTTCCGTATATTTTTCCATTCAACCTCAACGGAACCCGCGATGTTTTCGACGGTCATGCCCGTATCTGAAAATACATAGTGGAATGGTTTGCGAAAAGCTCCTGTCTTCAGCTGGTTCCAGCCCTTCATCAACAGGGAAACCGGCTGTATCACCGTAAACATCAATCCTAAAACAATTAAAATAACCCGCTGCGACGTCGGAAAAGAATCCCAGAACACAACTAACCCTGCGATGGCAGCCAGGCTGATCAGTAGTCCGAACACTCCCCCCACCCGCATATAGTTATTTCGGATCAAAAAACGGTTCAATGTCTTTTTATCTACTTGAACGTCCAGCTCCAGCACTTCATCACTCATATTTTCCTCACATTCTGCCGCCTCCGCAGCTCCTTGTCAAAATTTCCTATTTTTCTTTTATAATACCAGTGTCAAAAGACATAGATCCCAACATCATTTTATATAAATTAATATAAAAAGTCAACTGCCACATAATGAAAACAATAGGCAGCTGACCTAAAGCAGCCTCCACCCCGCATGATATTTGTTTTTTAATGTCAGGCCGGATACTTTTCCCCAGCCAAGCGGATACCCGTCTACACAAACGAGAAAATAGCCTCCTTCTCCCCGTCCGGAATCAGCCACATCCACCTCCTCAAGAACGAGCGTCTCTCCTTTCAAGTAGCGGGATACCCTGTCATCATCCGCCGGCAGACGGATCACTTTTTGATATTCGCTAGCTTTTAAAGCCATTGCGAGCGACTGGCTCGGCTCAAACCGTTTCTTCTTAACCTCACCGAGGAAAAGGCCGCTCCTAAGAAACCTCATCCCTCTCATGTCCGGCATCTCCTCCGGCATATAATACAACATCCCGTTTTTGCTCTCGATGCGGTCAAGCTCAAACACCCGGTTTAGATTGCTGGCAAAGGCTTCAAACAACTCCTTCTCTTCGTCCTGTAAACCACTCCGTCTTCTATAACCGCACCCCGCGCTTTCAGACTTATCGTCCGCGCTATTTTCCTGGCCGCGGCGAAGCAATGCGAGAAAGTGGCCCTCTCCGTCAAGCTTGTGCGGAAAAATACGCACACATTTCTCCAGATCATGATTGTCACTTCCAATCATGTCCGGCATTCCTTTAGCAAAGCCACAATATCCTTCCATCTCCACCAGTCTCAAATCTTTATCAAGGGACAGCGCATACTCGACGCTCCCCTCGTCTTCAAACGGAGAAAACGTGCATGTCGAGTACAATAGCATTCCGCCGTCCTTCAGCATCGGGAGCGCCTGCTCTAAAATTTCCCTCTGGAGCTTGCTGTAAAATGACGGCCCGTTCTGCTCCCATGCGCGGATCATCGACGGATCCTTTCGAAACATTCCCTCTCCCGAGCAGGGAGCGTCAATTAAAATCTTGTCAAAAAAACCAGTGAAATATTCCCGCAGCTTAGCCGGATATTCCGTGACAATAAAACTATTTTCTACACCAAATAATTCGATATTTTTAAGTAGCGCCTTAGCGCGTTTGCTGCTTATATCATTTGCGACAAGCAGCCCCGTCCGATTCAGCCTGGCCGCAAGCTCCGTCGCCTTCCCCCCCGGCGCCGCGCATAAATCGAGCACCGTATCTCCCTCGTCCACTGGCAGCCGGGAAGCCGGTGTCATCGCACTCGGATCCTGCAAATAGTATAGTCCGGCGAAATAATACGGATGACGCGACGGCTGGACCTCATCCCCATCATAATAGTAGCCGTTTTGTACATACGGGATTTTCGTTATCTCAAATGGGCAAATCCGCTCAAATTCCTCTACTGTTATTTTCAGCGTGTTGACGCGAAGACCATATTTTCTCCGATCGTTCATAGATGAGAGATATGCCTCGTATTCCCCGCCAAGCATCCGCCGCATCTCATCACAAAATTTCTGTGGAAGTTCCATATTGCCTCACATTCTGCCGTCCCTGCGGCCCTCTGCATCTAGTACCTATTTCCAGCCGGATCCCCCGCGCCAAGTCCCGTTGGCCGAAATCCATACGGAAGAAGCTCCGCAAGCCGGCGCACCTCATATTCCTTTTCCGATACTGCCAAAATAACTTCAAACGTTTCCGGGTCGCAAAACTCAAGCATAACTTGAAGACACACCCCGCAGGGCGTCGTCTTCTCCCTTTTCTCCCCCTTTTTCCCTCCCGCTATGGCAATGCGCCGGAACCTCCTGGTTCCCTCGCTGACCGCCTTGAAAAAAGCGGTTCTCTCCGCACAGCAGGTCGGGGAAAATGAAATACTTTCGATGTTACATCCCGTGTAAATATTGCCATTCTCCGCCTGCAGGGCCGCCCCTACCGCAAAATGGGAGTAGGGACAGTACGCTCTGTCCTGCATTTGAATTGCACTCTGAATCAGCTCTTCCATATCCTTCCTCACCTTATATAGGAAACGTACTTATTTCCCGCCTCCTTAAATATACTCTCCATCTCCTGCCGGCCCTTCGTCTCGCTTTTCCCGCTTTCCGGGTCGTAATACGAAACGGTTTTTGTGTCATATCCACATATGACTACGGCCTTATCCTTTCCGGTCATAGCAATCACATACTTATTGCTGCTTACAAAATACAAAATCTGTTCCAGCGTCGCCCCCGTCAAATTAACCGGTTCCGCCAAATATTGCCCAAGCATCTGATACAGCGACTGTTTTTTCGCGGACATTTTTTCTGCGTCTACAGAAAAATGATTTGCCTTTAGCACCATATACGCGCAGGCCGCAAGATTTGATACTTTGGCGGACGCCGACTTCATTTCCAGACCCGCGACACTATTCATGAGGAAGCTGCCGCTTCTCTCCCACACAACCATATGGCTTCCTGACACGACAACACCCATCTGCTCGTCCGCCCTGGCGATCGCCTCCGCAGGATCCTCATACGACCCGGTAATCTTTCCAAGTGCATATACATAATATTTCGGAACCTTTACCGGATCCAGGTGCACCAGACGGCCACTCGTAACCAGCTGGCCCTCCGTCACGCGGTAAGACGGTACATCCTCAATAATAACATTGGCTGGAAAACTGATGTACCACTCCGTAAGTGTGTCGGAGGTCACCCGGGGCGTCAGCGTGTACGCCGGCGCTTTTTCTTCCGTCTGGTTCAAAATGCTATCGTCCGCTATCGAGACAAATTTCTTCCCGACCCGCTTCACCCTGGATAATGTCATTACATTTCCCTCTACCTTAACATCTGTGACGTACTGGTTTTTACTGCTGTAAACCTTCTTCACCTCTTTGCCGGACGCATCGGATATGACAAGCTTATAGCAGGGAATAAGCGGCTTTCCCGCAGCGGTACTCGAAATCATATTCTTTTTTACATATCCGTACACTACGTTTTCATTTATAACGCCGAGCAGACGGATATACTCCTTGTCTCCGGCCTTTGGTATGACTACTTTTTCCTCTGTCTCAAGATTAAATACGGTAAGGTTTTCCCCATATCCTGTTTCCAGAGAATCCGCCCACACAAAACAATGGCTTTTTTTAATAATTTTAAAGCCCTGTTCTGTCACATTCTCCGCGATTTTTGCCAGCCTGCGGGATTCCATATTATAAGAATAGACCACATTTGCTACCGAAAAATAATAGACATTCCGCTCACTGACATATCCATATGCGTCGAAATCCTGTTTCAGCTGCTGGTAGGTGGTATCCATCGGAAGATATACGAGCTCATTTAATTTCCCGGCTTTATTCTCATATTCGTACAGCACGATCGCCACTTTTCCCTCGTACTGCCCCCTTGGAAAATACCCGTATACAGCGAAAAACAAATTGCCCTCCTCATCCACTTTCAACAGACGGATGCTTTGGTCGCTTCCCTGGCGGTACTCGTAAGACGCATTCTCACTAAATGCCGAATACAGTTTCGTAATCGAATTCTTTTCTTTCGCCATATCATAACAGTATAAGCAGCCCTCCCTTGAAAAAAACAGCTGTCCGGTCTTGTCACAGCTCAGAATATCCATATCGGTATCATTCGTGACGCCGATTTTTAACTGGTTCTTTTGTACACTCGTAAGCTTCGCATCAAAAACGGACTCCATGCTCCTCTCAAAATTTAGAAGGTATCCATGCCCGGAAGCATATCTGACCCGGTAAAATTCATTGACATGGTAAACTTCTTTTCCGGAAGACGTCGTCCCCTCCACGAAATAATTCAAATGAAAACAGGCTGTTTCCATATTAAATTCTTTCACCGTAGGAACGGGATCTGACAATTTCTTTGGTGATAGCCTCGCCCACGTAACCAGGTCGCTGCTCGATTTGATATTGACCGTGGCGAGCGAATCATTTGTGACAGTACCATCCGATTCCAGATATGGTTCTAATTGCTCTGCCTTCGCCTTGCTAAACGTATTTTCGTGAAACTGTACCGCAAATGCGAGCTTCTCCTTTAGGTAGGAATCCTGTATATAATATTTCAGCCTCGTAAAATAATGCACCTTTCTCCCTGTATCAGTCGTGGCCGTCATAGCCAAAATATACTCCGCACTCGTCTTAAACCCGAAATCCAGCTCGATCTCAATTTCTTTTGTGTCCTTTCCAATAGAATTCATAGTTCCCGAATAATATACCTCGTCCGTATCCTTGTCCACAATATCGTATTGCAGCTTTGCCAGACGCACCTGTCCTTCACTAATCTGAATCTTTAGCTTTTTATCACTATTCAGCGGGGTAATCGACTCTCTCACGATATTATCATCAATCGGGCCATTGTAACCATATAGGCGGTTCATACTAATTCCCTGGGATTTCAAGGTGAGATAAGGCATGCTCTCCGCCCCTTGGTTTACCACAACTCCTTCTTCATATAGATCACTTTGCAGCTGTCCTCCAAAATAAAATAATGCTCCCACAAAGACCACCAGAAGGACAACAACTTTATATAAATATTTAACCATGTAAATTGATTCTCCTTTTATACCTTCTGTCCCATTATTGTAACACAGTTACTACAGCAGGGCAATCACATTTCTTACTTTTATTTATATACTGTTAATAACACGTTAGCAATCCTGTGAATGGCTCACAGGACGAAAGGAATGCCTATGAATCAATTTGAAGAAAATTTTCAAGATTACTGGTTCGGACAGCCCGTCACACCGTCGCTTTCTCCTGTTTTCGGGGCGGAAAAACTTTGGGAAATGGAAAATGATTATTCCTATCTGAAATATCTATATCCCAATATATGCAGTAAAATCCGGGATTCCGTAGAGGAAGAATGCGACCAGCTGGAATATGAGGGAAGCCTTATGTTCGACACCTATCCAGACAAAATCTCCCTTCAGGAGCTCGCCCACAAAATACTTATGAAATGTAATCAGAAAGAACCGGACACATTTCCTACCGACAATCCACACATACGAGAAATGACCGAGATCATTCTGTACAACGAAATTCTGTTCCGCCGCAACCGCTACCGAAATCGGAAACGTCTGTACTTTTAGGAATGTAACCCGGTCAGTTCCAAATCAAAAAGAGGCTGCCGCACTCGCGATGAAACATCGCCAGTGCAGATAGCCTCTTTTCCCTTATGGACACAAAACCTTAATTTGCCTGTGCAAACGCTATTTTTTCAAAATCAGAAACCGGCATTGGCCTTGCAAAAATATAACCTTGTATGTAATCACACTCTGCCTCTTTCAGATAATCGACCTGGGAGCGCACCTCCACCCCTTCTGATATCGTCCTCAGCTCCAAATCCTGTGCGAGATGAATCACGCTGTTGATTACGCTCTTGCTCCTCTTATTGTCTTCTGTCTCCTTAAAAAATACCCGGTCCAGCTTCAGCGCATCCACTTCCACTTCCTTCAACATATTTAACGAAGAATAACCGCTTCCAAAATCGTCTATGGAACACAGCATGCCCGCCTCATGAATTTTATCAATCAGCTCCTTGAGCATAGACATCTCATTATAAAAAAGAGATTCCGTCAATTCTATTTCGATTGACCGGTCCGGGACATCATATCGGCTCAAAATCTGCATGTACCGCTCAAAAAACCCTGGCACAGAAAAATGCCCTCTCGACATATTGACTGAAATCGGTATAATCCGATAACCATTTTTATTCCATTTCTCTACGAGCCTGCACACCTGCTCAAACATATATAAATCCAGTTCTACAATGAATCCGTTTTTCTCAAAAAGAGGTATAAACTCATTTGGAACTATCATTCCTTCCACTGGATCCATCCACCGCACAAGCGCCTCGGCGCCCCCGATCGTCTCATTCTCAAGTTCATATTTCGGCTGCAAATACGGGATAAATTCACCATTTCTCAATGCCCGTTCCATTTTCATTTCAAGTTCTTTTTCCCTGCCAAGCTGCTTCTTGTCCTTTTCATCATACACGCCCATATGTACTAAGTGCTGCATAGAATGAGTCACCCGTTTCAGGGCCAAATTTGCCTTCTCCAGCATAGCTGAGACGGACTCATTTTTATCCACAACCTGATATATGCCAAAATAAAGCTTGATTCCGTATTCCACCCCGTCCTTATCCTTCAGGCTAGAGAGCTGCTCATTAATTCTGGCCAGACGGTGCTCCAATTTATTCATGGACAAAAAGCGCATCAACATGCCAAAGTTATCCGCCATAATCCTGCCCGACGCCTCATCCCAGCTGAGCATTTCTTCATCAATAATTTGATGAATCTTCTTTAAAACCACATCGCCCTCATCATCGCCATAGGCATCATTAATCAGCTTAAACCGGTCTATATTGGCGTACACCACCACAAACTCTCCCTCACCTTTCAACAAACGGGAGCAAACTCTCTCGAACTCCTTTTTATTTTTCCCGCCGGTCACATCGTCCCGGCCCTGTTTCCCATAAAACTGTACGTATTTAACTACCAGCGACAATAGTATCAGTGCGATAACCAATGTCAAAATTCCCACTTTCGTCAACATACTTTCTACATTCCAAAGTGCAATATTAAGAACACAGATAAATGCAACTCCGGCGACCACATCCCACACAACCATGCCGAGCATCGCCCACCACTCGTAGATTTTTGACTGAATTCGCTTCAAGAAATGCTTCACACCGAATGCCCCCTATTCTTTCGTCTAATCTTCATTATAACTCAAACCAGTAACTTTTACAAGTTCTTTATACAAGTAACATTCCCTTGTTTTATGTTTATGTATTTGTTTTGCAAGTCTCATAAT
>CAJTZF010000007.1 GCA_910584245.1 uncultured Eubacterium sp.
CTTTTGTGCCGACTGCGGCAGCGTCATGTACCAGCAGAGGTATCAGACGGACAAAAGGCGGCAGGACTGCTACATATGCGGCAGCTACAAGAAGCGCACGGCAGACTGTACGGCGCACTTTATCCGCACCGACCTCTTGACCGAGGGAGTGACCGAGAACCTACGGAAAGTCACCAGCTACGCCGCAAAGCACGAAGCCCGGTTTATGAAGCTGTTGACCGAGCAGACCGAGGACGGGAGCAAACGCCGGAACGCCGCCAAGAAGAAAGAGCTGGAAGCGGCAGAAAAGCGGATTGCGGAACTCTCCGCTATCTTCAAGCGGCTGTATGAGGACAGCGTGACCGGGCGCATATCGGACGAGCGTTTCACGGAACTTTCGGCAGACTACGAAGCCGAGCAAAAGGAACTGAAAGAGCGTGCCGCCGTTCTGCAGGGCGAGCTTTCAAGGACACTGGAAGCCACGGCAAACGCCGAGAAGTTTATGAAAGTAGTCCGCAAGTACACCAGCTTTGAGGAACTTACCCCTACCCTGTTACGGGAGTTTGTGGAGAAAATCGTAATCCACGAATCGGAAGCCCTTGACGGGAAACGCCGGGGGAAGCTCCGCAGACAGGAAATCGAAATCTATTACTCTTTTGTCGGCAAGGTAGAGTTGCCCGACTAAAGCCCGACCCGTCCGGCAGTCAGCCGGACAGGGAACGGCAAAATTTTTTACACTTCTTTTACTTCTTTATCTCACATGAGCAAACAAAATTGGAATCATATCAAGCTTATATGCAATTCCATACGAGGCTATTGCGTTAGACCCGTAAGTACTAATATAGTTGTTGAGCACAATATTGGAAACGCTCATAAGTACTGTAATGAGAGCGCCCGGAATACCGATACTTACGACATTGCGAATCCTCGTTGCATTTGGTGAAAAACGTTTAGGTGTCAGTGGCACCAATGGGTTTCCCTTGCCTTCTTCACGAATCATGCAGACAATATAATAGATTGTCGCGCATACAAATCCTAAAGATGTTGCAAGCGCGGCTCCTGCCGTGCCCCACCCCAGGATCGCTATAAAAACATAATCCAATACCATATTGATTACATTTCCAAGTATCAGCCCAATCGTACTTTGTTTTATCAGGCCAACCGAACGGAACAGATGGACAAATCCATTTGCCAGCATAATAAAAGGAGCGCCGATAAAAATCCATTTCAGATAATCGCAGGTATAAGCAATATTATCTGCATTGGCACAGGATATTTTGGCCAACGGCTGCAAAAATACCAGTCCTAAAACAAGCGTAATAACGCCTGCAATTGCCATCGCATACACACAAAAGTTCATTGTCGTGCCAGATTCTTCTTTCCTTCTCCTAATAACCTTGCAATTACACTACTGCCTCCCATTCCAAAAATACAGGCGATCGACATAATAATAAGCAGTATTGGCGCACACAATGTTACCGCGGCAATCGTTGCGGGTTCTTTTGTCAAAGAAACAAAAAAGGTGTCGGCAATATTGTAAATAAGTGTTGTAAGCTGTCCAAACTTTCTTTTCCTCCCTTGAACTTTTTTTCATCATAATGTAAAATAAATTGAAAAAATAAGACATATGTCCTGTTGGGGGAGGTTTATGGAAAGAATATATGATCAACAAAAAATGGCAGCCTGCATTGCTAAAAGTAAATATCATGCCGTACTTGACTCACTGGGGATAGAATTTTATCTGATAAAATATGAAAAAGGTGAATTTGTGAGTTCGCCTTTTCAGAACGAACTTTTGTTCCAAATCGTGGAACAGGGTTCTATAAGTATTTACCTTGTTCGTGATGATGGTACACGTTATTCGCTGTCAAATGGAACTACAGACTACTTTCTCGGTGAAATGGATATTTTTTATCCTAAAAGCAATAACATTTATGCAGAAGCAGACGGGAGCCTGACATGCATTGCATTTTCTATCGGGAAGTATAGGGAAATATTGCTCTCTAATAACGAGTTTCTGAAACTTATTTGTAGCAGCCTTTCCGCCAAAATTGGAACAATGACGACCATAGATGCCGCTCCGGCTTCCCTTACTGAACGGGTTATGTCCTATATGAAGTATAAATGTAACGATGAAACTTTAAAAGGAATAGAACAGGCTTCTTTTCATCTTCATTGCAGTGCAAGGCAGCTTCAAAGAATTTTGAATCAAAGTGAAACTGCCGGATTAGTCAAAAAACTGGGGAAGGGAACATATAAGTTGATATAAGCGGAAATGCACAAATAGAGGCGTCAATTTTACATACTATACAAATGGTACAAATTCAGGTATAATGTATGGGAAAATGACAGAAAAGAGGAGGCCTATGCAGATACCGGAAAAAGTTGCATATATACTTGAAAAGCTGAGAGAAAATCATTTTGAGGGATATGTGGTGGGAGGATGCGTCCGGGACCGTGTGCTTGGCAGGACTCCGGGGGATTGGGATATAACTACGTCGGCGAGGCCGCAAGAAGTGAAACAGATTTTTCGCAGGACGATTGATACAGGAATTGCACATGGTACAGTGACTGTCATGATTGGGGAAGAGGGCTTTGAGGTGACGACATACCGTGTGGACGGGGAGTATGAAGACCACAGGCATCCGGACCGGGTTGTATTTACACCGAATCTGGAAGAGGATTTGAAGCGGCGGGATTTCACAATTAATGCTATGGCGTATAGTCCGGAAACAGGGATCGTGGATTTGTTTGGCGGGATGAAGGATATTCAGTCGCGGTGTATCCGCTGTGTGGGGGATCCGGTAGAGCGGTTCTCAGAGGATGCTTTGCGCATGCTGAGAGGGGTGCGGTTTGCGGGACAGCTTGGCTTTCATATTGAGGAGGAGACTTTGGCGGCGGTCCGAACGTGCGCCGGCACGATTGCAAGGGTAAGCGCGGAAAGGATCCGGGAGGAGTTGACGAAGCTGCTTTTGTCAGCAGAACCTGAGAAGCTTCTGATTGCTGAGAAGGCGGGACTTTGCCGTATATTTTTGCCGGAATTTTCCCAAATGCTGCGTACGGGGCAGAATAATCCGAACCATTGTTATAATGTTGGGATGCATTCACTTCATGCGGTAAAACATATACAGGAGTTGTACGGAGCGCTTAGGGAGGGGGAAGCCCCATATGATGGCTGCATGCCGGAAGAAAAAGTAAATACTATTTTAGTATATGCCGCTCTTCTCCATGATGTGGGGAAGCCGCTGTGCCGCCAGGCGGATGAGGAGGGCATGGATCATTTTCACGGACATGATAGGAAGGGAAGTGAGCTGGCACATAGCATTCTGAGAAGGCTTCGGTTTGACAACGAAACCGTTCGGCTGGTGGAGAAGCTTATCCGGTTTCACGAATGGCGGTATGAGGGGAACCGCCGGTCGCTCCGGCGCCTCGTTCATAAGGCGGGCGCGGCTACGATGCCATTTCTTTTTATGTTGCAGGAGGCGGATGTGCATTCCCAGAGTGATTACAATAGGGAAGATAAGCTGGCGCATATGAGGGAGGCGCGGCGGATGTTTTCCGATATCCGGGAGAAGCACGAGCCAGTCAGCATTGGTGAACTTGCCGTTTCGGGCAAAGATATTATTTCCGCAGGAATGCAACCGGGGCCGCAGGTGGGACAAATGCTCCGGGATTTACTTGAGCTTGTAATCGAGGAACCTGAAAAAAATAATCGAAAACTTCTTTTGACAGAGATAGAGAAACGTATTAAAATAGAAGGTGAAAATTAATGCCGCAAACCATACGAGAGGAGAAGTTGTATGTTTTCGAATGGAAGAAAAACCATTGGATTGTTTATTTTTAATCCACATGGGGATTTTCAGAAAAGAATCTGCCGGGGCATGGCTGTGAGGGCAGAACAATTGGGGTATAACCTCGCTATTTTTACCAGCTTCGGCAAGTATGGATCAATCGACAGAGGGTATGAGATTGGGGAAATAATGATTTATGACCTGCCGCAATATGACAAATTGGCAGGAATTGTGCTGGCATTCGACACATTTTCCATACCCGAGGCGAAGGAACGTATATTAGAGCATATTGAAAAGAGTGCATCCTGTCCGGTTGTCAGCCTGCGCGAGCCACTGGACGGTGTGAATAATATACTGATTAATGAGACGGTTTCTATGGATGGGGTGATGCGCCATATTATTGAGCACCACGGAAAAAAAGATATTGCGATGATGACTGGGCAGAGGGGAAGGGAGGACGCCGAGGCGAGACTGGAGTGTTTTCGGAAAACGATGGCAGAGTATGGGTACCCGGTCAGGGAGAACCGCGTGTTTTACGGTGATTTTTGGAGGGCAAAGGGACCGGAGGCCTGTGATTGGTTTTGCCAGGACGGAACGTATCCGGAGGCGATTCTCTGCGCCAACGATTATATGGCCCTGGCGGTGATTGATGAGCTGAGCCAGAGAGGAATCCGTGTACCGGAGGATGTGCTGGTGACGGGTTATGACGGCGTGGAGGAAGGAGAATATTATGACCCCTCTTTATCGACAGTGTGCATCGATTTCATGGATATGGCAAGTAAGGCGGTGGATTTAATTCACCGGCATCAGGACGATGATGAGATAGAGACTTTGAATGCGTCGTCCGTCGTCATTCCGAGGGCATCCTGCGGCTGTCTGGACAAAAACAGCTTTTCCGTCGCCATACACAAAAGCAGAATTCACAAGAATGAGGCATCCAGAGATAATCTGGATATGCAGTTTAACTTTTTGACGATAGACCTGAGTGGGGTAAGAACGATTGAAGAACTTCACAAAGGGCTTTCGACATATATATACAATATAGAAAAGTTTCAAAATTATTTTATTTGCCTTCGCGATGATATCGAGGGAAAGTCGGACGATATGCATGGATATACGGAGCAGATGCACGTAAGGGTGGCGTTCCGGGACCGTGAAAATTTGGGGGATGTGGATATTCCGTTTGACCGGCATGTTTTGCTTCCGAAAGAGTTTGTGAGTGAGGAACCACAGTGCTATTTCTTTATTCCGCTTCATTATCTTGATAACAGTTTCGGATATGAAGCTTATAGCTTTCATGGAGAAGAGCGGTATGGAAAGCCATATGTCAGATGGAATATTTCTGTTTCGAATGCAATTTACAACATCCGTTTCTGTATTAAAATGAATGATCTGATTTCGGAGCTTGAAAATATGTACATTCAGGATGTGCTTACCGGTCTGTACAACCGTCGGGGATTTGAGAAATATGCCCGTATGCAGTTTTCGCAGGCGAGGGCGAAAGACAGCACGGTCTGTGTGATCGGCATTGATATGGATGGTCTCAAGCCGATCAATGATATTTACGGACACCATGAAGGCGATTCGGCGCTTAGGGCCGTCGGTTATGCGATCCAGGAGGCGAGTTTGCTCGGGCAGATCGGGGCCAGGATTGGCGGGGATGAATTTGAGGTTATTTTCCCATGTGATAATGAGGAGGACGTCAGGGAATGGATCCGCGTATTTGAAAAAAGTCTTGATAAGTTTAACAAGAAATCCGGCAAGCCTTATGAAGTCCACGCCAGCTGGGGATATGAGCTGGGAATACCGACAGCAAACGACACGATTGCAAGTTATATGAGAGTGGCGGACGATAAAATGTATAAAAACAAAATTGTTAATAAAAGCAGGAGAAAGGAAACATTTCGCTAGAAATGAAGGGTAAGATGGATATAAATGAGAAAATAGCAGAGGAGCTTTCAATCAAAAAATGGCAGGTTGAGGCTGTTGTCAGCCTTATTGACGAGGGAAATACGATTCCGTTTATTGCGAGGTACCGGAAGGAAAAGCACGGGGCTCTCGATGATGAACAGCTGCGCAGCCTGAATGAACGGCTTACATATTTGCGCAATTTGGAGGATAAGAAGGAACAGGTTTTAGCCAGCATTGAGGAGCAGGGAAAGCTGACTGACGAGCTGAGGGAGCAGATTCTTGCCGCCCAGACGCAGGTTGTTGTAGAGGACCTGTACCGCCCATACCGTCCGAAGCGGCGTACGAGAGCTACGATCGCGAAAGAGAAGGGGTTGGAGGGACTAGCCAACATAATTCTTCTACAGATGACAGACCAGCCGCTGGAGGAAGAGGCAAAGGTATATGTCAGTGAGGAAAAGCAGGTCGCTACGGTCCAGGAGGCGATTCAAGGTGCGATGGATATAATCGCAGAGGCTATCGCGGACGAGGCGGATTACCGCATATACATCCGGAAGCTTACTTTCGAGGAGGGCTCACTGGTCTCGGTGGCCAAGGACGAGAAAGAAAAATCCGTTTATGAGACCTATTATGACTTTGAGGAAGCGGTGAAGAAGATTGCCGGCTATCGGATTTTGGCTATTAACCGCGGAGAGAAGGAAAAATTTCTGACCGTGAAAATTACCGCTCCCGAAGAGCGGATTTTAAGGTATTTAGAGAAAAAAGTGATCACGAAGGAGAACCCGTATACATCCGGGTATTTGAAAGAGGCGGCCGAGGACAGTTATAAGCGGCTTATTGCACCGTCGATCGAGAGGGAAATCCGGAATGAACTCACAGAACAGGCGGAGGATGGCGCGATCAAGGTATTTGGAAAGAATCTGGCCCAGCTTTTGATGCAGCCTCCGATTACGGGCAGGGTAGTCCTCGGATGGGATCCCGCATTCCGCACGGGCTGTAAGCTGGCTGTCGTGGACGAGACAGGAAAGGTGCTGGATACGGTTGTCGTTTATCCGACAGAGCCGCAAAACAAGGTGGCAGAGACGAAAAAAATCGTAAAGGGGTTTATTGAGAAATATGGGGTATCACTCATTTCGGTTGGGAACGGGACGGCGTCCCGTGAGTCAGAAATGGTTATTGTGGATATGCTCAAGGAAATTGGTAAGCCGGTCCAATATATTATTGTAAATGAAGCGGGCGCCTCCGTGTACTCGGCGAGCAAGCTGGCGACAGAAGAGTTTCCGAATTTTGATGTGGGGCAGAGGAGCGCTGTCTCTATTGCCAGGCGTTTACAGGACCCGCTTGCAGAGCTTGTGAAGATTGATCCGAAATCAATCGGCGTCGGGCAATACCAGCATGATATGAACCAGAAGAAGCTGAGCGAAGCGCTCTCGGCTGTTGTGGAGGATTGCGTAAATAATGTCGGCGTGGATTTGAATACGGCGTCGGCGTCTCTTCTGGAGTATATTTCAGGTATTTCTAAGGCAATTGCAAAGAATATTGTATCCTACCGGGAGGAAAACGGAAGGTTTACAAACCGCAAACAGCTTTTGAAAGTGGCAAAGCTGGGGCCAAAGGCGTTTGAACAATGCGCTGGTTTTATGAGAATTAGCAACGGGGACAACCCGCTGGACGGTACGAGCGTGCACCCGGAATCGTACGCGGCCGCACAGGAGCTTATGAAAATGCTTGGTTTAAACCCGGAGGACATAAAGGGCGGTGTTATGGGGCTTTCTTTGCTTGCCAAGGATCGGAAAGGAATTTCTGGGAAATTAGGTGTTGGAGATTTGACGCTGGACGACATTATAAAAGAATTGGAAAAGCCGGGGAGGGATCCGCGTGAAGAGATGCCAAAACCGGTGCTCCGCACGGATGTTCTCGAGATGAAAGATTTGACAGAAGGCATGATTTTGAAGGGAACCGTGCGGAATGTAATAGACTTTGGGGCTTTTGTGGATATTGGGGTTCACCAGGACGGGCTTGTACATATATCGAAGCTCACAAATAAAAAGTTTGTCAAGCACCCGCTGGAGGTCGTGAGCGTGGGCGATGTCGTGGAAGTGAAAGTGCTCTCCGTGGACATGCAGAAAAAGAGGATACAGCTTTCTATGGTTTTATAGGCTTACAATACTTGTAGCAGGAGGAGATAGGGCATTGAAACGGAGATTGTTAAGTATATGTTTGATGTGTATTTTGGTACTTTCCGGATGTGGGAAGGGAGAGACGGAAGAGCAGGATATACAGATCCCTGCGGAACCGGAAAATACAAAATATAAGATGGAAGAGCTGATTCTCCCGGACTTTTTTTCCGCGCAAGAGGAGGAACATGAATTTGAATATGAGGAAGAGAAGGACGCCTTATTTGATGGATTTGTCAGTGACCTCCAGGGGAAACCAGCGGTATATGCCAGCAGTTTTACATTAGAAGAGGAAGAATACCTGGCAGATATCGCGCGTTGGACGCTAAAGGAAAACAAAGATTGGAAAGAGGATCATTTGTGCCAGAATTCCCTGAGCGAGTTTTTGAATTTGAAGTACGAACAGGAGCACTGGACGCGGTTTACGCTAGATCAGTTCCGGCGAGGTGACGATGGCAGCCTGTATGGGATTTTTTGTTATTATATAGAGGGCAAATCTGAGGTTGATGGCGAGATGGTGGAAATGGTGACACAGCATTTTTCGATTCTTCAGATGGACGAGGAAAATGACCAGGTATTTGAGACGCCACTTCCTGACTTTTCGTATTCGATGCAGAAATACGTCTTTGGTGTTGGCGCTACATCGCTGGAAAGGAAATTTACGGATTACCATGTGTTCGAAGACGGAAAAATGCTGTTCCTTTACAATGAAAGTGGAGGAGAATCGGGAAAAATCATAGATGGTGAGACGGGGGAGGTATTGAATGATCTCGGTAATTTCATCAGCGGGAGAAGACGTTTTGCATTTGGTGAGAGTGAAATCATTATTTTCTCCAATGAAGATAAGAAATTCCGGGTACTCGGCATTCCGGAATTGGAAGAGGACAATGTATTTGGTACCCAGCTGGGGGAGGACGTAATCGGGAAGGATTGGTTTTTTTATACGAATCCCGATACGTGGGAGCTGTATATATGCAACGAAACAGGGGTATATTCCGTCCTTAGTTATTTAGATTCTGACGAAGTGAGAAGCCTGACAGGCGATACGGATATTACGAGCCTGAGCGAGCGTTCAGATGGCGAAGAGGGTTCTAAGGAAGGGGCATCCGCTGAGGGACCGGGGGATGGAAGGAGCCAGGCGGGTAATGCTGGATCAGTTAAGAAAGCCGGGGGGATTGTAGACTTTTTTGTGGAATCGGAGGATAGCATATATATCTGTCTGCGTGAGATGAATGGGGATGGATTCGACGATGAAAGCTACCGGATCGTACACTATGAGAAGGAAGAGAAGTAAGAGAAACCGCGTGTAGAGCAGTTGAAAAACAATACAGGAAAGGGACTGTCAACCAGCATCACTGGTGGGGCAGTCCCGATTCTTTTTATCTTGCTACGCCTTCTGCGATTCGGCTTACACCGACATAGATTTCAGATATTTTATACCAGGTCTTAAAACCGACGATACCATCCGGCGTGAGCTTGAACACCCTCTGAAATGTTTTTACTGCTTCCTCCGTTTGGGGTCCAAAGATACCGTCCTCCGCTATTTTTGGGATGAGCGGATAGGAGTTGGAAATTACATTTAGGTGCTGTTGCATCTGGCGGACTTTTTCACCGGAGCTGCCAACTTCCAGGTTGTATCCGGGCCAGGACGAAGGAATTCCCGAAATGACTTCGCTTGAATTGATGAAAATGGAATCCCCATAATAATTCCGAAGTATTTCGATCGGCGTGTAGCCACGGTCCCCGAGTGATTTGCTTCCCCACTGGCTCATCCAATTAGGACAAGAAACATTTTTGCCATCACAGTACTGTGTAAGAATTGGCTGGATCACATTTGGGCGGGAAAGGTAATTGCTGAACAGTTCATCCACGATACTCGATATGCTTTCGAATACATTTCGGTTTGGTATCCATTTGTGGTCGAAAGCAGTTGAACTCGTGATTGTGAAATCATACCCCTTGTTGCGGTACCACTCCGTCGCCGGTCATTCGGGACTGGGGCATAAGGTTCCCGGGGCTGACCCGGAGGCGCACGGCAATCTGTTCCCCGGTAATGTCAATGCGCTCGATTAGCTTATTTACCAGTACTCGTTTCGTCGGTGTGTCAGCGCGGAAAAACAGTTCGCGCCAGGTTGGTATTTTATCTTTTATATTTTGCCAGTCCTCGGCTGAAAGAGTGGTGTTTTGTATGGAAGCTATTTTTTGCTCGATCATGGTGATTTGTTTTTGTTCTTTGGCTTTCTGGTTTTCGATAGTATGGGCCAGATCCTTTAATGAGAGAATATATTGTCCTGTCATGGCGTCGGGTATGTGTTCTTCTATTATTTGGATGTTTTGCCTGATTTTATCCAGTCCTTCCCGCGCCCTCGCTAAATCCTTGCTT
The DNA here is from genome assembly GCA_910584245.1 of uncultured Eubacterium sp. Classification (GTDB taxonomy): domain Bacteria; phylum Bacillota; class Clostridia; order Lachnospirales; family Lachnospiraceae; genus Eubacterium_F. The sequence goes on from CAJTZF010000007.1 coordinate 10,239, forward strand.
TTCCTTTGCTTTTCTTCGTTGATCTCATATGAGATTTCATCAAAGATGTTCACCTTTTCCTGTAAGCGGCTAATATACTCGGCTACAAGTTCATGTATAACGGGCTCGATCTGGTCCGCCCGGAATTGACTGGTCTTGTCGTGGGGAATGCCCTGCCACGCATTTTGGCACTTATAAATGGGAAGCTTGCTAGTCCGCCGTTCTCCTGTGCTCTTGATGGTCCAGTAATTGTATTTGCTGCCATTTACCATTTTGCAGCCGCAGTAGCCGCAATGAAGGACATCAACCAGGGATAGCATACCGTCGTTTCGTCCGATTATTGTTACGTCTTCCTTTTTCAGTGGTTTCGTGTACTTGTTTGCACGCTGTTTCCTTTTTTTCTGCACATTTGTCCATGTATCTTTATCGACAATAACAATATCCGGGTTTTGACGTTCTGCGACAATCCAGTCCCTGCGGTCCAGTCTGTGGCAGGAGCCGGATGAATGTTCTCTTCGCTTGTAGGAGGTATAACCGGCGTAGATCGGATTGGTCAGAATACTTGTAATGGTTCCGCTTTTCCATACGTCATTTGGGGCAAGGCTTTTATAGAGGGCGCTATTATTTAGTGTTTTGGCGATCTTAGCAGAACCAAGCTCCCGGTTTAGGGATAGCTTATAAATGTATTTTACAACCTCTGCTTGTTCGGGGGCGATTACAAGATGTTTTAAGGCACGCCCGTGCTTGCTAATTTCTCCCGAATGCTCTAACGTGTATCCATAAGGGGCTCTGCCACCCATGAATTTACCTTGTGCTGCCAGTTTTTTTGCAGTATCCTTCACCCGCATACCCGTATCAGCGCTGCTTTTTTGCGCATTGCCGTACCGGAGTGCCAGCATCATTTGTCCCATGATGTCATTGCTTTCAGGAGAAATGCAGCCATCCTTTACGGTGTAAATATTTACGCCAAGGCTTTTTAATGACATGATATAACCGCCGATTTCCCACATCCGGCGTCCGATCCGGTCATCCTTGTAAACGACGAGTATATCGTATTCATGATTTTTTGCATCCTGATAGGCTTCTTGTAAAACCTCCCTGTCCGCCACTGAATTTTTATATCCGCTCTTGCTTCCCTCAAAATATTCTTTTTCGTCCAGCAGCCAATTCGCATGTTCTTTTACATAGTCACAGACGAGCTGTCTTTGTACCATTAAATCCCCGTCTTCCTCCAGCTGCTGGTCAGAGCTGACACGCAGTAGTATGCGTACCCGCTTTTTGTCTGTAATCATGTCTGCCCTCCCTTTTTCAAATTTGCCAGCTGTTCGCGGAGAAGGTCTGAGAGAATTTGTTTTACTTCTTCATTTATACATTGTGTATTGTCTGGCGCCTGTGGGAACGCCAGAAGGATGTGCCATCCGTTTTGCTCCGTGGAGAGCGTCTTGTAATTCTTTTTCATGGAATGTCTCCAGTTTATTTGTTTATAACATAACTATTTTGAAATGGCCTGTCATATTCGGAAAGATAGTAATTGATAACGAAGCACTATTTTAGTATACTGTAGGAAAAGGTTTTTGGAGTAGACAAAATTATAGTGCTTACATATAATTAATAGTAAACTTATAATACAATGATTTAATTTTGTTAGATTGATACGAAGGGGAAGGAAGGGAAAATCAAAATGGCAAAAGAGATTGAGTGGAATGAACGGTTTAACATCGGTGTAGAGGAGGTTGATAAGGCACATAGAAGGCTTTTTTCAGTTGTTCGTAAGCTAATGGAGTTAAGTGAGGACGAAAAAAGAGGCAGGTGGGTCTGTGAGGAGGCCATCAAATATTTCAAAAGCTACACGGTCAAACATTTTGCACAGGAAGAGGAGTATATGAGGTCGATTCATTACAGCGGGTACGAGGTGCATAAGCGTCTTCACGATGTGATGCGGGACAAGACAATTCCTGCACTGGAAAAGGATTTAGTAGAATCGGATTATTCCAGGGAAGCGATGCAGCATTTCGTGGGAATCAGCCTGGGATGGCTGACGGGACATATTTTAATTGAAGACCGCGCGATTACGGGAAGAATTCCGAACCGGTGGAATGAAGTCCTTCCGAAAGACGAGATTATGGCGGTAGAAAAAGTAGTTTCTAAGACGATTATGGAAGTATTTAAGCTGGATACCCGGATTGTCAGTGACCAGTATGCGGGAGAGGATTTTGGAAAGAGTATCTTTTACCGCATCACTTACCGTTCGGCTAAAGGAAGGCGGATCCAGGTATTTCTTGTGCTGGAGGAACAGCTGGTGCTGCACAAGGTTGGCGAAATGCTGGATGTTAATTTTAAGAAAGTCGACAAAGTGGTGCTGGATGCTACGAAACAGCTTTCCCAGCAGATGATAAAGCGTATGGGAATGTATTTTAAATTTTTGCGGCAATTTGAATTTGAAAAGGACCACGTGCTTACGGCAGAGCAGTTTGAAAAGGAATTTGAATCGGGATATCCCCGTTACAGCCTTCTGTTTGACACAGGAATGGGATATTTTGCATTTTGCCTGAAGGTGCGCTAAATTTATAGTAAGAGCTGATTACTACATAGTAATTGGCTCTTGCTTTTTGTTGAATAGACGGCCGCCGGCAGATCATAATAATTACGGTAGAAAGAATGATCCTGAATGAGCGGTGGTTTCCCTACCACTCTGTAAACACCCGGTTGAGCGTGAAGGACTGAATGGCGAGTATGTTGGCCTGTATCGTTGATTCCGGCCAGGTTGAGTAGATTTCGCTGCTGGCAACATTTTTAATATAGTCCTTGTATTTCACATAATAATTTTGAGCGGAGGTGTCGGAGGGAGGGCCGTCGTGAACGACGACATACTCTGGAATCACGACCCGGCTCAGTACGATTTCGCCGGATTCGTCGACCGGCTTGATTTCGTCCTCGGCGATCTTGGGCGGATAGTCACCCCAAAGTGTGTGGTCGGGAATGACGTATAGTTCTGCACCGGTAGGGTCAGTTGGACTGATCGGCAAAAGGGCTGCATTTTGGATCGCAAGTTCGCCGGAAAAAATTTCTGCTCCGCTTACTTCGAGTGTTTCGTACCCGGGGGCGGAAATATAGATGGTATACTCGGCATACGGTTTATTTGCGCCGGGTTCCATACTGTAGTCGATTGGCGGGGCATCCAGTTCAATATCTGGGATTTGTCCCTCTTCATTTGTGGTTGTCTCCTCGATAACCCGGTTTGGGTCCCCGTTGTAGGTGACGCGGACGGAGGCTCCTTCGATGGGCTGGTTGTTTGTCTCTGCGGTAACATTTACCGTGAGCTTGCCGACGTCTTCACCCGTGGTGGCAGCGGCAAAAAGCTCCGGTCTGACGGAATACTTATGCAAATGATTCACCATGATTCAGATTGGTTAGTATTAATATATTCAACGATAAAAAATAGGTGAAATAATTTGCAAAACAGGGGAAAAGGGTGTATAATAAATCCAATTGTATACACAAACGGAAATAAGAGGAAAACAAGGAGGAAATAGGATGCTGGACATTAAATTTTTACGGGAAAATCCAGACATAGTGAAGGAAAATATCAAAAATAAATTTCAGGACCGAAAGCTTCCGCTTGTCGACGAAGTGATTGCGCTTGATAAAGAGAGCCGTGCGACGCAGCAGGAGGCGGATAATCTTCGCGCAAACCGGAAGAAAATATCGAAGAATATAGGCGGTCTGATGGCCCAGGGAAAGAAAGAGGAGGCCGAGGCGCTGAAGGCGGAAGTGGCGAAAGGTGCTGAACGGCTGGCTGAGCTTGAGAAGAAAGAGGATGAGCTGGCAGAAAAAATACGGGACATTATGCTGACGATTCCCAATATTATTGACCCAAGCGTCCCAATTGGCAAGGATGACAGTGAAAATGTAGAGATAGAAAAGTTTGGAGAGCCCGTAGTACCCGATTTTGATATACCATACCACACAGAGATTATGGAAGCGTTCGATGGAATTGACCTGGATGCGGCCAGGGATGTGGCGGGAAATGGGTTTTATTATTTTATGGGAGATATTGCGAGACTGCACTCGGCCGTCATTGCCTACGCCAGGGATTTTATGATTGACCGCGGGTTTACGTACTGTGTTCCGCCGTTTATGATCCGGAGCAATGTTGTGACGGGCGTTATGAGCTTTGATGAGATGGACGCCATGATGTATAAAATAGAGGGAGAGGATCTGTACCTGATTGGGACAAGCGAGCATTCGATGATCGGGAAATTTATAGATAAAATTATTCCCGAAGAGAAGCTTCCGCAGACACTTACCAGTTATTCCCCGTGTTTCCGTAAGGAAAAGGGGGCACACGGCCTGGAGGAGCGCGGTGTTTACCGCATTCATCAGTTTGAGAAGCAGGAAATGATCGTTGTGTGTAAGCCGGAGGACAGTAGGATGTGGTTTGACAAGCTCTGGAAGAATACGGTGGATCTGTTCCGGACCCTTGATATTCCCGTTCGGACGTTGGAGTGCTGCTCTGGCGACTTAGCGGATTTGAAGGTGAAATCCATTGATGTAGAGGCGTGGTCGCCGCGTCAGAAGAAATATTTTGAAGTGGGAAGCTGTTCCAATCTTGGCGATGCGCAGGCGAGGCGGCTCAAAATCCGGGTTGTGGGCGATGGTGGAAAATATTTTGCCCATACATTGAATAATACGGTAGTTGCCCCTCCGCGGATGCTCATTGCCTTTCTTGAGAATAATCTCAATGCGGACGGCTCGGTCAATATACCAAAGGCGCTTCGGCCATATATGGGAGGGAAGGAGAAGCTTGGGAAATAGGGGGAGAAAATTGCTGGTATCCTATATTTTTTCGGATGTTCCGAAGCATGGATACGGCTTATACGTTTCGGAGGGAAGTGTGGAAAGAAAAGGTTCCCTCCGAAAGAAAATAATAGGGGACGGTGGCGGCGATTGCGCACTGGCGGTGATGTGCCATGTGGCCGCCGAAAGCGGGGAACGGACGGGAGAAGCCGTGGGACAGCTCCTGAAGGCGTTTGAGTATTGGTTTGGACATGAGTTTCCAGAGAGCCAGTATTGCTTTTCGCCGGAAGTTATAAAACGCTATTGGTATAATATGCTATGTGGCGTGGCAAAAGGAGCGGAGTGCGGTTGGGATCTCGCTGTAATGCTTGTGCATGCGGGGCGGTATGTCGTTTTGGGGATGGGAGAAATAGTGATGTATGAGTATTCCTTTGATAAGAACCGTTATCGGAGGATATATGCCGGCCAAGAGCGCAAGGAGTTTGATCTCGAACTTGGCATACCGGAGGAAGAAACGGCGGACTTCTCATTTTTATGCCGTTCTATTTCTAAAAAGTCTTTATATCTTATCGTACCCAGACATATTTGTCTGGAATACCCGGGGAAAATAATGAATAACCGTCATTTACAGCGGTGGATGAGCCATTTAGCAGGGAAGGTTCCATGTGCGGCTGCACTTGTGTATGGTGGCGGCGCTGTCCAGTGACATAAATGCGTAAACAGGGGGGACTATGAAAAAATACAGACTGGTCCGTGAGCTTGGCAAGGGGGGAACTTCGCGTGTCTATTTGGGAATCGACAGGCGGAGCGGAAAAAGATATGCGATAAAGAAATATGAAGGTATGTCTGGTTACGCTTCTGCAGAAGAAGAATTTCAGAGGATGCGGGGAATCCGGCATCCTGGTATTCCTATCTTTTGGGAGAGCGTGGAAGAGCCGGGGGGAGGCGCCCTTGTGATGGAGTATGTACCTGGCATTACGCTGAAGGAGAGGATTGCCCGGTATGGGGCGGTCCGGGAGGTGCAGGCCGTCGGATGGGGGATCGGGATTTGCCGTATTCTGGCTTTCCTTCAATGGCAGAGGCCGCCGGTTATTTACCGGGATTTAAAGCCGTCCAATATTATGATTACACCGCTATCCCAGGTAAAGCTTATTGATTTTGGCGCGTCGGTGGGTGCGGAGGGCGGTAAGGGACATGTGGACATACCAGTCGGAACGAAAGGATACGCGGCGCCGGAGCAGTTTGTCCGGGGCGGGACTATTGATATGAGAACCGATATGTACGGGTTTGGCGCTGTTATGCTGTATATGCTGACCGGGCAGTCTCCATCCGGGGCGGGAGGAAACTGGTTTCGCGTGCTGGCGGATGGGACGGCGATTTCAAAATCGTTAAAAACCGTTTTGTCGCGATGTGTACAGCCGGATCCAAACCGAAGATACCGGTGCTTTGAGGAAATAGAACGGGACATGGAAAACCCGGAATCTGTTCTTGTCTCTCATAAAAAAACAGAATTCCGGATTCTTCGGTCTGATTTGCGATTTTAGTTATAATTCACTTGTACCGTGGCGGCACCACAACTCCCTGATTAGTTTCCCTTGCTGCTGAGAGGATTAGAAGCATGTTCCCAGAACAGATTGTTGTCAGGGGAAGGAAGATCCTCTTTGTTATAGCGCGAGTTTTGCCGGATTTGCGCCGCTCTCTTTTCAGATACGCCATCCATCGTATTTTTATTTTCTGCCCGGTTGGTTGTATTGGATGCTTTTTCGTTGTCGTTCATTCTGACGCTCCTTTCTTTAAAATTTGTCACTACGGATAGTGTCTTCCATACAAGTAAAAATATACCAGTTAAGTAAAAATATATGGATAAGATTTTGAGTTGAATTTGAAAACGTTTTTGTATATAATAAACGATAAAATAAAACCATGATTCTATGTAAGAGGGAGAGCAAATGAAAAAAAAGGATACGGTCATTTTTGACCTGGACGGGACGCTTTTAAATACGCTGGATGATTTGAGGGACAGTGTAAATGCGGTTATGAAAAAATATGGTTACCCACAGCACAGTCTGGAGCAGATCCGCACATTTGTGGGCAATGGAATCGGAAAATTGATGGAGAGGTCCGTACCGGGCGGACGTGAAAATGAGCAGTTTGAACAGGCATTTGCCGATTTTAAGAGTTATTATACGGATCACTGCCAGATTAAGACAAAGCCATACGATGGTGTGGTCGATTTAATGAAATGCCTTTCCGAACAGGGTTTCAAGCTCGCGATTGTCTCAAATAAAAATGATGCGGCGGTAAAGGAATTAAATGAGATTTATTTTTCCAGGTATACAAATGCGGCGATCGGGGAGCGCAAGGGTGTGAGAAGAAAGCCGGCGCCGGATTCCGTATATGCCGCGCTTGACCAGCTTGGGAGCGACATAGAAAAAGCAGTTTATATCGGGGATTCGGATGTCGATTACGAGACGGCTGTCCATTGTGGGATGGATTGCATTCTTGTCAGCTGGGGATTTCGTGACAGAGAGCTTTTGGAGAGCTTTGACGGCGCTGTCGTCGTAGATCGCTGCGCGGAGATACGGGAGTTGCTCTGTTCATGAAAATCCCCGGGCCTATAGTGCGGCCCGGGGGATAGGGGATTAGTATCTCGTATAAATTTTGAAACCGCTGGACGCCAAAGATGACGATGTGATTTTACGGTCCCAGTGAACAGAGGAGTTATAGTTTCCCTCGACTACGGTGACAAAATTATTTTCCTTTGTCAATACGACGACGGAGTGGGAATTGCCAATTCGAATATGGTCCCCTACTTTGATCTGGTCAAAAGAAGTGTGCGTCCGATACGGTTTTTCCGTACCAAAGACGGTATCGCTTAATTTGGCCGCAAATCCGTAGCATCCGTATCCGTTGCCGAAACGGGGGGAATAATAATAATAGCTGTTTGTGAGCGGCATGCCCTCCGGATACGTGCTGCGCAGTGAGTTGAGAGCCGCGTATGCAGACTGCTCCGTTACGGCGGAGGTTGGTGGAACGGTGGCAACAGGCTTTTGAGAAGCGGCCGGTTTCACAGAAGCAATCGGCCTCTTTGTCGGTCTCACGGTCGCAGCTGGTTTTTGGGAAGCAACTGGTTTCAGAGAAGCAACCGGTTTTAGAGAAGCAGCGGGTTTCTGGGAAGCGGCTGGTGGCTGCGCCGGTTTCAAAATTTTTTTGACTTTGATGTTACAGCTATACTTCTTCCCCTTTACTTTTGCTGTTATTTTAGCAGTTCCCACTTTTTTTGCGGTTACGAGTCCTTTTTTGTTTACCTTTGCCACTCTTTTGTTTGAGGAACGCCAGATTGGCGTCCCGGAGCGGCCTCTGAGCTTAAGTTTAAAAGTATTTCCTATATATAGAGTGATTTTTTTTCGGTTGAGCTTCGCTTTTGCGGCAGCAGTATTCTGTGCTGGTATGAGGGTGGCCGCCAGTGACAGGGCGAGCACGCCCGCAGTTAAATTACGTTGTATTCTTTTGTTCATAAAAATCTTCCTTTCTGGTGTTTGTAATTTGTAACAAGGACAGTATAACATAAAAGATTACAAAATTGTTACAAAAATATAAAATACATGGAATTGGAAGAACAACCAAATTTTCGAAAGAAATTGCGATTGTCTGTGCAATATGTTAAGATAATAAGGGAGGATGTGCGATGAAAGTAACTTATATTTACCACAGTGGGTTTCTTGTGGAGACGGAGCAATGCTATTATGTATTTGATTACTACCAGGGGGAGCTGCCGGAACTGGATGTAGAAAAACCGATTATTGTCTTTGCCAGCCATGCCCACCCGGATCACTACAATAAAAAAATTTTTACTCTTTTAAAAGACTGTGGTATGAAACATGTGACTGCTGTTTTGTCAAAGGATATTTCCTCTAGGAAGTACCCGGACGGGGATGTGGATGCACGGCGCGTTACGTGGAACCAGACGTATGGGCTGCCCTGTGAAACAACGCTATACACATTTCACTCGACGGACGCCGGAGTGGCGTTTCTGGTCGTGGGCGGCGAGGGCATTATTTATCACGCGGGGGACTTGAATGACTGGGTGTGGGAGGGAGAACCGGAACAGGACAACCGTCAGATGACAGGAAGCTATCGGCATGAAATTCAAAATCTGGCGGGCATATTGGCGGACGATTTGCGCGGTGCAGAGGTAGATGTGGCCTTTTTACCGATGGATCCAAGGCAGGAGGAGCGCTACGCAGACGGAATTTTATATTTTTTGAAAAAAATTAAGGTGAAAGAAGTGTATCCGATGCATTTCTGGAGACAGCCGCAAATAATAGAAAAATTTTGCACAGAACATTCGGAATACCGGGATGCGATAAACAGGCAGCCGTTTTTCGGCGCGGAGGAAGGAAACGAATGAAACAGAGATTTATGGATTTAGCTAATATGAGTTTTCAAAACGGGCACTATACATTTACTCATTTTCTATCTCCTTCTGAGGTGGATGAGTTTTTCCAGATCGAGAAAGAGCTGGCGTTTATTCCATATACGTTATTTGGAGGAAGTCTGGATGCAGAACGCCAGATCCTTCGGTTTGGCAGCGAGGAAATGTTTGGGTATGTGGAGGAATTTCCGGTGTGCTGTATGCATGTGCGGCCGGTTACACCAAAGTTTGCCGGTCCGGCCGGGCACCGGGATGTGTTGGGCGCTCTGATGAATTTAGGGATTGAACGGGATGTGGTCGGCGATATATGGGTGCGCGATAAAGAGTGCTATTTTTTCTGTCTGGCAAATATGAAGGATTATATTTGCGATCAATTGACAAAAATCCGCCATACAAATGTGGTTTGTATAGAGACGGACGGCTTGCCGGAAGAGTTTCGGCCGGAGAGGAAAAGAGAGGAGTATGTCGTCGCCTCCAACCGGTGTGACGCTATTGTGTCCCACATATTCCATCTTTCCAGGGGAAAATGTATACCGCTGTTCCGGGAAAAGAAGGTTTTTGTGAATAGCAGGCAGTATGAGAATAATAGTGGCGCCTTGAAAGAGGGCGATATAGTGAGCGTCCGTGGATATGGTAAATTTGTATTTGCCGGCGTGGTGAGGGAGACGAAAAAGGGAAGGCTGACCGTTGCAATCGAAAAATATGTGTGAGGACTGAGGCAAATGGACAAATATAACATGACGAAGTGGGGTTCTTTGGTAGCATTAGTTGTGGTGACTGTGTTGCTTCTGATATTTGGGAAAAATGGGAAACAGGAAGCAGAAGAACAGACGATAACGGTCGTTGAAGCAGAGGAACAGGAGAGAGGACAGGAAATCCAGCCCGTTTCGGAAGCGGTGGTCCAGGTGGAAGAGGAAGCTGACGGGACATCAGAGCAAGAGGTATATTCCTTTTTACAGGGGCCGAAATCGTGGAAGCAGAGGCGTGAATGGTCTGGTAAGTGGGGGAAGGAGTATCACGACGGCAGTTCCTTTGGGGCTTTTGGGTGCGGTTTTTGCGCTATGGCCAATATATATTCGACTTTGACAAAATACCAGTGTACCCCAATTGATATGTACCGGTGGACGAAGCGGCATACGTCCTATGGCGGCGGAGGAGCTGTAGCTTGGCCATTTATGAGAAAGGCAATGTCGGAACTTGGTTTTACGGTAACACTGGGGGAGAAGCCGTCGACGTATGGGGCGTTTCGCGAAGAGATGGCAGCGGCGCAGTCGATGCTTGTACTCGTATCCAGCTACAATGACGACAGCTATTGGAAGAATACGCCGGGACATTATGTGACGTTATTTTTGTATAATAGTGAGACGGAAGAAGTATTTCTGACGGATTCCGGCGATCCGGACCACAACCGGCACTGGGTTCCGCTCAAGACGATTTACAAGGCATTAAAGACGAGCAGTGATTTTCAATATATGTCCGTGGAAGCCTATGATGAGGGAAAGGATACATGGAAGCACACGAAGGCGGAGGGAATGTGGGTTAAACCCGATGGTACAAAATAAAGAAACGAGGTAAGATGGAACATGAGATTTGTTATTCAGAGGGTGCAGCATGCATCCGTTACGATAGACGGCAAGGTAAGTGGAAGAATAGGAAAGGGCTTTCTCGTATTGGTCGGGATCGGTATGGAAGATGACGAGCAGATAGCGGATAAGCTCGTCCAGAAATTGGTTCATATGAGGATATTTGAAGATGAAAATGGGAAGACGAATCTGGCATTGAAGGATGTCGGCGGCGGGTTATTGCTTGTGTCCCAGTTTACGCTGTATGCGGACTGCCGCAAGGGAAACCGGCCGTCCTTTACGAGGGCGGGGAAACCCGATGAAGCACAGCGGTTATACCAATATATCATACGGAAATGCAAGGAAGAAATTGCGGTAGTCGAAGAGGGGGAATTTGGCGCCGATATGAAAGTAGAGCTGCTGAACGACGGGCCGTTTACGATTGTATTGGATAGTGAGGAGATTACAAAATGAGAGAAAAAGGGAAAGGCTGTTTTCTTGCGCTGCTTGTTGTTTTGTGCTGCCTGCTGGCCGGCTGCTCCTGGGAGGGATTGCCGTCTGGCTCCCGCGAGGATTCCGAGGTGGGAGGAGGCGCGGTTACGCTTGACAAAATTCCCGCATTTTCAGGGGAGGCGTATGTTGCGATACATAACGGACAGCCGCAGTTCGACGAGAAAGATTTCACGACGGAATCATTTGAAACCTATGCGGAGCTGGATTCACTTGGGAGGTGCGGGACCGCGTATGCCAATATCGGCAAGGACCTGATGCCGACGGAGGAGCGGGGGAACATCAGTCCGGTGAAGCCGTCCGGATGGCAGTCGGCGAAATATGACTGCGTAGAAGGAAAATATTTGTACAATCGGTGTCATCTGATTGGATTTCAGTTGACAGGCGAAAATGCAAATAAGAAAAATTTGATTACAGGGACGCGTTTTCTGAATGTGGAGGGGATGCTTCCATTTGAAAACCAGGTGGCGGAATATATTAGGAAAACGGGGAACCATGTTCTGTACCGGGTGAAGCCTGTTTATGAGGGCGATAACCTCGTCGCCAGCGGTGTGGAGATGGAGGCGAGATCCGTGGAAGACGACGGCGAGGGGGTATGTTTTCATATTTACGCCTATAACGTGCAGCCAGGCATCACGATTGACTATGCTACCGGCGAGAGCCATTTATCCGGGGATACGAAGAAGGAGGCTGCAGATACGCCGGCGGAATATGTGTTAAATACGAATACCCACAAATACCATTTGCCGGACTGTTCCAGTGTGACAGATACGAAAAAGAAAAATAAAGAAACGTTTAAAGGAAATAAAGAGGAGCTGGAGAAGCAGGGATACAAGCCATGCGGGCGCTGCCGGCCGTAACTGCCGGCGAGTCGCTTTATAGGGAAATAGAAGGAAGATTTGTAAGTTTTCAGTTTGTACTTGACAAGGAGATCCGATTCTGTTATGATATGACTATAGTAGAAGTCACATGGCGAAATAATGCGTTACATAAGTTAAAAGGAGGCGGTTATATGAAACGGGTCTCAATAGTTTTACTTCAATGTCTTGTATGTTTATTATTTGGAACGGTGTTGCATAGCGTGGTAGTTTCAGCGGCGCAGGTCCCGGTCAATGAGGCAACTTTCCCCGACGCGGATTTCCGTCAATATATTTCCGGGCAGATTGACAAAAATAAAGATGGGATTCTGTCTGATGATGAAATCAGCGGTACGCGGGTTATTGTGATTGATTCCAATAATGGACAGGGACTGCGAGTTGGAAACTTTCAGGGAATTGAAGTATTTACCGAGTTGGAGGAATTGAGGATTTGGGAACTCGTCGATAGCGATGGTGGGTGTCCGTACTACGTTGACATTTACCTTAATCTTTCTGATAACAGGAAGCTTAAAGTTTTTGAATGTGAGGCGGGAACTGTTCGAAATCTTGATCTGTCAGGGAATTTATTATTGGAGGAGCTATCTTTACAATGCACATACCCCGTACAGGATTTGAGCAGGCTTATTCATTTGAAACGCGTCAGGGTGGGCAGCAATGTGGTGTTGCCGGATGAGATGCCGGAAATAACGGAGTTGAAGGTTGGAAATATTGAGCCTCCCGGAAAAATGCCGATGTTAGAAACACTGTATTTAATTACTCCGAAATTGCCGGCCACAGAATTTAAAATGGATTTCCATGTATATCCGAAACTGTCCAATCTTACATTGTCTGGTGTCAATATGACGGAGCTTGACTTAAGCTGGATGAATAATCTGAAATCGTTTTCCTGCATGGGCGACATCGAAACGATTAATCTGCGCGGTTGTTCCGCATTGGAGGAGCTGAGTTTATCGGGGGTGTCTTTCGTCAGCAATGTCTATTTGGGCGGATGCGTAAACATTCGTACATTGAATTACAGTCAGGCGAGGCTTTTAGAAATTCAATTCCGTGATCTGACAAACTTAGAATATTTGAATTGTGAATATTTGGATTCCGGATTAAAAGTATTGGATTTGAGCAACAATCATAAGCTGAAAATAGTACATGCCAGTGCTAATCAGCTGACGGATGTTAAACTATCGCCGCTGGCCGCGTACGAGGAATTGTGGTTCATGGAAAACAGGCTGACGAATCTCGATCTGAGAAATATTAAGGTAGAATCCATATACTGCGATTACAATAAGCTGAAAAAGGTACAGCTGTCCAAGAAAACAAAATATAAAGAAATAAGTTTGAACAATAATCGGCTGAAGCAGCTGGATTTAAGGAATGTCAAGGCAGAAAGGGTAATGTGCCAGAGGAATAATCTGAAAAAGCTGCTTTTGTCTCCGAAGGGGAAATACAAGTATATATCCGTAGACTGGAACTTTTTGACAGAACTCGATTTACGGAATATTAATGTAATGACTGTCACATGTAGGGATAATATGATTCGCTCACTGAAGGTGAGAAGAAACAAGACGATCAGGGAACTTGACTGCCGTCACAACAAATTAAAAGCATTGGATGTGCGGCAGTGTAAGAAACTTAGGAAGCTGATCTGGTATTCGGGTGCCACCAAGGGGTTAAAAAAGAGAAATATTAGAAGAAAGTAACACTTTTTTATTTGGTTTGACAGGACAGCGCAGCCGTGGTATAATGACAAACAGCATACAAATTCTTCGGGGCGGGGTGAGATTCCCCACCGGCGGTGACAGCCCGCGAACGGCACTGGATGAGAGATCTATGCCGCTGATTTGGTGAAATTCCAGAGCCGACAGTATAGTCTGGATGATAGAAGATGGTATCGGGCTTTTTTGATATGCTTGGATACGACAAAACCCTGATGGATATCAGGGTTTTTTATTTGTAAAATAAAAACGCAAGTGTGAATGGGATATTTGCAGAAATGAAGGAAATTATGAATCTACATGAAAAGTATATGAAAGAGGCGCTCGATCTTGCAGTGACAGCGATGGGACACACATCCCCCAATCCGATGGTGGGGTGTGTCGTTGTAAAGGAAGGAAACGTTATTGCCAAAGGATGTCATGAGAAATGCGGGGAATTTCATGCGGAGCGGAACGCGTTGACGAGATGTGGGGAAGATGTGTCCGGCGCTGACCTATATGTGACGCTCGAGCCATGTTGTCATCAGGGCAGGACGCCGCCTTGTACAGAAATTATAATCGAAAAAGCGATTGGGCGGGTTTTTGTAGGCGCCCAGGATCCAAATCCAAAGGTCGCGGGAAATGGCATAAAAATACTTCGGGAGCGCGGTATTGAGGTGGTGACCGGGGTACTGGAAGATGAGTGCCGGAAGCTGAATGAGATTTTTTTTCACTATATCCGCACGGGACTGCCCTATATCGCGATGAAATATGCGATGACACTAGATGGAAAGATCGCGGCATTTACAGGGGATTCGAAATGGGTGACCGGCGGGTGTGCGAGAGAGCATGTGCAGCTTCTTCGGAAGAAATATTCGGCGATCATGGTCGGTGTGGATACCGTTATTGCCGACGACCCGATGCTCAACTGCCGCAAATGGAAGGGGGTTGACCCTGTGCGCGTCATCTGTGATACGCATCTGAGAATCCCAATCGAAAGCCAGATTGTGCAGACCGCCAGCCAGATAAGCACGGTCGTGGCGTATGCAGGCGAGGCGGATGCTGCCAAAGCGGACAGACTTCGTTCCTTTGGCCTGGAATTGATAAAAACGGAAGGCATAGGCCATGTGTCACTGGGGGGACTGTTTGGGCAGCTTGCGGAGAGAAATATTGACAGCGTACTCGTCGAGGGGGGAGGAACTCTTCACGGTTCCCTTTTACAGTCCGGTTTTGTGAACCGGGTTTATGCCTATATCGCCCCCAAGCTGATCGGGGGGCAGCTCGCGAAATCGCCCGTGGAAGGCGCCGGTATTCCTGCAATGGACGGGGCGAAAAAGCTTTCGGGCATAGAAATCCTTCCTTTGGAGGAAGATATATGTATCACAGGCGTACTAAAATAAATTTCAGCGCTGCCAGCACAATGAATATTCATTTACTATTTACCGTATTGGGCAGCAGAATGTGAGGGACTATGTTTACTGGAGTAATTGAGGAGGTCGGAACAATACAATCCATACATAAAGGAGCTCGTTCCGCTGTGCTTGGTATCGGCTGCAAAACAGTTTTGGAAGGGACGAAGATCGGGGACAGCATTGCGGTCAACGGCGTCTGCCTTACGGTTACTTCGATGAGCGACCACGGCTATACGGCGGATGTCATGGCGGAGACGCTCCATCGCAGCTCCCTGGGGACACTGGGAAAAAACAGCCGTGTCAATTTGGAGCGGGCAATGGCGGCCGACGGGAGATTCGGCGGCCATATTGTGGCGGGGCATATTGACGGTACGGGAACAATCCAGCATATTCGAAAGGATGATACGGCGGTCTGGTACCAGATTGCGGCGGAGCAGCACATCCTGAGATATATTGTGGAAAAGGGATCGGTTGCGGTTGATGGCATCAGCTTGACTGTTGCGCGCGTGACAGACCGTGATTTTTCTGTCTCGGTCATTCCCCATACGCAGAGTGAGACGAACCTGGTGGACCGCCGCATTGGTGACGTGGTAAATCTCGAGTGTGACGTAGTTGGAAAGTATGTGGAGAAGCTGTGCTGTGCGGACCGCGCGGCGGATGAAGGGAAAATAGGGTGTGCATTGTCCGAGCAGTTTTTGTCCGAGCATGGATTTTTATAGAATGAAAGGGAGGTTTCAAAATGGCAGAGGAGCAGTTTGGTAAATTGGACCAGGCATTACAGGATTTAAGGGATGGCAAATTGATTTTAGTCATTGACGATCCGGAGAGGGAAAACGAGGGAGATTTGATTTGCGCCGCTGAGCATGCGACGCCGGAAAATGTAAATATCATGGCGAGCCTTGCAAAAGGGCTTATATGTATGCCGATGAGCAACAAAATATGTGAGCAGCTCGGTTTACCCCAGATGGTAGATGTGAACACGGACAATCACGCCACGGCCTTTACTGTTTCGATCGACCATATCGACACGACGACGGGAATATCGGCCTTTGAGCGCTCCCTGACGGCGGTAAAAGCAGTGGAAGACGGGGTGAGGCCGGAGCATTTCCGCAGGCCGGGCCATATGTTTCCGCTGGAGGCGAGACAGGGGGGAGTGCTGAAACGTGCGGGGCACACGGAGGCGACGGTGGATCTTATGAAAATGGCGGGATTGAAAGAATGCGGACTGTGCTGCGAGATCATGCGGGAGGACGGCACGATGATGCGGACGACGGAATTGCTTGCCTTTGCCAAACAGCACGGGTATACAGTTATTACCGTTGAAGAAATTATCCGCAGGCGCCTGGAGAGTGAAAGCCTTGTACAAAAAGAGGCGCAGGCGAAACTTCCGACTAAGTACGGCGAGTTTGACATACATGGATATGAAAATAAGCTCAATGGCGAGCATCACGTCGCGCTGACGATGGGGGATGTGGCCGACGGCGAGCCGGTGTTGTGCCGTGTCCACTCGGAGTGCCTGACCGGCGATGTGTTCGGGTCCAGGCGCTGTGACTGCGGCGAACAATTGGACCGCGCGATGGAGTGCATTGCCAGGGAGGGACGCGGTATTTTGCTCTATATGCGCCAGGAGGGCAGAGGCATCGGGCTTATTAATAAGTTAAAGGCATATGAGCTTCAGGAACAGGGTTATGATACGGTAGAGGCAAATGTACAGCTTGGCTTCGCACCGGATTTGCGTGAATATGGCATTGGCGCCCAGATTTTATACGACCTCGGCGTGAAGAAGCTGCGCCTTCTCACGAACAATCCAACTAAAATTGCAGGACTGAGCGGCTATGGAATCAGCATCGTGGAGCGCGTTCCGATACAGATTGACCCGAGGAGGGAAGATTTTAAATACCTTCTCACAAAACAGGAAAAGATGCAGCACATGACAGACTATAAAAGAGACTAAAATGGAGGAATTGGATTATGAGAGTATTAGAAGGAAATGTAGTGGGAAATGGAATGAAATTTGGCATTGTGGCAGCCAGATTCAATGAATTTATCGTATCCAAGCTAGTAGGCGGGGCCGAGGACGCATTGAGACGCCACGATGTGGACACAGAGAACAACGTAGATCTTGCGTGGGTGCCGGGGGCGTTTGAAATACCAGTTATGGCACAGAAAATGGCGAAATCAGGAAAATATGATGCCGTCATATGCCTGGGGGCGGTGATAAAGGGGTCCACATCCCACTACGATTACGTCTGTGCCGAGGTAAGCAAGGGCGTGGCAGCAGTTGGCCTGAATACAGGCGTACCGACTATTTTTGGCGTTATTACAACCGATAATATAGAACAGGCGATTGAACGCGCGGGAACGAAGGCGGGAAATAAAGGGTATGACGCCGCGACATCCGCAATTGAAATGGTAAATTTGATGAAAGAATTTGATTGAAGCAGAGCGAATAGGAGTGATGAAATGTGATGACGATTTTGTATCCGCTTTATGGGAATTTGTATGTCAATATGACAAACCGATGTCCCTGTGCATGCACGTTTTGTCTCCGCAACAACGGTGACGAACTGAATGGCTCCGGAAATTTGTGGCTTGACCGCGAACCGTCGGTGGAAGAGGTCAAAGCGGAATTTGATAAATTTTCACCGGACGGTTATCAGGATATTGTATTTTGCGGTTATGGGGAGCCGACAGAGCGCCTGGAGGATGTGCTCGAGGTGGCCGCATACGTCAAGAGCAAATTTGGCAAGAAAACCAGGATCAATACGAACGGGCTCGCAAACCTTATTTACAATAAGGACGTGACCCCGATGTTTGAGGGAAAAATGGATGCGGTATCAATCAGTCTCAACACACCAGATCCGCAAAAATACCTGGAGCTGACGAGAAATAAATTTGGGCTGGAATCCTTTGACGCCATGCTGGCGTTTGCCAGGGATGTGAAAAAATATGTGCCGTCTGTCACGATGACAACTGTGGAATCGACGATCTCCCAACAGGAGGAGGAAAAGTGCCGTAAAATTTGTGAGGAGCTTGGCGTCACATACCGGATTCGCAAGTTAGAAGCGTGACTAAAACAGTGAGCAGAGTCATTTATTTTCTGTAAAGATCCGAAACAGTTCGATAAATTTTTTGGCAGCCGCCGAGATCTGCTGTTTGGCCTGAAGGGCGAACACGACATTTTGGCTGGCATTTTTCAAGTCCAGTTTATAGTAATAGGGGTGGCTGCCGAAATTTCCGTGAATGATGAGGGAATCCGGGATAATGGCAATGGCGATACCCGTCTCCGCCCAGCGGAAAGCGGTTTCAATCGTGTCGGCCAACATCATGTGGCGCGGCTTGCAGTGCGCTTCATGTAACATGTCCGTATGGCATTTATAAAAAATATTTTCCGGCTTTACGTCAACCATATGCATGATTTCACAACCTTGCAGTGACACAGGAGCGGCATGGGAAAACTGGATGGATTTATTTTTTATGTCCTCTGCCGTCAGGGCGCTGCCATTGAGCGAGCGGTTGAGTGGGTGGGACCGTGACACAGCCAGATAGTGCGTTTCTGTATATAAAGGTTCACAATAAAAGGAAGTCTTCTCAAAAGAGTCATGTTCGATACAGAAATCTATTTTTCCGATAGAAAGATCGGATTTTAAATGATTTATGCTGCCAGTTGTAACTTCGAGGTCGATACCGGGATATATGTCTGTAAATTGCCGGATTACACTTGGAAGTACGTGGGTTGCAAAAAAGTTGGAAGTGCCGATCACAAGCTTTCCCGTTCGGAGCTCTGTTAGATCCGCAAGCTGGCGGTGAAAATCCAGCATGTTGGTTTTCATATTTTGTAAAGTTTGTACATAAAGCTCCCCCTCCGGAGTTGGGGTGATAGAGTTGTTCCCGCGGTAAAATAGCGGGATTCCAAGCTGTTTTTCCTGTTTTCGGACATATTGGCTGAGAGCAGACTGCGTCATATAGAGCTGTTCGGCCGCTTTTGAAAAATTTTTCTCTTTTGCCAGGGTAAGTATGTATTCGATATGCAGCATATTCATGGTGTAGACCCCCTTGTAGCATCCGTTTCTTGTCAATAAATACAGACGGTTGTAAGCTTTTAAACAATTATAACGAAACTGTAAGGGAAGCACAATATGTTTTTTTATACGAGAAGTTCAAATTTGTATGATACGCCTACTAATAAGGGAGACAAAAGGTTATTACTTTATCGGCGGGGAGGTCAATGATGTCTGGGTGGGAGCTGTGGGCGTGCATTTTGGGGAATTTTAAGAGAGGAGCAGGATAATGATAAGAAAAGCAGCAAAAACAGATATGGTATCTGTTGCTGAAATGGCGGTTATGATGTGGGACAGCCATTCGGTAGAAGAATTGAAGGGGGAATTTGAACAGGAGATAGAAAATAAGGATTGTGTGATGTATATTTATTGCATAGATAATATACCGATTGGATTCGCACAGTGTGGATTGCGGCATGATTATGTGGAAGGGACAGAAAGCCGTCCGGTTGGATATTTAGAAGGAATTTATGTGCGGGAAGAATATCGGAACAGGGGATATGCCGGGGAGTTGTTGGCTGAATGTGAAAAATGGGCAAAGCAAAAGGGGTGTTCTGAATTTGCAAGTGATTGTGAGTTGAACAACGATGCGAGCTTGCAGTTCCATATGCGCGTTGGATTTACAGAGGCAAACCGTATTATTTGTTTTACGAAGCGAATTTAGGAAGGTATCAGTTATGATGCTGATTAGCGGAATATAAGCGTAAAAAGTAAATGGACTTATGTTTCGAAACATGATATAATAATTAAAATGTAGCAATTAATAACAGTACTAGGAGGTATACATATGCAAAGCAGAAAGGTAAAAAAGGCTTGTGCGGTTGTGCTCGCCGGGGTAATAGCTGCCACGACGGCTTTTGCTGGGATGCCAGGTGAGGGGCATGCTGCAAAAAAGACAAGTCTGAAGACAAAGAAAATTTCGGTTACCGTTGGAAAGACAAAAAAGATTTCCGTTCAAGGAAAGAAAGCAAAGCACAAATACACGTTTACAAGCAAAAACAAAAAGATTGCGAAAGTGTCGTCAAAGGGAGTTGTGACCGGAGTAGCGTCTGGAACAACTCAAATTGTTGTGAAAGATTCCTATAAACAAAATAAAAAGAAAAAAGTGAAAAAGGTGGGGACAGTGAAGGTGACTGTGAAAAAGCAAAATAAAGTGGCAGCTGCGTCGGCCACACCAGCGGGTACAACCCAGGCAGCGCCTACGGGTACGCCGGCTGCTTCGGCGCAAGCGACCCAGGCGCCGGCGGCGTCAGCAGATCCGACGGTAGAACCAACTCCGACGCCGGAAGAGATTGCTAATTTGTGGCCGGATGAGTTGTTTGAGCCGGGTAATACAGCAGAACCGGATACGCCGACAGGTTATGCCCGCAAAATAAATGGCGTAACATATGGTGAAATAACAGAGATCACTTATCATTCCGAGACAACGACAAAGGATCGGAAGGCAAATGTACTTCTCCCGCCGAATTATGACGAACAACAGAAATATCCTGTACTTTATCTTCTTCACGGGCTGGACGGAGATCACAATGAGTGGAAAAATGGCGGCAGGCCTGATTATGTCATTGGAAATCTTCTGGCAGAGGGAATGGCAAAAGAAATGATCGTAGTTATGCCAAATGTGCGCGCCAGGGCAAACGATGCGGGAGGACCTTCGGATAATCATACGATTGCTCATTTCCAGGCATTTGACAACTTTATTAACGATTTGAAAAATGATTTAATGCCATATATCAAAGATCACTATTCCATCGCGGAGGGCAGGGAAAATACAGCGATTGCCGGTCTCTCTATGGGGGGACGGGAATCCCTTTACATCGGAATCAGCATGCCGGAGACGTTTGGATATGTCGGCGCGTTTAGTCCCGCTCCGGGAGTATTGCCTTACGCCACAGAGGGCGGACTGTTTCAGACAGAGAACTTTAAGCTGCCGGATGAATATAATGGCAAGAACTTTGTCATGATCTGTACAGCGGATAATGATACTGTCGTGTACGATAATCCGGTACAATATGCGAAGACGCTTGAACAAAATGGAACAAAGAGCTATTTCTTTATGAGAGAGGGCGGCGGACATGGATGGGATGTCTGGAGGAGCGGTCTGTACAATTTCGCAAAACGAATTTTTACGAAAATCTAAATGAATTTTATTCCAGGCGGAAATAAGCAATTACCCCGCGAGCGCCAGCGCTCACGGGGTAATTTTACAAACATCTGGAATCTGTTCTGTATAAACTTCCTTTATAAAAATCTAATATTTCATATCTTTCAGAATATCGCTGAAGTCAAAGGTTGCGAAATAATCTTTCGGGGTTTCCTCACGGCGGATCAGCTGTACGCTTCCATCGGTTTTTAATAACAATTCTTTTGATTTCAATTTTCCATTATAGTTGTATCCCATCGAATACCCATGCGCCCCGGTATCGTGTATGACGAGGTAGTCGCCGGTATCAATTTTGGGAAGCATGCGGTCAACTGCAAATTTGTCATTATTTTCACAGAGTGAGCCGGTAATGTCGTATTTGTGGTCGCACGGCTGGTCCTCCTTGCCAAGTACCGTTATATGGTGGTAAGCGCCGTACATAGCGGGACGCATCAAGTCGCAGGCGCATGTATTGACGCCGATATATTCTTTGTAAATGTGCTTTTGGTGGATACACTTTGTCACGAGCTGTCCGTACGGACCAAGCATAAAGCGGCCAAGCTCGGTAAAGATTGCCACGTCGCCGAGACCGGCGGGTACGAGTATTTCCTCAAATTTTTTGCGGACGCCCTCTCCGATTACTTTGATGTCATTTGGCTCTTTGTCCGGGGTGTACGGAATCCCGATGCCGCCCGAAAGATTGATGAAGCGTATATTTGCTCCCGTCTTCTCTTTAAGCTCCACAGCCAGTTCAAACAAAATGCCGGCAAGCGTCGGGTAGTACTCGTTCGTGACGGTATTGCTCGCGATAAAGGCGTGGATTCCGAAATTTTTAGCGCCGAGTTTCATCAGCTTTTGATAGCCGTCGATGAGCTGTTCCTTTGTGAAGCCATATTTGGCGTCTCCGGGGTTGTCCATAATATCTGTGCCAAGCTCGAAAACGCCGCCTGGATTGTACCGGCAGCATATTGTTTCGGGAATCCCGGCCGTATTGGCGAGAAAATCAATATGTGTATAGTCGTCAAGATTAATATAGGCTCCGAGTTCGCTCGCCTTTTTGTATTCCTCTACGGGCGTAACGTTGGATGAAAACATGATATCGTCCTTTTGAAACCCGAGAGCTTCTGAAAGCATAAGTTCGGTGAGCGACGAGCAGTCCACGCCACAGCCCTCTTCCTGAAGTATTTTCAGAATATATGGATTTGGAGTGGCCTTTATAGCAAAATATTCACGATAGCCTTTATTCCATGAAAAGGCTTCATTTAGGGCGCGGGCATTTTCCCGGATCGCCGCTTCATCATAGATGTGGAACGGGGTGGGAAACGTGTTTTCAATTTCTTTTACCTGGTCAAGGGTAACGATTGTTTGTTTCATTTTAGCTCCTCCTTGCGATGTATAGTGACTTCTATGCCACTTTTAGCGATTGTAAAAACATTCGTATTTTGCCCTGGCTGGGATGCATTCCCATGCTTTTGCGGGTCCTGGTATTAGTATAATCATATGTTCGGGAACTGTCAATTGTAAAAAATGATTTCGGATAACTTTGTCCTTGAAAAAAAACTCCCGTTCGATTATAATTTAATGATGTGTCACCAGGGTTTTAGTGAATGAGTTTTGAAAGGATGTAAGTATGAGTAACTATGATGGAAGCCAGATCGTGGTATTAGAGGGGCTGGAAGCAGTCCGCAAACGGCCCGGCATGTATATCGGAAGCACGGGCACGAGAGGACTTCACCACCTGATTTGGGAAATTCTTGACAACGGAATTGATGAGCATCTCGCCGGGTTTTGTACGGAGATCCATATTACATTGACGGGAGATGGAGGCGTATGCATTGAGGACAATGGGCGCGGGGTACCGGTGGATATCCACCCGACAAAGAAAATTCCTACCGTCCGCGTCGTTTACACGATACTCCATGCCGGTGGAAAATTTAGCAACAGCGTATACAAAGTATCAGGCGGCCTGCACGGTGTCGGCGCCTCGGTAGTAAATGCCCTGTCAAAGAAAATGACGGTCGAGATCAAAAAGGATGGGAAGATCTACCGCGACGAATATGAAAATGGCGGAAAACCCGTTATCGCGCTGGAGAAGGGATTACTTCCTGTCGTCGGAAGCTGTGCGAAGCAAAAAACAGGAACTACCGTTACCTTTTATCCAGATGACACGATATTTGAGACGGTGGAATTTAAGCCGGAAACAATAAAGAAAAAACTGAAGGAAATCGCATATCTAAATAAAAATCTTAAAATAATCTTTACAGACGAGCAAACAGGCGAATCACGGACGTTTCAAGAGGAATTTGGAATACAAAGTTATATTAAATATATAAACCGGGATGTTGCACCTCTTCACGAAGATGTTATTTATATAGAAGGAAAAAGCGGGGACATAGAAGTTGAGGTGGCGTTCCAGTATGTGAATGAATTTACGGAGCAGATCAATTCCTACTGTAACCGGATCAACGTCACCGACGGCGGAACGCTTGTGACAGGGTTTAAAATGGCTCTTACGCGGGTGATGAACCAATACGCCCGGGAGCTAAATTTCCTGAAAAACAACGAAGAAAATTTTGATGGCAAGGACATACGGAATGGATTGGTGGCGATCGTGTCCATCAAGCATCCAGATCCCCAGTTTGAGAGCCAGACAAAAAACAAGCTCGGGAATACCGATGCGAAGACGGCGGTTGACGACGTATTCAGCCAGGAGGTGCAGCGGTATTTTGATAAAAATGTCGAGGTGCTGAAAACCATATTGGAAAATGTGCGCAAGTCTTTTAGGGCGAGAACGGCGAGTGACAAGGCCAGGCGGTCTGTCCTAAAGGAACTGATGAATGTGGATACGAAGAGTAAACTGGCTGCTTGCTCCTCGAGAAAGCCGGAGGAGTGTGAAATTTATATCGTCGAGGGTGATTCTGCCGGCGGCACAGTGAAGACGGCCAGGAACCGGCGCACACAAGCAGTTTTGCCACTTCGGGGCAAAATTTTGAATGTCGAAAAAGCGCCGCTTGAGAAAATATTGCTCAACAATGAGATTAAGTCTATGATTGCCTCGTTTGGCTGCGGGATTGGGGATGATTTTGATATCCAGAAGCTCCGCTACGATAAAATCATTATTTTGACAGATGCCGACGTGGATGGGGCTCATATCAGTACGCTCTTGCTTACCTTTTTCTACCGGTTTATGCCGGAGCTGATCTACCAGGGAAAGATATACCGCGGTCTTCCCCCGCTTTATAAAGTAGATTATGAAGAGACAGTTAAGAAAAAAAAGGTGAAAAAGAGCCAGTATTTATACAACGATTTTGAATTGGACAAGTTTCGGAAAACAGGGAAAAAAATACAGGCACTGCAGCGTTATAAAGGTCTCGGTGAGATGGATGACGTGCAGCTGTGGGAGACGACACTTGACCCGGACAGCCGGATTCTGGCGCAGGTTTCGATCAGTGATAATGTCGAGGCGGACGAGGTCACAGATGTGCTCATGGGCAGCAGTGTGCCGCCGAGACGCCGCTTTATTATGGAAGAGGCCAAATATGCAAAGATAGACATCTGATTTTATAGAGGTAATAAGGAAGGAATAATGTAATGGAGGGATAGGATGAGCCAGGAAAAGGAAAATATAATACAACTGGATTTTTCAGAAGAGATGAAGAACGCTTACCGGGACTATGCGGTGAGCGTTATCGTAGCCCGTGCGCTGCCGGATGCGAGGGATGGACTGAAGCCGGTGCAGCGGCGTATTTTGTATGCCATGAAGGAATTGGGACTCTACCCGGACCGTCCACACCGGAAGAGTGCCCGTATCGTCGGCGATGCGATGGGTAAATACCATCCGCACGGAGACAGCTCCATTTATGAGGCGCTCGTACATATGACCGAGGAATATTCCCTTAATACCCCGCTCGTCGATGGGCACGGCAATTTTGGATCAATTGACGGGGACGGGGCGGCGGCCATGCGTTATACTGAGGCGAGGCTTTCCGAGGCGGCTATGACTATGCTGGAAAATCTGGAGAAGGGACTTGTAGAGTTTGGCCCAAATTTCGATGAAAGTGAGAAAGAGCCACTTGTGCTCCCGGCGATGCTGCCGAATCTCCTCATCAACGGGACGACAGGAATCGCCGTCGGTATGGCGACGAACATACCCCCGCACAATTTAGGGGAGGTAGTTGACGCCGTCATCGCCTATATGGACCGGCCCGGTATTTCACTGCAAAAGCTTATGGATTACGTCCCCGCGCCCGATTTTCCTACTGGAGGGATTATTACGAACGCATCGGAGCTTCCCGCCATTTACGAAACGGGGGAGGGGAAAATCCGGCTTCGCGCCCGCACAGAGCTCGAGAAGGGGGATAATGGCCGCACGAATATCGTCATTACGGAAATACCGTACACCGTATCCGGAAACAAGACAAAACTGGTTGAGAGCCTGTCTTCGCTCGTAAAGGACCGGGTATTTGAGGAGATTTATGATGTGCGGGATGAATCTTCCAAAGAGGGCATTCGTGTCGTGATCGAGGTGAAAAAGGGACGGGATATTGAAAACCTTTTAAATGGCCTCTACAAGAAGAGCCAGATGGAGGATACATTTGGCGTCAACCTTCTTGCGATAACCGGCGGGCAGCCGAAACTTTTTAATCTGAAATCGCTGATTGAGGAATTTGTCCTTTTTCAAGAGGAGCTATATACGAAGGAATATCAATTCCTATTGGCGAAGGCCCAAAAGCGGTTGGAGATTGTAGAAGGCCTGATTAAGGCGACAGATGTCATAGATCTGATTATTGAAATACTGCGGGGGAGTTCATCGGTGAAGCAGGCCAGGGCATGCCTGATTGACGGCGTGACGGACGATATCGCATTTAAGAGCGCGGCCTCCGAAAAGCAGGCCAAAACGCTCCTGTTTACCGGGGCGCAGGCAGACGCTATTCTCACTATGCCCCTCAGCAAGCTGATTGGTCTTGAGATTTTGAAGCTTCACGGTGAAAATGACGAGTTGCTGTCCAGCATTGCCACATATGAAAAGGTACTTGCCGATGTGAGGGAGCTGTACAAGGTTATTAAGGCGAGGCTGCGCAAGTATAAAAAACAGTTTTCCAGAGAGAGAAAGACCGAGCTGGCGGATGTCGTACCGAAGGCATATATCGAAGAAGTGAAAATCGAGGATATTTATGTGTGCATCGACCGGTTTGGCTATATGAAGGCTATGGACGAGGCGGCTTTTGTGAGGGCGTCGGACGAGGCCAAGCAGGAATATCCCCACATTATAAAAATGAAAAATACAGACAAGGTCTGCCTGTTTACAGACCAGGGGAATATGCATCAGGTAAGGGCGGACCGGATTCCGAAATGTAAAATCAAGGATAAGGGGGCGCTCGTCCATACGCTCTGTAAGCTGTCCGGCGACGAGGAAGCGCTGTTATATATACCATTTGAGGATTTATTTGAATCCATGTTGTTATTTACGACAAAAGGTGGGTATATTAAGCTTGTGTCAGGGGCGGAATTTGAGACGAACCGCAGCCAGGTGGCGGCAACAAAGCTGGAACAGGGGGACGAAGTGTCGGGCATCGTGAGCCTGACGGCGTCGGACGTACTTTCTGGAATGAAAAAGGTGATATTGATTACAGAAAAAAAACTTTCCCTTGGCTTTCCGCTCAGTGAAGTGAGCGAGCTGAAAAAGACGAGCCGGGGCGTGAGGGCAATTTTGTTAGATAAGGACGATAAACTGGTATTTTCGACGGTTGTCGACGCCAATGCGGAAACTTTTTCTTATAAGGGAAAGGAGTTAAATGCAAAGCGGGTGAGAAACCGGAGACGGGCGGCGAAAGGGCAGAAGGCGAATTTGGATTAGGCGGTTATGCACACATTTTTGATTTGTACTGTTAATTAATTCCCGATATCGTCCGATACATATTGTAAGAAACGTAGAAAATATTCTTTTAGGTGGTGAATATTATGAGAATTGATGCATACATGCAGGTAAACCAGCTTTATCATGCCAGCAAGCCGAAAGCGGCTGGAAGAACTTCCAGATCTGCTTCTGAAAACGACAGTCTCGAGATCTCCAGTTTTGGAAAGGATTATCAGATCGCGAAAAAAGCAGCTTCTGAACTTTCGGATGTCAGGGAAGATAAAGTGAAAGATATAAAAGAAAGAATGAAGGCGGGGACGTACAACGTATCGCTTGACGACGTGGCCGAAAACCTTGCCGAACGGTTGCTCGGATGATATTGCAATAACAGACGAGAGAGCAGGACATACAACATATCCGAATGTTTATCCGGATAAGCTGTTAGGAGGATTTTGAGTGGCGAGTTTAATGGAAGAATTAGTGGAAACCCTGAATCGGGAAGAACAGCTGTATGCCGACTTGATTCCGATTCAAGAGGATAAATTAAGGGCGATTGTCGCAAATGACCTGGCGGCCATCGGACGGCTGTCGGATGAGGAGCAGAAGCTGGTGGACGAAGTGGGAGTTCTGGAGACGAAGCGGATTCGGATCGCCAACGATATTGCGACAGTTCTCGGAAAGCCCCCAGGGGCGATGAAGCTGGAAAATATGATTGATGCCTTAAAAAACCAGCCCAAGGAGCAAAAAATATTACAGGAGCTGCACGATCGGCTGCGAAGGACCATAAGCCGGCTGCAGGATTTGAATATTCGAAATAAAGAGTTATTGAACCAGGCAATGGAAATGGTCGAATTTAACATGAATGTGATAAGAAGTACACGGATGTCTTCGGGAAGCAGTAATTATTCAAGCAATGCTGCACAGGTGGATGTGCCTGATATACAAGCTGGCACATTTGATGCAAAGCAGTAGTTTGATACCCACACTCGTGTGCTTCTGTTGTATTGTATAGAAAGAACAAAATAAAGCAGGTGAGCAGGGTTCTCACTTGACAGGAATGAGGTTAGTTATGGGAAATTTATTTGCAAGTTTAAATACCGGTGTGTCGGGACTGCACACGGCGCAGAGTTCGCTGTATACGGCGGCGCATAACCTTTCAAATGCGACGACGCCTGGTCATACGAGACAGCAGGTTATGGTGACGGATTACAACTATACGACGAGACAGGGCGTGTACGGAAATCTCATGCAGGTTGGCTTGGGATCCAATGTCGCTGTAATCCGCCAGATCCGGAATACGTTTTTAGATGCCCAGTACCGGGTTCAGGTCGGGCGCGAGAGCTTTTATGACGCCCAGTACAAGGCTCTTTCAGAAATTGAAGACATGTTTGGCGAGATGGAGGGGGAGGAATTCTCCAAGGTCATGAATGAGGGCCTGTGGAAAGCCCTTTCTGATTTACAGGAAAACCCCGATCAGATTGTATTTCGTTCGGAAATGGTGGCGATGGCGTCAAAGTTTGTTGATCGTGCCAACGTGATCCAGACCCAGTTGCTGGAATACCAGAAAAATATGAATGAGGAAGTCATTAAGCAGGTAAACAGCATTAATAATATTGTTTCGGAGATTAAGCATTACAATTCACTCATTCATAAATTCGAGGCGACAGGCGAGCGCGCGAACGATTACCGCGACGCCAGAAACCTGCTGCTTGACGAACTGGGTTCGTATATCAATTTTGACTCTGTAGAAGAGGTTGATGGATCTGTCTCAATTTTTGCAGAGGGCAGATATCTTTTGGAGACAAATGTCCAGTTCGAGCTGACAACAGCGTATGAGAGTGATGAATCGAGGCTTTTAAAGCCAGTCTGGGATATGGGGAAAGAAGATTTCTTCCAGCGTGGAGAGCTTTCTTATTCGGTAGAGGACAATTCAGATACCGGATCCCTGAGAGGACTACTGGTGGCGAGAGGAACCAATTTAGCCAATTATACGCATTTGCCACAGCGGCCGATGGAGAAAAATTTTGTGGATGAAGACGGAAATCTGGATGAAGCGGCTTATCTCCAGGCCACGATAAAGTATGAGGAACAGGTTGAGGAATTTAATAAACTGGTGCAGCCGTCGATTGTTATGACTGTTCAATCGCAGTTTGACTGCCTGGTCCACGGCATTGTAACAATGATTAACGACACCTTTTGCCCGAACAAAGAAGTGACGGCCAAAATCACACAGCCGGACGGGACGCAGGTGACAAAGACCATTCACATTCTGGATACCGAGAAATCCGGGGTCGGTGACGACGCTGACGAGACGATGGGGACAGAGATTTTTGTTCGCCGGAATACGCCGCGGTATACGAAAACGAATGTGACAATCATAAACGACGATGGAACGGAAACGACACAGGAAGTTTATATGTACAATGAAGAAGATCCGTCCGACCCGTATACACTTTATACGATTGGGCAGCTGGAGGTGAATCCGGAGTTGTTGAGGGACCCGTCCAAACTTCCGTTAAACTCCAACCCGTTGAGCGGAAATGCGGACTCATTTGCATGGGATTTGTGTGAACAGATGATGAGCAAATGGAATGAGGACTTTGGTACGCTTGATCCGAATTCAAAGGCTACATACACTTACAAAAATTACTATGAGGGACTTGTCGGACAATTTGCAGTCCAGGGAAATGTTTGGCGGGATATTGTTGAAAACCAGGAGAGGACCGTATATTCAGTGGAACAGGAGAGACAGAGAATCATGGGAGTGTCCAGCGACGAAGAGCTTTCAGATTTGATTAAATTCCAGCAGTGTTTCAACGCGTCTTCACGATATATCACAGTAGTTGACGAGATGATTGAACATCTTATTACACATTTGTAAAAGATAGAAGCGAGAAAGGAGAAAAGACATGGGTTTACCTACATTTCAGGGGCTTGAAATTGCGAAGTCAGGCATGATGGCTTACAATACAGCGATGCAGACGGCGGCACACAACTTGGCAAACGTGGGGACAAGAGGATATTCCCGTCAGGTGGTTCGGACGACGGCACACACGACGCCGGTCCGGACGAATAAAGTCATTGGTTCGGGCGTGGATATTTTGGGAATTGAGAGGCAGCGAAGCGAGTATTACGATACGAAATATGAGCAGGTAAATACGACGTACAGCAGATATGACACACATTCTTATTATTTGAATGAGATCCAGAGAAAGCTGTATTCGGTAGATGACAAGACCGGCGGTATTACAAATTCATTTGATTTATTTTGCGCACAGCTGACTTCTCTGCCGAACGATGCGGGAGAGCAGGCGAGAAGAAAGCAGATTACATCGAACGGCAGTACGTTTACCCGTTTTGTACAGGAGACAGCTACTTATTTGAAAAATTTGCAGGATGAGGCGAATTCGGAAATTAAGGCCAGCGTAGGCCAGGTAAACGCCATTGCGGATAAGATCGTCTCTGTGACGAAGCAGATCAATACACTCGAGGCATATGGTGGAAATGCCAATGATTTGCGCGACCAGAGAACGGTACTTCTGGATGAGCTCTCCGAATATTTCAACATTAAGGTGTTGGAAGAAGAGCCGGCTGACGGCGTGGGATTAAACCGTTTCTATGTATATGTGGACGGCGCAGTATTTATAGACACGTATGATGTAAATAAGTTGGTAATAAAAGAAAGCGACACGATTAATAATATCAATGATATAGATGGACTTTACGAAGTTAAATGGCAAAACGGATCTTCGTTCCGGCCATACAGTTCGACACTGGGCGGAAAGCTCGCGGGACTCTTTGAGTCACGGGATGGGAATAATGGGGCGGTATTGTCTGGAAAGGCGTCGGGACAGCTCGAGAATAATGCCGACGGCGATCTCGTTCTTACGATGGAAAAGGCAAATATCAACGACGTCAATTTATTGAATATACCTGCCACAAACGGAAAGATTACGATTAATAATGTTTCTTACAGCTATAAGAGCTTTGAGGTCGAAGTGTCCGATACGGGGGAATTTACTTATAAATTTACGCTTAATAATGAAGTGAGCGCAAAACAGGCGCAGTCGTTAAACAACGCGGTGAAAGCGGGAAAGCCGGTGACTGTTGGTGAGAGGGTGGAATATAAGGGTGTTCCGTATTATATGGCGCAGTTAAATGAGTTTGTGAGGACTTTTGCCCAGGAATTCAACACGATTCATAAATCGGGATATGATGTTTATGGAAACAGCGGCATGGACTTTTTCAATGCCAAAGATGTGACAAGTGGGGAGAATTTCAAATTTATCGAGAGGAATGAAAAGGGATATGATGCTTCCTTTTCCTCAGAAGCGCAAAGACAGCCGGATGGGACTTATGTCGGCAGCTATTATTACATGACGGCGCTGAACATATGTGTGACAGATGACTTGCTGGAAAACGAGAATCTGTTTGCCTGCAACTCTGAGTCGCTTCCGGGTAAATCAGAGAACTTGAATATTTTGAAGCTGGCGGCACTGAAGGACGATTCAAGCATGTTCCTGCACGGGGCGCCGGACCAGTTTCTTCAATCGTTCACTGCCGATATCAGCGTGGATTGCCAAAAAGCTTTTTCCTTGCGGGATGGGCAGAAGGACATTCTGGATGTAGTGGATTTGCAGAGACAGTCGATTTGCGGGGCAGATGAGGATGAGGAGACAGAAAACGTTCTGATTTTCCAGCGGATGGTATTTAACCAGTACAAAGTGTTGTCAGTGATGAATGAAGTTTTAGATAAATTGATTAACGGAACTGCGGTATAATGCGAAGCACGGAGTGTTTAGCCCTCGTGTGCGGCGGTGCGCCACAATGACG
Source organism: uncultured Eubacterium sp. (assembly GCA_910584245.1). Classification (GTDB taxonomy): domain Bacteria; phylum Bacillota; class Clostridia; order Lachnospirales; family Lachnospiraceae; genus Eubacterium_F. Next base: position 42,394 of record CAJTZF010000007.1, read on the forward strand.
GCGCGTGACATTTTAGAAAGGTTGTGGAAGAAGATGCGAGTAACAAATAATATGATGAGAAATAACACCTTGCTTCACATACAGAGAAACAAGGCCGCGTATAACGATTATTTTGCACAGTATGCGACACAGAAAAAGATTCAGAAGCCATCGGACGATCCTACGATTGCAGTGCGGGCGCTCAAGTACCGGACGACGATGGTGGAAATCAATCAGTATTTGAAAAACTGTGACGACGCGGAGAACTGGCTGGATGCCACAGAAAAGCCGATGGATAAGGCAAATGAAATACTGGATACGATGATTGACTACGTGACGAATGCGGCCAACGACCCGAATAATGCGGATGACCGCGCGACAATTGCACAGCAGCTTCGCGAGTACGCAGGGTTTATCTATGAGCAGAATGCCAATTCCGACTATGCGGGAAGATATTTGTTTACCGGATTCCGCACGGATGTGCCATTGTTATTCACCGATACCCAGAAGGATACGACCTATACGATCACGGAGAAACTGGATATCAATGACATTAATACATCCAATTTTGTTTACGGCCAGCCCGTTTACGATGCTTCTTACGATGCGGATGATTATGCGAATGCGGCTTCTAAGTTTTTGGAGACGCATAAAATCTCCCTGTCATATAATAATTGCGATGTAAGGGATGTGCAGATCACATATAAGGATTCAACGGGAGCGGTGCAGACAATTACGGCCGTAACTAAGAGCATTCCGAACAATACCGTTTACAATGAGCAGTATAAGCCGGGAGATAATGAGGTATATTTCGTGCCGGAGAGAGGGGAGCTTGTGTTTGGAAACGGTATATATGATTTGGTGAGGAATGGTTCAGATATGAGCGTCGTGTACGATAAGACGGAATTTGATAAGAATGATATCCGGCCGGAGCATTATTTTGACTGCAAGGCGGTAAATAATGTGACAAAGGTTACAAAAAATTATACAAATGTCGGTGAGCAGAAAATAAATTACCAGATCAATTTCAGCCAGACTTTGACGGTCAATACGCTTGGCTGCAATGCGTTTGATACATCAATTGGCAGAGTGGTGGACCAGGTCTACGATGTTATGAATGGCCTGGATGTCATGGAAGAGAATTTGAAAGCTGTAAAGAAACGAATTGCCGACTGCGACCCGAATGACAAAGAAACATTGGCGAGCTTGAAGGAGCTGGGCAACCAGATTGAAACGGAAGTTGCGCTTCAGAATACGGTACTTACGAATACGTATTCCCATGCGATCACTGTATTCCAGGATGCGAAAAATACATTGAACGTAGCAGTTTCCGACCACGGAGCAAGATATAACCGTCTGAAAATGACGCAGAGCCAGCTCGATACGCTGAAAATTGACACAGATGAAGCAAAATCGGAAAATGAAAATGCAGATCTTGAAGAAATACTCGTAAATTATACGGAAGCCGATATGCTTTATCAGGCAGCGCTCCAGGCAACAGTGAAAATCATCGGGACATCGCTGTTGGATTTTATCTAAGGAGGCATTTATATGCTAGTGAAGACGAGGTATTTTGGAGAAGTCGACCTGACAGATGATAAAATAATCACGCTGGAAAAAGGGTTGATGGGTTTTGATGAATATAAGCGCTATACGATCCTGTACGACTGTGAGAAGGAAGAGGGCACGAATATATCCTGGTTCCAAAGCGTGGATGAGCCGTCGCTGGCTCTTCCGGTCATCAATCCCCTGATTGTAAAAGAGGACTACAATCCGGTTGTGGAGGATGAGCTCCTGGCTGGTATCGGTGAAATCAACGAGGAAAACATGGTGATTCTGATCACGATGACCGTTCCGGCAGACCTGAAGGAAATGACGGTAAACCTGAAAGCTCCGATTATTATAAATGCGGATACGAGAAAGGGGATACAGCTCATCGTAGAAAATCAGGATTATGAAGTAAAATATAAGATTTACGATGTCCTCAAAAACAAGAAGGAGGCATGACCGCATGTTAGCATTGGCAAGAAAAGCAAATGAATCAATTATCATTAACGACGATATAGAGGTTACCATTCTTGAGATCAAGGGGGACCAGGTCAAGGTGGGCGTTAAGGCGCCAAAGTCTGTTCCTGTGTACAGGAAAGAGCTTTATCTTCAGATCCAGGAAGCAAATGTGGAGGCTGCCCGTGCGGTAAATACGGCTGCGCTGTCCGATTTATTAAAAAAGGAAAAGTAAGGTTAATTTTTCAGAGAAGCATGCCGATAATTTTATAAAGAAAGGTTTAAATATGCACAAGATACACATGGAGGTGTTTGTATGGAAGTAGAAACGATGTCAAAAGTCAGCTCGAACTACGGGGCAACGGAGGCCGTTAAGGTGTCAGCTCCGAAATCGGTGGATAAGGCGGAGGTAGTATTTAAGGAGCCTCTGAGAACGGATTCGGCAGCGGCGGCTTTACAGTCAGTGGATGCTAAGGGAAATGCTGAACAGCAGGGAAGCGGTCAGCAGAAAGGGCACAAACCAAGTGAGGCAACGGTGGACGATGCCGTGAAACGGGCAAATCTTAAGATGGAACACACACGCTGTGAATATTCTTATCACAAGAAAACGAACCGGGTTTCGATTAAGGTTATTGATCGGGATACCGACGAAGTAATTCGTGAGATTCCACCAGAAAAGTCCCTGGATATGTTGCAGAAAATGTGGGAACTGGCAGGCATGCTGGTAGACGAAAAACGATAGTCCGTTATCATATGCATAGAAATGAAATGGAGGAACAGATATGGGTATTCGAATGAGTGGACTTTCTTCGGGACTTGACACAGAGGCGATTGTAGGAGCCCTGATGTCAGCACAGAGCTTGAAGAAGACAAAAATAGAAAGATCGAAAACGAAACTTGAGTGGACGCAGACGAAATGGGCAGAGCTGAATACAAAGCTGAAAAACTTGTATACAAATTATGTATCCAAGATGCGTCTGGAATCTTCGTATAAGACAAAAAAGACGAGCGTGTCAGATCCGAACAAGGCGAGCGTGACCGCTTCAAACAACGCGGTAAACGGAAGCTATAGGCTGGAGATTGAAAATATAGCTACGACACAGTATTTGAGTGGAGCAAAACTTAACGCCACCTCTCTTACTGACAAGCTCACAGATATAGATCCATCCCTTCTGAATAAGGAAATAACCGTTACGACGGGAGACAAGACGACGAAAATCGCCATCACAGCAGGTATGACGATTGCAGATTTCACAAAATCCCTTCGCGACGCGGGACTGGATGCGAACTATGACACAGCTCAGAAGCGTTTCTTTATAAGCAGCAAGGAAAGCGGAGTAGACAATGCCTTTTCGATCACGTCATCGGGATTGTCAAGTGCCGAGGTTTCCGGGCGGCAGGCGCTTTATCAGGCAGTCGGATATGACAATATGAGTGCGGAAAATAAGAAGATTGTAGACCAGGCGATGACAGCGCTCCAGACATCCGGCGTGGGAACCGATGAATACAATAAAGCAGTGGATTCCCTCGCGAAAGCGGCTTATGATACGAAAGAGGAGGCGGCAAACGCGGCGGCGAAGACGTATGTGAAGGCGAAGCTGTACAGTGAGAACTATGCGGCGAATAAGACGGCGGCGGCAGATGAATTGAAATCGCAGTATTTCGATGACGCAGGGAATCTCAAGGCAGGATATACACAGGATGATTATGATAAGGCAGTGGAAGCCAAAGCTGCTGAGAAGACGGAAGCCTTTGTCAATGAGAAAATTGACTCAGATCCGGATGTGAAGCTACAGATACAGACAGCTGCATTTTCGGGAAAGACAGTGGCAGATATACAGGGACTTAGCGCAGAAGCGCAGCAAAAATATTATGCGACGGGAGCAGACGGCGCGCTCGTGATTGAGGGATTTGATGGAACGTCGTCGTATTCACAGAGCAGTATCCAGAGCAGTATTACACCGGTAGCGACAGACTATGCGAACATCACAAACCGCAACGATGCCCTTGCAAGTTCTGCTCTCACCTCCCTCGGTCTCGCTGACATAACAGTCGGAGCGGACGGAAAGGTGAATGTATCCGGGAAACCGAGCGGAATGGCCCTTGTCGAGGCATCTGACAGTTTGATTTATTTGAATGGTGCAGAGCTTACCTCTTCTTCTTCGACTGTTTCGGCAAATGGACTTGAAATAGAGCTGACCGGTCTTACAAAGAGCGATGAACCGATTACGTTTTCCGTATCCAATGACGTGGATAGCGTATACAATTCCGTGAAGTCATTCCTGAAAGAATACAATGACATCATGAAAGAGATGAATTCGCTCTATGGCGCGGAGTCTGCGAAGGGATATGAGCCGCTTACGAGCGAGCAGAAGAAGGAGATGTCAGATGATGACGTCAAGCTCTGGGAAGATAAAGTTAAGGGAGCCCTTCTCCGCAATGACTCTACACTTGGTGGAATTATATCGAGTATGCGGGCTGCGATGATGAGCCAGGTGACATATGAGGGAAAAACATATTCCCTTTCTAGTTTTGGCATTATGACCTCGACCGATTACACCGAGGGCGGTCTGTTCCATATATACGGAGATGCGGAAGATTCCGTATATGCGGATAAGGAAGACAAATTAAAGAAAGCGCTTGCGGAAGATCCGGATGCCGTCATGAATGTAATGTCCGGTATTTTTGAAAATCTTCGTAAGACGATGAGCCAGAAGATGGCAGGTACGAAGACGAGCAGCGCGATGACATTCTACAATGACATCACGATGAAAAAACAGATCGAAACGTATAAAAAAGATATATCTGCCTGGGAAGACAAACTCGCTGAGATGGAGGATGCTTATTACAAAAAATTCACAGCGATGGAAGTAGCGCTTGCGAAGCTGCAGTCACAGCAGAATTCCCTGGCCGGACTGTTTGGCAATTAATAAAAAATACAACATAATGGAAGACATGGAGGGCAAGAATGATCTTGCTCTTCATGTGGTATAAATGTAGAAAAGGAGATTCGTATGGACACAAATGTTATTAATGCCTATCAGAGAAATGCGATTTTGACGGCGACTCCGCCGGAGCTTACCTTGATGTTGTATGAGGGGGCTATTAAATTTTGCAATATTGGTATTCTCGCGATCGAAAAAAATGATTATGAAAAGGCAAATACGAATATCAAGAAAGCGCAGGCGATCATTACCGAACTCCGGGTAACGCTGGACCGCAAATATCCGGTCTGGGAGGATTTTGAGCGTGTATACGATTATATTTACCGCAGGCTGGTGGAGGGGAATATCCACAAGGATATTGAAATTATCGAGGATGCGTTGAAGTACATCCGGGAGATGCGTGATACCTGGAAAGAAGTCATGCGCCAGAACAAAGTGGCGCCAAAATAACCAGACGGTTAGATGGGATGTGAAGCAATGGGAAATGAAAACGAGAACAGCGTCTATGTCCATATGATGGTAGATTCCCTCAAGCGGAAAAAGCAAATTTTAATGACTTTGCTTTCGCTGACGCGGGAACAGGAGCAGCTTCTCAAGGACGATGAGCTGGATGCAGACAGATTCAGCGCAATTATCGAGGAAAAGGGCGGACAGATTGATGCCCTGAATAAAATTGATGAGGGGTTTGATACACTGTTTCAGTATGTGAAGAGAGAAATTCATGCAAACCGCATGGTATATCAGAGCCAGATCCAGGCGATGCAGAAGCTGATCGGTGAGGTGTCGGAGCTGGGTATCCAGATCGAGGCGCTGGAACATCAGAACAGCGGCCATTTCAAAGTTTATTTGGCGAACCAGAGAAAAAATATCCGGGAGTTTCATCTGAATAACAAATCTACATCAAGCTATGTCCAAAATATGGCAAATGCTTATAACCCGGATCAATCTGTCTTTTTTAACCAGACAAAATAAATTTGTTTTTGGGGTTAAGTTTCTATTCTTAGCTCCGATATATATAATGTCAACGAGATAATAACTAAAGGAACAGGTAAGACCTGTTACTGGGCCCGTGACGGAGCTTGCTGTTCCTTTGGATATTATATATAAATTAAAAAAATAACATCGGCAGGGAAGCCGGTATAAATTTCAAGGAGGAATGGATTATGATCGTACAACATAATATTACATCAATGAATGCCAACAGACAGTTGGGTATTGTAGGCGGAAACCTTCAGAAAGCTACAGAGAAGCTTTCCAGTGGTTACAGAGTAAACCGTGCATCTGACGATGCAGCTGGTCTTGCTATTTCCGAAAAAATGAGAGCACAGGTTCGCGGCTTGAACAGAGCTTCTGACAACGCTCAGGATGGTATCTCCCTTATTCAGACAGCTGAAGGTGCTATGGATCAGCAGCACGCAATTCTTCAGAGAACACGTGAGCTGGTAGTTCAGGCATCCAACACTGGTGTACTGGATGGAACGAAGGAAAACGACTTCACAAAAATCCAGGATGAGATCGACGAGCTGAAGACAGAGTTCGAGAGAATCAATAGCGATACAGAGTTCAACAAGAAGAAACTGTTAGACGGCAGCTACAGCAACCAGTATCTCCAGCTTGGAGCTAACTGCGGACAGGGTGTTTCTGTTACGATTTCTAAGACAGACTGGAAGGCAATTGATGTTAAGACTGCAACAAGTTCTACGAACTCCACAAAACTTGATGTTGTTGACCAGATGTTGTCAACGGTTTCTACAATGAGATCTAAACTTGGTGCGATCCAGAACCGTCTGGAGTACACAATCAAAGTGGATGATAACACCGCTGAGAACCTGCAGGCTGCTGAATCACGTATCCGTGATACAGATATGGCAGATGAGATGACCAGATTCTCCAAGGAGAGCATTCTTCAGCAGGCAGCTACTTCTATGCTTGCTCAGGCAAATCAGGCAAACCAGGGAGTGCTTTCACTTTTACAGTAATGATAGCATATAATTTGCAGACATTACTGTGTTTATCAATATTAAATAAAATAACATCGGCAGGGAAGCCGGTATAAATTTCAAGGAGGAATGAATTATGATCGTACAGCATAATATTACATCAATGAATGCCAACAGACAGTTGGGTATTGTAGGCGGAAACCTTCAGAAAGCTACAGAGAAGCTTTCCAGTGGTTACAGAGTAAACCGTGCATCTGACGATGCAGCTGGTCTTGCTATTTCCGAAAAAATGAGAGCACAGGTTCGCGGCTTGAACAGAGCTTCTGACAACGCTCAGGATGGTATCTCCCTTATTCAGACAGCTGAAGGTGCTATGGATCAGCAGCACGCAATTCTTCAGAGAACACGTGAGCTGGTAGTTCAGGCATCCAACACTGGTGTACTGGATGGAACGAAGGAAAACGACTTCACAAAAATCCAGGATGAGATCGACGAGCTGAAGACAGAGTTCGAGAGAATCAATAGCGATACAGAGTTCAACAAGAAGAAACTGTTAGACGGCAGCTACAGCAACCAGTATCTCCAGCTTGGAGCTAACTGCGGACAGGGTGTTTCTGTTACGATTTCTAAGACAGACTGGAAGGCAATTGATGTTAAGACTGCAACAAGTTCTACGAACTCCACAAAACTTGATGTTGTTGACCAGATGTTGTCAACGGTTTCTACAATGAGATCTAAACTTGGTGCGATCCAGAACCGTCTGGAGTACACAATCAAAGTGGATGATAACACCGCTGAGAACCTGCAGGCTGCTGAATCACGTATCCGTGATACAGATATGGCAGATGAGATGACCAGATTCTCCAAGGAGAGCATTCTTCAGCAGGCAGCTACTTCTATGCTTGCTCAGGCAAATCAGGCAAATCAGGGAGTGCTTTCACTTTTACAGTAATCATGATACGTAAAGTATAAGTATATCTTGACGATTGTGTTTGGTAACTGGTTATAATATGTGTGAGATGAGAGTGTCCCCGGTTTAAGTATGATACTTAGCGGGGGCACTTTTTTGATGAAAGGGGTTTGTCGCGGTGAAGCTGCTTTTGTATGAGTGGAATGCATATATGCAGAGTGATTTGGAACTCGTGTTAAAAAAGATGAAAATTGAATTTGAAACATTTTCTTGTGAGCTGGGGAATGAGCCGGGAAGAACGGACGAGTATTTTATAAGGAATTTCGGCAAGGTATTGCGTGAAGGGGATTTCGATGCGGTTATGTCGATGAATTTCTGGAAGTCCGTAGCGATCGCGTGTGATACGGCACACGTACCATATATAGCCTGGGTCTACGACTGTCCGATGTCTACTAGGGTGTCGGATGCGATGCATTTTCCGACAAATCATATCTTTCTATTTGACCGTGCACAATATGATGAATATATTGAGCAGGGAATTGATACGGTTTACCATATACCTTTGGCGGTAAATGTGGACAGGCTGGACCAGCTCCGGCTGACAGCAGAGGAGAAGCAGACATTTACGGCGGATATCTCCTTTGTGGGGGCGATGTATGGCTCGGACTATATTCACCTTCAAAGTGCTTTGAGCGATTATGAGAGAGGATATCTGGAAAGTCTTATAGAGACACAGTACCGGATTTATGGGGACTATTTTATTGGAGATCTGCTTGAAGAAGAGTTTTTGGAAAACATGAAGAAAAGATTAGAGAGTGCAGACATTATTAAAGAAGTGGGACGCGAGCAGTTTCGCCGGTGGATTATGCTAAATGTATCGCGTGAGATAACGAGGAGAGAGAGATTTTTAATTATATCAACGCTTTCAAGAAGACATCCGTTTAAATTGTATTCCCAGAAGCAAGAGGGACTGCTTCCCAAGGTGGATTACTGCGGGACGGTGAGCAGCCATTATGGGATGCCGAAAGTGTTTAAGGCGAGCAAGATTAATTTGAATATAACTTATAAGCAGATTACGGTGGGTATGCCATTGCGTATTTTAGATATTTTGGGGGCGGGTGGATTTTTGCTTACGAACTACCAGGAAGAGATTGCAGAGCATTTTCAGTCCGGCGTCGATTGTGTGATTTATGAGAGTGTGGAGGATGCCATTCAGAAGGCGGAGTATTATCTTAAGCATGAAGAGGAACGGAAAGAAATTGCGAAAAATGGACATGAGGCTGTTAAAAAGTTTTCTTATGAGAAGCAGTTGGAGCAAATATTCCATATCGTCTTTGGCGGTCAGAACCGCCAGTCAAGTTCTTCTAAATAGACGGGAAGAAAATCTTCGATGGAAGAGGTTCCGAATACATTGCGTATATGGGGATGGTGGTTCTTGACGTATTCCGCATTTTCAACGGAATCAAAAAGGAAAGACATTGTGAAATTCATACGCATATTGAACAGGTAGGAAAAGATATCCGGCGATAGATTGATGTAATTAACGATATTTGTCATTAAATGGTTAAGGGCGGGGGTCGTATCGGTATTTAGTAAGTTATAACCCGCCATATTGATCGAGAGGATCAGTTGGCATGTTTCGGGATTGGTACTGAGCAGGAATTGTTCTGTCTCGGCCTCTGTGCGGATAGGGAGCAGCTCCGTTCCGTAATTATTTTTTTTCAATACGGACGACAAAGTAGCTGCCAGTTGTTTCTGTTCATCGTTAATGAGTGGATTGTATAGAATTGATATTTGTTTCATGGTGAGCCTCCTGTTGTTTTATGTATTTATTATAGGATGTATCAACAGCAAAGTCATGCTTATACATGCAAGCATGGGTCGCATGACTTTATATAATCTAGTGATACCACGAATTTGACCCTGGTATCATTATAGCAGATGTTTGGGAAAAAGAAAAGAAGAGATGGAGGGAAAAATGAAGGCATTAGCATGTGTTGGTATGGGAAGACCGGAAAATAGCGTGATCGAAGGTTTTCGTTCTGCAGGTCTTGAGATGGATGAAATCTGGGTAGCAGACCTCTCGGAAAATCAATTGGGCGGCGGGGATTATCTTTTTGTACTCACTGTAAATTTTTCCCCAGAGGTATCAAATGTGTGCCAGAAGGCGCTGATACCGTATCTTTCTTATATTACTAGCTGGCCGGAGCGGAATGTGTACCATCCGGCGATCGGGAACCCTTGTAATTTTGTGTTTTGTTTTGACGGCGCGGTATGCCAGAAACTGCGCGCGGTTATTCCGGATCGCATCTATCATTTGCCGTTGGGGGCAGATCTGTCTGTACAACCCGTAGATGCGGACAGTATGGACGTATCCTTTGTGGGCTCACTGTATAAGGAAGGCAGTGATGCGTTTGACCAGGCGGTGAAATTGTCACAATATTCACAGGGGTATATAGAGGCATTGCTAAAAGTTCAAGTTCGTATTTACGGGTACAATTTGCTGGAAGCGGCGCTAAATAAAAATCTGGTGAAGGAATTGCAGTCGTGTCTGCCATACGAGGCTCTTCCCGGTGAAACGGAGGAGATGAGAAAGGAGGTATTGGCGGCTACTTATTTGTCAGATAAGGTGACTGCGATGGAGAGATATCAGCTTTTGAGGGCGGTGTCAGGTCGCTTTGAGACACAGCTCTATACGGGGGATGCCGTTGACGGCTTGCCGCAGATCCATGTGCGCGGGCAGGTGGAGACGGACGAGGAGAGAGCAGGTATTTACCGGAACAGCCGGATTAATCTGCATTTTACACCCCGGTCGGTACAGACGGGCATTCCGCAGCAGGTTTTTGATATAATGGAAGCGGGTGGATTTGTCCTTACGAATTTCCAAATGGATATACCAGATTATTTTGTGATTGGTGAGCAGCTGGAAACCTTTACGAGTGAAAACGAGCTTTTGGAAAAAATTCAGTATTATTTAGAGCACGAAGAGGAGAGGGCCAGGATTGCCTTGGCGGGACAGCAGGCTGTGAGGGAGTACCATTCATATAAACAGCGGGCGGTCACAATTTTTAATACGGTGTTTTCGGATGTTGAATAATTTATGCGCAGTGTGTGCAAATGATTTTTGATACACATGAGGCAGCGCAGGAATGAGGAAAAGATGAACGATCATAAATTTTGTTTTATAATTTGTGCGAACAAAGAAAATTATTTGAATGAATGCGTATGGTATATTGACAAGCTTCATTTGCCAGAGGGATATGAAAAAGAGACGATTGTAGTCCGGGATGCGGTGTCTATGGCGAGTGGCTACAACCAGGCGATGAAACAGTCAGATGCGAAATATAAAATTTATCTCCACCAGGATGTTTTGATTGTAAATACGAACCTGTTTTCGGATTTACTGGAGTTGTTCCAGGATCCAACGATAGGAATGGCGGGAGTAGTGGGAAGGAAAGAGTTGCTGGCATCGGCAAAATATACGGAGAACTGGGATGCAGGAGCAGTAGCGGCTTGTAATGTATCCGATGCGTTCTTTTTATCTTGGCCTTTTGAGGAGGGAGAAAAGTGGAATGATGTGGTGGCGGTCGATGGTATGTTTATGGCGACCCAGTATGATCTGTCATGGGATGAGGAGGACTTTGACGGGTGGGATTTTTATGATATATCGCAGTCGATCACTTTCCAGCAGGCGGGGTACCGAATCGTCGTGCCGGGCATTGAACGGGAGGAGGATGTGTGGATTTTTCACGACGCCGGGCACTGTGAGTACGATGACTGGGAGAAGTACCGCAAAGTGTTTTGTGAAAAGTATGCATCAAGTGGACATAGCTATACAGAAACGAAGCCGGATATAAATCGTGCGGAGAGGGAAAAGAAACGGCAGATGGTAATGTCGGCATTTGAAGCGGGGGATCTGGAGCGGACATGCCGGCTGCTGGAACAGCTGGAAACGGGAGAAACGGACGACATAATGTCCTATGTCGGTCTTTTTATTTTCGTATGGGACGGGGAGATGACTTTGCTTGGAAATACGAATTTGTCTGTAAATAAATTTGGGGAATTTATTGATCAGTTTAATGAAGTAAAATTTATGCTGAGGCGTATTTATTTTGGCTGGCAGGACGAAGCATGGCCTGTTTTGAGGGAGAAGCTTCGCTCAGGGCAGATTACGATGAGGATGTTGTGGTTTGTAATGTGCTCAAGTATTGTTGGATTTACCCGGGTGTGGTGGGAAATTTATGCATTATATCAGAAGGAAATTCGGATATTTTTTCAGGAGGGGGATATTTTAAAGGCCGAGAATTTGCTTCAGCAGCAGGATAATGTACATCTTGGCAAATATGAGAACATAATGAAGGTTCTGATCCAGGTATTCCGGCGCGAGGTGGAAAAGGGTGTGACGCTGACGGTATTTGATGTTTTTCAGGACTTTGATGAAGCGGTGACACATTTTATACGGTTGAAGCTCTATTTGCGCAGGATTGAATTTGGACTGTCGGAGCCGTATCAGCGGGAGGCTTATGAATATTTTATTCAGACGCATGTGTCGGATTATCTTATATTGCAAATTCTGAAAGCGAATATATTTTACAAGGTTGATTTTTGTAATAATATGGCACAGCTGTTTGCCCGGGAGGAAGGGGAAGGCTCGATGCGCGCCGGTCTATATGCCCAGCTGGCGGAGTTAGAAAAGAGTAAAGGAGAAGAGGATGAATAATAAAAAGATTTGTTTTATTATGTGCTCGAATGATGAATTCCTCGCCAGGGAATGCCAGATTTATATTGAACATCTCCTAGTGCCGGAAAATTATGAGGTGGAAGTGCTCGTGGTCAAGGATGCGAAGAGCATGACGAGCGGCTATAACGAGGCGATGAGAGCTTCCGATGCGAAATATAAAGTGTATCTTCATCAGGATGTACTAATTTTAAATCGCGGTTTTATCTATGATGCATTGAATCTGTTTTTAAAATATCCGGAAATCGGAATGTTTGGTATGGTAGGCAATGTGAGCATGGCGGAGAACGGTGGTATGTGGATGGATGGTTCCTGGAGACGGGCGGGGGAGCTTCTGATGGATATTATATATGAAAATGTCTATTCCCTGTTTAATAAAGTGGAAGGGAATTATGTCGAGACAATTGTGTTGGATGGTCTTTTAATGGCGACGCAGTATGATCTGCCGTGGCGGGAGGATTTATTTAGGGGATGGGATTTTTATGATGCTTCCCAGAGCCTGGAATTTTGGAAAGCGGGTTATAAGGTTGTTGTGCCGTATATGGAAACCCCGTGGTGTTTACACGATAATGATGTGTTGAACATGTCAAATTATGATACGTGGAGAAGCATTTTTGTGAAGGAGTATGAGGATTATTACAGGGAGTGGGAACGGAAGCACAGCGGAGAAAATAAGCCCAAATTAAAAAAATAGTGATATGGAGGTTTCGGTATGCAGGTGGTAAAGTATACGTTTCAGCAGCATGGGGACGAGAGGGGACAGCTGGTCGCCTTGGAGGAACTGAAAGACATACCATTTGAAATAAAGCGGGTGTATTATATGTATGATACGCAGGAAGGGGTACGGCGGGGGTATCACGCGCACAGAAACCTGGAGCAGATTTTGGTTTGTATCCACGGATCCTGCAAAATACTGTTGGATAACGGAACGGAACGGAAGAAGGTCTTTCTGGAAAAGCCGTATGAAGGCCTTTATGTGCCGAGTGACATGTGGAGGGAAATGTATGATTTTTCCGATGATGCAGTCTTGCTTGTTCTGGCTTCGGCATGTTATAATGAAGAAGATTATATTCGCGATTACCAGGAATTTGTGGATTATGTGAGAAAGAAGAAAAAATAAATCGCTATTTTTAATTTAAGGAGAAAGAAAAATGGATGCAATACAAAAATTAAATCATTTTTATGAGGAAAAATTGTCCCTATCGGAGGTTAAGGAGTATCTGAAGCAATATGACGGACAAATAGATGGATTTATCATTTATGGATGTGGGCCGCTTGGTAATTACTTGAAGGATATTTTACAACAGCTCTCCGTTAATCTTCTCGGTTATGTAGATGATTTCTACACTGGCACGCAATGGGATGGCATACCGGTATATTCTATGCAGGAGGTTGCCGCTAAGTTTTCAAAAGTCAGTATTATTTTGACTCCCCACTATGAAAACAATAAAAGGATTATGAGGGAAAAAATCGAGCAAACGTATGCGGCGGGAGAGGTGTCTTGTGATATATTAGACAAAAATGTTTTATTATATGCCGCTCATGGATATTCTCTTGACAGGGAGAAAAACCAGGTTGGAAATATTTTTGAGAAAACGGACTTAATTGTCTCAAACTGCTGTACTTTGAATTGTGAGGGATGCAGCGTATGTATTCCTTATGTTAAAAAGGAGCATTTTGAGCTGGATAAGGTTAAAAAAGATATTTCTAAAATGAATGATTTGGTAGATTATATAGCAGTTCTAGAAGTGATGGGAGGCGAGCCGTTACTATACCCGTCGATGGCGGAGCTGATAGATTATATTTCCGGATTATCGAATATTTATGTTATTATGATTGACACAAACGGAACCGTCGTACCAACGGAAGAAGTGCTGGAGGCGATGGAAAGAAATCATGTGTTGGTCCATATAACCGATTATGGGGAAATATCGGGCAAAAAGGATATATTGCTGGAGAAATGCAAAGAGAAGAATATATACTGTACGATTCGGGAAGTGGGCGACTGGGCAGATTTGGGCGACATAAAGGATTATGAGTCTGAAAATAATGATACCAAATTCCAATCTTGCTACGCCGCGGTAGAGTGTGCTAATATTTACAGGGGACGGTGGCATATTTGTCCAAGGGATGCAAAGTATGTTGATATGGATTTATTTTCTCCATGTGAGGATGAGTTTATTGAATTGCATAATGATTTGAGTGAGGACAAGAAGAGGAAGAAGCTGTATGATTTGTCGCACCGGGAGAAGGCCATTGCTTCATGTCGGTTTTGTAAGGGAACGGATGGCAAAATCAGTGGAGGAGTGCAGTTGAAGGATGTTAAACAAGATATGTGAAATTGGGAAGAAAGCGTCCGTGTATATGGAAGCGATGGGGAAAATTGATGAGAGAATGTATGTCGTGAGAAGTGGAAAGAGGCTCATGATTTTTGATCCGAACATATGTGATGTATTGTTGGAGAAAATAAGCGATTGGGAAATTTCCGATATCACTATTCTTTTGACCCATGAACATTATGACCATATAACGGGGGTAAAATGGCTTTTGGAGCACTTCAGGGCGACAGTAATATGCTCCTGCGGGTGCAAAAGGATTCTCGACAATCCAATTGTATCGGTCCAGGATTATTATGATGTTTTGATTCCGCCGGAAGAGAAAGAATACTACGTTGGCCATGACCTGCTAAAAGCGGAAGGCTATGTGTTCGATGTACATTTTACCTTTGAATCCGACTACTCTTTTATTTGGCAGGGGATTCGTGTAGAATGCGTGGCGGCTCCCGGACATTCCATCGGCGGCGCTATTTATACGTTGGATGAGACATATGTTTTTACGGGAGATAATTTAGTAAATGGAAGCAAAGCCATTACCCGCTTTCCCGGTGGGAGCCGAAAAGATTACCTGCGTGTAACGGTACCAATTATTCACAATTTAAAAGAGGACAGTATTATTTTTCCGGGACATGGGGAAATGGAAAATTTAAAAGAGTTATTACAGTATATTTAATTTAAGAAAGGATGATAGAGAAATGGAACAAAAAGTAATTGAAATGTTAGAGGAGATTTTAGAGCTGGATGAGGGGATGTTGACTACGGATACGGAGCTCAGCGAGATCGAGGAGTGGGATTCGATCTCAAAATTGGCGTTAATGGCAGAGGTAAAAAAGAACTGGAAAAAGAATTTGACAGTGGAAGAGATTAAGAAATTCCAGTCTGTAAAAGATATTTGTGATTATTTAATCTAAAGGAGATTCTTTCATGTTAGATGGAAAAGTGATTATGGTGACGGGCGCTTCCCAGGGAGTTGGCGAAGGAGTAGCCAGATTTCTCAGCAAGCAGGGCGCCGTTTGCGTACTGGTAGCGAGAAGTGAGGATAAATTACAAAAAATTTCAGGGGAATTACCAACCCAGTCATATGTGTATCCATGTGATTTGTGTGATCTGGATGGAATTGAAGAAATGTTCCGTTGGTGCAAAGGACAGGACATTAAATTTGATGGATTAGTCCACGCAGCCGGAATGGGTGTGCCGTGCCCGGTAAAGGTAAAGAATTTTGAGCTTTGGGATCAGTCCATTCGCTTAAACTGTATGTCGTTTCTGGAGCTGGTAAGGTGTTTTTCCAGTAAACGCTATTCCAACAATGGTTCGAGCGTCGTAGCGGTATCCAGTATAGCAAGTTTGCGGAATGATAAAGGACAGGCGCCGTATTCCGGGTCTAAAGCGATGTTAAATTCTATTATCAAGACGGTGACAAAGGAATTGAATGCTTCCAGAATCCGTGTAAATGGTATTCTTCCGGCTTATATTGATACGAAAAGTATAGAAAATTTCTCAGAATTATATGAGGGATTTGAGACGACTTTGGCCCAGGAACAGCCGATGGGAAAAATTCCGCTGGAGCAGGTGGGACATCTTGTGGAGTTTCTTTTAAGCGACAACTCCATGTATATTACCGGGGCCCTGATTCCAATGGAAGGCGGAAATGTATCGTAACGAGGTGAATAAAAATGTTTGGTACAATAAAAGATATCCATATATGTGGTATGCATACGGTGGTGCCGGATAACCGCGTAAACAATTTCGAAGCGTATTGTTCACAATTTGGTGAAAAGAAGTTAAAGCGGCAAATCCGTATGACGGGAATGGAGGAGCGGTGTGTGGCCGGAGAGGGCGTCACATCCGCCTTGTTGTGTGAGGTAGCTGCCGAGACATTATTGAGGGAGCTTGGATGGGACCGGAACACAATACGGGCGGTTTTGTATGTGACCGAGACGCCCAATTATGTCCTGCCATCGACCGCATTTCAGATCCAGAAGCAACTGGGAATTGGTGAGGACTGTGTGGTATATGATATTAATCTGGGATGTTCCGGATGGATTGTCGGAATGCAGACGATATCTTCCATTATGAGAGGAATCGAACCGACGGACGGGGGTCCAGTGAGAGCCTTGCTTTTGACGGGAAGTATAAGCACAAGCCATGTCGCGGCCGATGATTTTGCAACGGCTATGCTGTTCGGGGATGCCGGAGCAGCAACGGCATTGGAAATATCCGCGCAGGATGAGGGATTTGTGTATATGCAGAAATCAGATGGAACCGGTTACCAGCACATTTTTATGGAAAGTTTAGACGGTTCTGTCCAGATGAACGGTCCGGCAGTATTTGAATTTACGATTAACCAAGTAGTAGACAGTGTAAAAAAGTTTACGGAGCACTTTGATATTCGACAGGAAGGGATCGACTACTATGTGTTCCATCAGGCGCAAAAATTTATTGTTGATAATATGATGGAATTGCTTGCTTGTCCGCCGGAAAAGGTGTTGTCTTCTTACGCCTCTTATGGAAACACGGCTGCTGCTGCTATTCCGTTGACTATTTGTCTTCACAGAGATACATTGAGGAAGAAAGAACGCATGTCGATACTGGCAGCGGGATTTGGCGTAGGTTTGTCATGGGGCGCCTTACATTTCCATCTTGACACGGATCATATTATGGGAATATCTATTTTAGAAAAAGGGGAGGCAGAAGGATGGAGCTAGAAAAATTGATTCCGCAAAGGGAACCATTTCTTTTTGTAGATGAGATCATCGAGCTGGAACCGGGAGTACGCGCATGGGGAAGAAAAAAGCTTACGGGTGACGAGGCTTTTTTTAAAGGGCATTTTCCGGCCCGGCCTGTTTTCCCGGGAGTACTTATGATCGAGGCAACGGGGCAATTGGCGAACGCCGTAGTGAGAGCGTTGCCAGAATATGAAGACGGTTATTTGTATTACAGTAAGATGAGCAAAGTAAAGTTTAGTGAAGCAGCCGTTCCTGGCGACGACCTGGAACTTGAGGTTCTTGTGACGGAAAAAATTGACGATTTGATTTTTTGTAAAGTATTTGTGAGGAAAGAGTCAAGAGAGGCATTTCGCGCAGATGTAGTTTTCCATGTAGAAAAATAAACCGGCAGGAAGAGGATAGAAATAATGAAGACGAAAAATTCAGGGATTGCGATCCGGGCAGTGAGCGCCGCCGTTCCGCCTGAAATAGTAGAGAATATTTCGTATATTGGGAAATATGATAAGAGGAAAGTCAATATGCAATTGAAGGTCACAGGAATTAAAAATCGTCATGTGGCCTCCGACGGACGGGAGGGAAAGGATTTTTGCCTTCAGGCGGCAAGAAAGCTTATTCGTGAGCTCGGCATTGCAAAGGACGAAATAAAGGTATTGGTTTTCGTTTCCCAGACGATAACGATGGTAACCCCTTCGACGGCTTTCTGGATCCATAATGAATTGGGTCTGGGAACCGATAGTGTGGCATTTGATATAAATTTGGGATGTTCTGGTTTTGTGGAGGGACTCAGTATTATGGCTTCGCTTTTAGAGGGCCAGAAACCGGGAACCAAGGGAATCCTTCTGAATGGCGATACTCTTTCAAAGTATGTCGATGAAAATGATTTTGCGACATGCATGATGTTTGGCGACGGAGGAACGGCCACGCTTGTCGAGCGGAAAGAGGGCTACGATTTTTGCTGTTTGCACAATACACAATCCGCGGGATATGATAAGCTGATTATCCAAAATCCGGAAAGTAAGCTTTACATGGATGGTATGCATGTATTTAATTTTACAATTAATGACGTCGTAACGCAAATTCAGGAGCTGGTGGATGAGTGCGGGGAGCCGGCCGATTACTACCTTCTTCATCAGGCGCAGCAATACATTGTCCGAAATATTATGGAGCTCTGTGCGCTAGAGGAAGGGAAGGTTTTAACTGCCTATGAAAATTACGGAAATGTTTCCGGGGCATCCATCCCATTGACAATTTGTGAAAATAAAGAGAAGTTTTTAAGTGATAGAGATTATCGGGTACTTGTATCTGGTTTTGGCGTGGGGTTATCTTATGCCAGCGCGTTTATAACGATGGAAAAACCGATTGTATTTCCGATAGAAATGTGAGGTCGGATGTAGATATGGAAAATCGAAATATTTTGGTTTTGGGAGCTTCCTCTGGGATCGGATATGCCGTCACAGAAAATTTTGCACAAAGAGGCGGCACTCTTTTTATAGCTGCGAGAAGAAAGGAACAGCTACAAGGTTTGCAGCATAAGTATGGGCAGGTCCAGGGCATCTGGGACTGTGATCTGAGTGTAGCGTCAAATGTGAAGCAGATTTTTATTGATTTGTCCAAGAAGGGAATAAAGCTGGATGGGATGGTTTTTTGCGCGGGGACAGCGTACAGCAGGCCGATTCGTTCTTACGATGAAGAGCAGTTCCAGCAAATGCTGGATATCAACTTAAAATCGTTTTTAGCGGCGGTAAAATACTTTGTATCCAAAAAGTATTCAAACGAACAAAGTGCCGTAACAGTTATTTCCTCTGTCAGCACACAGAAGCCGGAAAAGGGCCGCGGGGAATATGCCGCCACGAAGGGAGCATTAAACGCGCTTGTACCGATTATTGCAAAAGAGGTAATGGACAGGAAAATACGTGTGAATGCCGTATCGCCTGGTTTTGTGAAAACGGAGATATATGACAGGGAAAAAGTTTTTTTTGATGTGGATTCCTACATAAATGAATTCCAGCCGTTGGGTTTGATTGAACCGGAAGCTGTGGCAGAGGTGATTTCCTTTTTACACTCAGATGCGGCGAAATATATAACCGGTCAGAACATTTTTATGGATGCGGGTAATTTATTATATTAGATACCAGAGTCAAAAGGTTAGTATATTTTTATAGTAGAGCGAATGGAGGAAAAGAATGGAGAAAAAGGAGATAAGAGAAAGGCTGCAGGAAATTTTCCAGGATATTTTTGACGATGACAGTTTGGAGATTTGTGAGCAGACGACGGCAGACGATATCGAGGATTGGGATTCTTTTGCTCAAATTGGGCTGATTATGGAAATTGAAAAGAGATTTCAGATCAAATTCAAATTGGGGGAAGTGTCAGAGTTGAAAAATGTCGGGGATATGCTTGCGTTGCTGTATGAAAAATGGGGGAGCAGGTGAGGATATATGGTGTGGAATGAGACGGTGGAAGGCGTATATGTGCGGTTACGGTCCGCCCAGCTGGAGGACGCCCAGTTTACATACGAAATAAGGCAGGATAAAGAGAAAACCCGTTATATTCATTCGGTAAAAGGTTCCGTAGACAATCAGCGGGAGTGGCTGAGACAACAGAGGGAGAGAGAAGGCGATTATTTTTTTATCGTCGAGACAAAGGATGGCGATCCAATTGGAACGACAGCTGTCTACAATATTCATGGTGATGAGGGAGAGGGAGGGCGTATTTTATTATATGGCACGCCTGTGCAAAATGCAGAAGCGACGCTGTTAGGATACGATTTTGCGTTTTATGTGTATGGCTTAAAAAAATTGTGGCTGACCGTACATGAAGAAAATATCCATGTTCAGGGATATGTAAAGAAATTTGGCGCCAGGGAAGAGTATCGCAAATATAGTGACGATATGGGGGCAAATTTGATTTATTATATGGTTACGGAAGAGCGATATGAAAAAAAGAGGCAGCGGATTATGAAAAGTATTGAGCTGCTGGCATAGGAGACGGCAAGGTGGAAAAAGAATTGATGACGGCGGAAGGGATAAAACGGCAATTAGCTTATCCATTTGATAACATGGAAGTTTTAAGGCAGTGTAAGAAGTGGAAAAAGGTGCTAAAGGAATCTGTGAGCGATTGTATTTGTAAGAGAATTGCCATACTTGGCGGTTCCACTACAAAACATGTCCGGGATGTGCTGGAGCTATTTCTCTTGAGAGAGGGGATTGAATGTGAGTTTTATGAATCGAATTATGCCAGGTTTTGGGAGGAGGGCGTGTTCCACAATGAGGAGCTGGAGAAATTTTCACCACATATAATTTATATATTTACCAGTTTCCGTAATTTAAATATAAAAGGGACAGTTGAAAAAGAATATGACAGATTCCAGCTGTTGTGGGAGCGGCTCCAGGAACGGTATTCATGTACAATTTTACAAAATAATTTTGAATTGCCTTTTTACCGCTTGCTTGGAAACCAGGATGCGGTTTTAAAAAGGGGGGATTCCTATTTTGTAAATTCAATGAATGAAAAATTTTATGATTATGCAAGAAATACTAAAAATTTTTATCTCGTAGATATTCACTACTTAGCTGCGGAATTTGGTTTGTCGCGATGGTACGACTTAAATGCATGGTACTTGTACAAGTACGCTTTTTCCCTGGAAGCAGTTCCCCTTGTTGCATGGAATGTTTCGCGGATTGTAAAAGCAATGTGTGGAAAAAATAAAAAGGGCTTTGTGATTGATCTGGATAATACCCTTTGGGGGGGCGTGGTAGGCGAAGACGGGCCAGAGCATATCGAGATAGGAGAGGGAACTCCGATGGGGGAGGCGTATCTTGAGTTCCAGAACTATTTAAAGCGGCATGAGGAGCTGGGTATCGTATTGAATGTATGCTCGAAAAATGACGCGGATGTTGCACTGGAGGGAATCCAGAACGAGGAGAACGTGTTAAAGAAGGAAGACTTTTATCGGATTGAGGCGAACTGGAACCGCAAAGATGAAAATATACAACATATTGCGGGGCATCTAAATGTGTCTTTGGACAGCCTGGTATTTTTGGACGATAATCCAGCGGAGCGGGATATCGTAAATCAAAATCTTCCAATGGTGGAATCCCCCGCATTTGATACGGTAGAAAATTACATTAAGCTGGTAGACAAGAATCATTATTTTGAAGTGCTTAGCCTTTCGCAGGAGGACCAGGATAGAAATGCGATGTATAGGGAGAACCAGCTGAGGAAACAGGAAGAAGAAAAATTCCAGGACTATGGGAGTTATTTGCGGTCGTTGAATATGACGGCGCATATCCACCCGTTTCAAGAGGCGGAATGGGACCGGATATTCCAGTTGATCCAGAAGAGCAATCAGTTTAATTTGACGACAAGGCGTTATACGATGGGTGAAATTAAAAATATCAGTCAAAGTCAAAATTACATTACATTGTCAGGAAGGCTGGTAGATAAGTTTGGAGATAACGGGATTGTTTCTCTTCTCATTGCGGAAAAAGAAGGAGAGACGGCCCACATCCGGCTTTGGGTTATGAGTTGCCGCGTGTTAGGGCGTGATATGGAATATGCGATGTTTGATGAACTTGGGAATGCATGCAGGGAGAGCGGTATTAAGCAAATGAAGGGATATTTTTATCCTACAAAGAAAAATGGTATTGTTAAGGATTTATATGAGAAATTAGGGTTTGAAAATGAAGATGACCAGACATGGCATTATTCAGTGAAAGATAAGGAGATACTGAAAAATCAGTTTATAACAGTTGAGACAGAAAGGGAATAAAGATGAGGACATATACGTTTGAAGAGATCTCTCTTGGACTGGAAGAACAATTTTCAGTGTGTGTGACGGAAGAAAAGGTGAATGCATTTCGTGAGTTGACCGGGGATACGAATTTGCTCCACCAGGATCGGGAATACGCGCGTGCAAACGGTTACAAGGACACGGTAGTTTTTGGAATGCTGACGACATCCTTTATTTCTACTCTATGCGGTGTGTGGCTTCCCGGTGAAAATAGTTTGATATATGATATGAACGCTTCCTATATAAAGCCAGTATATATCGGGGATGAACTGCTAGTATCAGGAACGGTTATGGAAAAAAGTGATGCGCTGCAGATGATTACGGTCAAATGGAAGATTACCAATCAGCGTAACGCATGTGTCGCAAGAGGGAACGTTCGCGTTCAGGTAAGAGAACGGACAACCAATCATTAAGGAGGATGCTTATGGAACAGCCATTAGTAAGCATATGTATGTCATGTTATAACCATGAAAAATATGTACGCCAGGCATTAGAAAGTGCGATTAATCAAACATATCCCAATATAGAGATATTAATTTCGGATGACGGGTCGACAGATCGTTCGAGGGATATTATTTTGGAGATCATAAAGGAACATCCGGATAAAGTGATAAAAACATTTTTTTCTGAAACGAATACAGCCTTTGGGGTAGTGGAGGATATGTATCAAAGTTTTGAGGGAAAATATATAGCAGGTTTTTCTGCGGATGATTACTGGGGAGAAACAACGGTAGAAACATACGTTACATTTATGGAGGAGTACGGGGAATACGCTGCTTGCTTTTGTGAGCCGGAAATTGTTCTGGAAGCGACGGGAGAAGTTCAAATTCCGGAATTTTGGGGACAGGGCAGGAGCCAGTATGAAATGTTTCGTTTATTATTTATGGAAGGAAACCGGATCTGTGCACCGTCCATGTTTGTGAGGGGCAGTGTTTGGAAGGAGATGGGGAGCTGGAAGTTCCAGTATAAACAGCTTCAGGATTATGAAATATGGCTGCGGATATTACAGAAATATGATATGTATTTTTTTAAAAAGGGAGAAGTGCCGGTTTACTATCGTGTTCATGGAAATAACCTCAGCCATGCAAGCGGGGAGAATATACAGCGGAATCTGACAGAGATAGCATATATACTATTTGAGATATTGGAACAAATGGAATATGATTTTTTTATGAAGGCATTTGGGAGCCAGTTTGTATATGCGGCTGACTCAGAACGTTTTTGCCTGACTTGCGAAAAGTTGATGGTGCTTATTCATGCGCCGGTTGTTCCGTTGAATTGTGTGATATTATACTATTTTACGCATATTGGGGATCCCGATTTTTCAGAGCATATTGAGAAGGATTATCTTATTACGCGAAAGGACTTGTGGGATTTAACCGGAGAGCTGCAGGGGGTACAAATGAACCGGGAAGATAGTGAAACGGTGAAACAGTGCCTTGAAACTATTGAGAGACAGAACGAGTTGATCGACGGACTGATGGATAAAGTGCGGCGCCTTAGCGCGGAAGCTACAAAAGAGGCGCCCAGGAAAAGAATTATTGTAATAACGGACAGCGTTCACAGCAGTATGGTGCAGAGGTCTATTGGTCCGGATGTTGAAGTAGTGCTTTTTTTGGATTTTGAGAATTATCTTGCGAAATCCCCTGATGAATTAGAACAAGATAAACAGGTTTTATCGGAGCAGTTGAGAGAGTATGCAGCTTGTGTGGATGAAATTGATTTTGTGTTTTCCTTTATACAGAGGAATTATATGCCAGATGAAGAGGAGCTGGCGGACTGGGTTTTAAATGAGCTAAGGGAAAAGGGATATCCTGCTGAAAAGGTACTGGATGGCTGGAGGATATACCGGTCCTTTTATCCGAAAGAAAAATATGCCAGGATATTATCGAATCCACAGATAGGGAAATTGGATGGCATCGTACTCGGCATCTCACATGCGGAGGCGGGTATCCGTTCCTCTTTACTGCCGGGACGGGCGGCTAATTTTGCTTCCTCCTCTCAAGATCTGTACTTCAATTATTTTACAGCACAGAAGATATGGGAGGAATATCCGGACAAAGTGTCCGGCTTGAAATATGTGGTTATTGATATGTTTGATTATACCTATTTTAATTTCGAGTCAATGTTGACGGGCGCAACGATTGATTTTTTCAGAACAAGCGGATTGGATTGTCCGGAAACGTTTAATGATATGGGAAATAAGAATATCAGTCAGACAGCGGAAGAGATGAATGCTTTTCTTAGGACACAGTGGCCGCATTCGAACTCCTATGAGAGGGGAATATTTCAGCAGACATTTGGGGATGTGATACAGCAGGATGAGAATGCGTATTGTGACTATCCTCTGGTGGACCGGACGAGAAAAGTAAGCATAGATAAGATAGAAGAGTACAGTAAAAACCCGAACATAACGGCAGTCCAGGCAGGTTTTTTTGAAGAGAGCATAGAGAGAAATACAACATATTTATTGTGCCTGTTGGAATTCCTTACTAAGAAAAACCCCGGAATCAAAATATTTTTATGTTTGTTGCCGAAGTATAAAGATGTGGAAGCATTTGAGATAAGCCAGTTTGCGCACTGGAAAAAATTCTTTGAAAATGTGTTGGATCGTGTACAGAACAAATATCCATTTGTTTATTTAAACTATAAAGAGGATTACGAGTTATCGGGTAATGCGGATTATTACTGGGATCTGACTCATTTGAATTACGATGGCAGCGTGTATTTTACGAAACAACTGGCGGAAGACATTTGTAAATATCTCGGGGAGAGTGAAATATGTACAAGCCGATAATAAAAGTTCCATTTTCAACATTTGAGCCAATGCACAATGAAATTCGCAGCGAGCTAAATGAAGCGTTTGAGCGCGTCTTAAATAATAGTTACTTTATCCTTGGGGAACAGTGTGAATTGTTTGAAAGGGAATTTGCGTCATATTGTGGCACGAAGTTTTGTGTAGGCGTAGGTACAGGACTGGATGCTCTTACTTTGATCTTGCGGGCGATGGATATTGGTGCGGGCGATGAGGTGATTGTCCCTTCTAACACTTATATTGCCACAGCGTTAGCTGTTTCAAGCACGGGGGCAATACCGGTATTTGTGGAACCAGATATTCATACATATAATATAAATGCCGGGTTGATTGAGCGTAAGATCACATCGGAGACAAAGGCAATTATCGCTGTTCATTTGCAGGGGAGGCCTGCCGATATGGACGTTATCGTTCGAATTGCCAAAAAATATCATTTGAGGGTAATTGAAGATGCCGCACAATCACATGGGGCCAGGTACAAAGGAAAAAGGGTAGGAGGTTTAGGAGATGCCGCGGGATTCAGTTTTTATCCTGGAAAGAATCTGGGTGCATTAGGAGATGGTGGCTGTATAACTACGGATGATGAAGCGCTTGCCGTGAAAGTAAGGACACTGGCAAACTATGGATCAGATTATAAGTATCACCATATATACAAGGGTGTGAACAGCCGTTTGGATGAAATGCAGGCGGCCTTCCTGCGCGTCAAGCTTTTGCGCCTTGATTTATGGAACCAGGCGCGTCAGAAGGTGGCAGAGCAGTATTTTCAGAACATTCACAATCCACTATTGATATTGCCCCCGAAAAGTACGGCCGAGTATGAGCATATTTATCATGTGTTTGCAGTTCGGTGCCCAAAAAGGGACGAATTAGAAGAGGCCCTGAAAGCTCATGGAATTGGTGTAGTCAAACATTATCCCGTTCCCATTCACAGGCAGAAAGCCTATTGTAGTTTGGGAATTGCAGAAGGCGAATTGCCAGTTGCGGAAGAAATAAGCAGAACGATTTTGAGTATTCCGATGTTTTATGGCATGAAAGAGGAAGAAATAAACTATGTTGTACAAATATTAAATTCTTTTGGTTGAATATAGAAAGACCGTGCTTCATTCCTCAGTGAAACGTACGGTCTTTCTATGTGCATATTTTCTGAACAATAGGGAAATTCGTTGTTTGTCCCAATTCCGACCGTAAAAGCCTGAAAATGATAGTTTACAATCCTATATAAATATGTTAATATGTTTTCAATATAGGATAGAGGAGGACAGGTGGGAGTGGACAAGCAGGTGGGAATAAGAAATTATGAGAGACGCCGGAGAGATATTGTTGAAATGAATCTGACAAGTGATTTATTGTCTTCGGTGACTTTTGAGGATTTGCTGGCGGCACAGGATGTATTGCGTATCATGACGGGAATGGATGAATTGATAGTACTCCGGGTGGAACCGCAGAGGAGTTTTCGAAATATGTATGGGCACAGCTCCATTTCGGATGTGTGGGCGGAGGATGCGGCATATAACCAGTACAATCTGGAAATACAGATTGCGGAGAACGAAGACCATTTGCGAAGGTCGCGTTTTATTCAAAGCCGTATTGACAGCCGTTGTCTTAGTACAGGGATGGAGTATGGGGAATTACCGGAGTTGTATTTGATATTTATTACGGAGAAAGATTTTTTAGGTACAAATGAGGGAAGTTTTGAGATAGTACATAGAATAGAAGGGTTAGGGTGTCAGGTGGACGACGGGGTGCATGAAATCTATGCCAATTTAGAGAAACCAGTAGATGATGATACAAAACAGCGACTGCTGAAATATATCAAAGACACAAATAATTTGGAGATCTCTACAGAAGGATTTGAAAATTTAGCAAAGCGGGTAAACGATTTAAAAAGTGAAGAAGGGGGATTACGGTATATGTGCAGTGTTATGGAGAGAGAATGGGCGGAAGGAAGAGCAGAAGGAAGAGAAGAAGGCAATCTGCTTCATTTAATTCGCCAGACGATTAAAAAGTGTGAGAAGGGAATGGCAGTGGGTGAAATTGCGGAAGCGCTGGAGGAAGAGGTGGAGACCATTGAGAGGATTGTTATGGCAATTGTAATAACAGACTCGCAAGATGCGGAGGAAGTATATAAGGAGATGAAGGAAATAGGCGTATAATACGGAAGTGATTTTCAATATTTGAGAATGCAATGATTGAAAGATATTTATATTAGGAGGTGTAGAAATGAGACATCATAGATATAACCCGGATTTTAAATTTGCTGTTTCGCCGGAAGAATTTAATAAATATAGTGATAGGGAGTTTTTGCAATATTGTCTGGGCGCTACGATGTACATGCCCGGAACGAAAGATTTTTCCCATAAAATATTAGAAGATGAAATACCGGGATTAACCTCACTTGTAATGTGTTTTGAGGATGCCTGCAGGGAAGATGAGGTTTTTGCAGCGGAAAATAACGTATTGGCAATGTTAGAACGGGTAAGTACTGCGATTGATGAGGGAAATCTCACATATGAACAGATTCCACTAATTTTTTGCCGGGTGAGGGATGTAGACCAGTTTAAACATTTTGCTGGGCGGTTGACAAAACATCAGGTGAAAGTGCTGGCAGGCATTACGTTTCCTAAATTTGGATCTGGCAACGGTGAAGAATATTTTCAGTACTTACAGCTCCTAAATGAGCATTTTGGCGAAATATTGTATGGTATGCCAATTATAGAGGATAGGGCGGTCGCATATAAAGAGACAAGAGTTCAGGAGTTATTGGATATACATACTATTTTGGATAAATATAAGGATTTGGTTTTGCAGGTCCGTGTGGGGGGAACGGATTTTTCTTCTTATTTTGGTGTGAGGAGAGGGGTGGACTATTCAATATATGATATATTAACCGTTAGCGAGTGCCTGACAGATATTTTAAATGTTCTTGCAAGAAATAATGATTATACGGTATCGGGACCTGTATGGGAATATTTTAGGGCAAGTAAGGATATGATGTTCCGGGAACTGCCGAAATATGATGTTCCGAACTGTATTTTAAAACGGATCCCAATTATTAATGATGAAGTGGATGGATTGCTTCGAGAAGTAATTTTAGATAAGGCAAATGGTTTTGTTGGGCGAACAGTTATCCATCCGTCTCATATCAAATATGTGAATGCGATGCAGGCCGTGACAAGTGAGGAGTATGAGGATGCATGCCAGATTTTAGGAAGTGAAGCGGGTGGTGTTCTGAAAAGCTTGCATGAAAATAAGATGAATGAAATGAAGCCGCATAGGAATTGGGCCATGCGTGTTTATATGAGATCGCGGGCGTATGGTGTTATTCAAGACCAAAATAGTTATTTTCGGCTTCTTGGTATCGAGGGAAAAAACAAATAGGATGGAGAAATATGGGAATTTCTCCATCCCAGCGGAATCTTATCCGTTAATTATTATTGAAATATCTGTAGTGCAAAATTATATAATCCATGTTTCCAAACCTGGAAATCGTGTCCGCCTTCTGTTACATAAAAGATGTGTGGAATTTCATTTTTCTCAAGTACTTTATGGCAGGTTCCGCCAATTGCATTTTCCCCGCCCTCAGAGATTCCGTTGTTAATCATAAGCAAGGTATTATTCTTGTATTCATCGGGCAGGCGGAATGTCTCTTCCGTGAAAAGCCCCGGTTCCGATACTCCATTCGCCGAGTATGCAAATACGCCATATCCGGGACTAAATGCGCCGATATAACCAAAGGTATCTGTCATGTTCAGGCCGATATTTAACGACTCTCTGCCGCCCATCGACAAGCCTGCAATTGCAGTGTTTTTGCGCCCTGTAGCAATGGAATAATGGTCTTTTACATATGGCATTAAATTGTCGTGAAGGTCGTTGATGAAGTTGTCAAATGCCGCATAGTGTTCTAATGTAAATTCAGTCGTTGCAGAATCGTTTGCCCGGGCGCGACAGTTAGGGATGACGATAATCATCTCCTTTGCCTGTTCCTTTGCCGTCAGGTTACCGACGATGATTTCTGGAGTAGCGCCTTTCAGCCATTCATTTTGATCCCCACCGATGCCGTGCAGCAAATACAGGACAGGATATTGCTTACTTTCAGTGTAGTTGGCTGGCAGAATAATGTTTGCCTTGCGCATTTTTTCTGTCGTTGTAGAATAGTATTCAATTCTCTGTACAGAACCGTATGTGATGCCATCCTGCTTTTTGTCAAAACCATCCGGAAGATCGGGTACAATTGTTTTTAATTCCAAGGGAGGTTCTGGCGATTCCGTTGCCTCCGGAGACGGGGTTTGCGCTACATTTTGGGAAGGCGAGGGAGGCGTGGAGGTCTGGGCCGGCGGTTGCATGGAAGCGGCCGGTAAGGATGCCGCCGGTGGTAAAGCGCCGTCGGAGCTATTTGCCTGCTTGCATGTTACAGTGACAATCCCTATTTTTCTCGTTTTCTTCTTGTAGGTTTCTTTAACCGTAATTTTTACGGTACCCTTTTTCAAAGCTTTAACAACTCCTTTTTTGGATATACTTACAATTTTTTTCTTAGAAGCCTTGAACGTGTACTTTGCCCCTTTCTTTTTGTTCAGAACTGAGATCTTCTTTGAGCTGCCAGTTTTTATAGTTAACTTTTTTGTGGAAACTTTCGCTTTTTTTGCGGCCTGAACATTTGGGGTGCCACTGGCGAACACGGAAAATACTAACAATAGGGCAATGATTTTTACAATGTTTTTCTTCATAGGAACCTCCTGATCTTATTTAAATAAATATCTTGCAAAATTATAGAATCCATTTCGCCAGACAGGCCAGTCATGACTTCCGTCTATCGTATAATATGTATGGTGAACGCCATTTTTCTCTAACGCCTCATGATAGCGCGCGGGTTCTCCACTCACCATATTATCCTGGTTGCCTGTGTTGATAAGGACAAAAGTACTGTTCTTGTATGGCTCTGGTAGAGTAAAGGTGTCCTCCGTAAACAGCCCCTCTTCTGTCAACCCGTTATTTGTATATGGGAAAATGCCATATGCAGGACTAAAGGCGCCTACATAACCTACCTGGTCCGGCAGGGAAAAACCAATGTTCAGGGAGACGCGACCGCCCATCGACAAGCCTGCAACGGCTGTGTTATCCCGCCCGGTAGCGACAGAGTAGTTGTTTTCCATATATGGCATCAGATTATCCCGGAAATCGTCTAAGAAGTGGTCAAAGGACTGCACGTGACCGAGAGAAAAGCCGTCGGCATTGGCGGCGGAATCGTCTTCCCGGCACCGGCAATTCGGAAGTACGAGAATCATTTCTTCCGCCTCACCTTCTGCGATCATGTTTCCGATCATGTTGAGAACATTTCCATATACCCAGTCATTCTCATCTCCCATTCCTCCATGAAACAAATATAATACCGGGTATTTTTTTTCTTCCGTGTACCCATTGGGAAGAATAATGATCACATTGCGCTTTTTGCCAGTGGTGGAGGAGTCATATTGTTCGTTCACCTGAGTTCCATACGTTACATTATCCTGATGTATATGTAACTTCTTTGGAGTTACTTCCTGGATTTCTGGATTAACCGGTGGTTTCGGAGAAGCAGTCTGCTCGGGGGCCGGCGTCGGTGTTTGGGAAGAACTCTGGGTGCCCGCAGGTGGTTGTATTGTCTGGGCAGCAGTGGGCGCCGGGGGTGTGGCAACTGGCGTTGTTTGCGTCTGGTTCGGCTGGTTTTTAGAAGCCGTTACAGTTACCGCTACATTGCCGATGTGTTTTGTTTTCTTTCCTATTTTCTCTTTGACGGAAATTTTGGCTTTTCCCGCTTTCAAGGCAGTTACGACGCCCTTTTTTGTTACTTTGGCTACCTTTGTATTTGTCGATTTGTATGTATAGGCAGCATTTTTCTTCTTGTTTTTTAGTTGGATCGTTTTCTTTTTTCCAACCTGCAATGAAAGTTTTTTTGTTTTCAATTTTACCTTTTTTGGACTTTTAGCATAGATACCAGCACCGTTTAGGACAATCGAAAGCGCCAACATACAAGCAGTAAATCCCAATAATTTTTTTTTCATGCTCGTCTCCTTTTTTGTTATAATTATACTCTTCATTTTATTATAAATGGTAGAGTCCTTCTTGTCAAACGGAAGTCCTTTTCTGTCGCAACAGGAGTTAATGTATTATGTCTGTTTTAATAAAATCGGATAGTTGAAAATATTTACCAGAAGGGGTATAATGGATAGTGAAAGAATCGCCCGGTGAATGTTCACCCAGTAAGCTTGTGTGCGCGCGCCAAGCTTGTGCTATGTGCAACATGCACAAATGGAGGTAGATATGAAAAAGAGATTTGAGAATAAGTACATATTTGCGGGTATTACAGCGTTTTGCGTACTTGCGGCAGTATTAATTTGTACCTTTTTATTTATTAATATGGACACGGTATTCGGCTGGTTTCATAAAATTAATTCGGCTCTGATGCCTGTTTACATCGGATTAGGTATCGCCTATTTATTAAGTCCGCTGGTGAACAAGGTGGAGAGGACCATTTTCATTCCATTGTTTCACAAATTACTAAAAAAGAGGAGAGCAGTGAGGGAGGTCAGCAGGGCAGTCTCAGTGGCGGTCGTCCTCGTGCTGGCTATCGCGGCATTGTGCTGGCTGGCAATGTTGGTTGTTCCAGAGGTACTGGATAGTATTGAGAATCTCACGAACAGCCTTCCTGGATATTACCAGAATATAGTAAATATGGCGGATGAGATGAGGGGAAAGCATCCGGAGGCGGCGGAGCAGCTGACGGATGTCGCAAAAGCGGTATATGTTCAGCTTATTGGCTGGCTGCAGAATGAACTGGTTCCGACGAGCACGGAATTAGTTGGCTGGATTTCTGACAGTTTGATGAATGCTATGGGTGTGTTATTCAATATTGTGATCGGAATTATTATATCCATATATTTGATGGCGGGCAAAGAAAAATTTTGCGCCCAGGCAAAACGGATGCTTTATTCGGTTTTGCCTGTGAGGTATGCGGATTGTGTTTTAAATGTCGGTAAAGACATGAACTGGTCTTTTGCAAAATTTTTTAGTGGAAAAATGATTGATTCTATTATTGTGGCAATTTTGACATTTATTGTCCTGAGTATTGCGGATATGCCGTACACGGCCCTGATTAGTGTGCTGATCGGTATCACGAACATTATTCCGTTTTTTGGACAGTATATTGGTGCAATTCCAAGTGCGTTCCTTGTATTTTTAGTAAGTCCATTTAAAGGGATTCTTTTTGTCATTTTGATTATCGTTATTCTCCAGATTGACGGGAACATTATTGGACCAAAAATTATAGGGGAGTCAATTGGCCTGGGAAGTTTTTGGATTTTGTTTTCTATTCTTGTATTCGGGTCATTGTTTGGTGTCCTTGGCATGATTTGTGCGGTTCCGATTTTTGCTGTCGTGTATAAGACGGTAAAGGGCTGGAGTGGGGAGATGCTTGGAAAGAAAGGATTGCCGCAAGATACCGGGAGTTATATAAAAGGACGGCCGGAAAAAGGTGCGAAGTCCCTTCGCTGAGCAAGACAGATGGAACTTCTACATTGCCTAGTGAAGCGGCTATCGCACCAAGTTATTTGTAATGCGTATTTAAAAACTTTTTACCCAGTTAATGAGAGAATCGTGGTGTGTCTGATTGAGGACGTCCCGCCGCATCTGATCTGTCACCGGTCCATGTTTCTCCATGATAGCCAGAATAGCTTCCTGGAGTCCGGCAATTTTGCCATCTTCAAAGGTTCCGCACACATTAGGCGGCGCTGTCTCTGCTAGTGTTTTTGCCGATGTCTCCGCGCTGGAGGCAGATGTGTTCAAAATATCTTTGTCAAGTTCCGGTACGTGGGAGGCTGGCATGGAGCTCTCAAAGGGAATCCAGATTTCGCCGGAATTTGCTAGTATATTTACGGCGATTGTACCGTTTGAGACGGCTATTTTCTGGCCGGATAATGCGCCAATGTACTCAGCCGCACTGCCAACGGGTACAGTCATGACATAGTCACTGTCATCATTATTTACAGTGACGACGGCAGTCTGTTCATTGAAGCTGCGTGAAAAAGCATACTGCCGATTTGTGAGAAGGAGTTCTCTGTAGTCGCCATACGATAGCGCTGGAATTCGGCTGCGTGCCTCCCCGAGTTTTGCTATGAGGTTTGTACAGGGGTTCTGTTCCCGTGCCTCCTTGTAGTGTTCAAGCTGTAGTGCCGGGCGCAGGGAGGCGTCCGAAAACTTATCTTTTTTTCCATCAATAGCGAATTCTGAGCCATAATAAATGGATGGAATCCCGGGCAGGGTATACAAAAGCACGTGGACAGGCGCAAAATGGGCTTTGTTTGTCAATTTTGTATAGATTCGCTCAACGTCGTGATTGTCTACGAAATTATATAGTTTTAATCCGTCCGTCCGGTTACCGCCCGTCTCATATAAGCGTTTTACCGTATGGGCAATTTCGAAATAATTGTGGTCGTTGTGACCGGAATAAAGCGCTTTGTGAAGATGATAATTGGTCACGGAGTGAAGCGTGCCCTCGTTGACCCATCTTGAGTAATCCCCGTGAATGACCTCTCCCATTAGCCAGAATTCCGGTTTTACCTCATTTGCTACATGGCGCAGCGCTTTCATATAATCAAAATCGAGGACGTCGGCGGCATCAAGCCGTATTCCGTCGATGTCAAATTCACTTACCCAGAAACGGACCACATCACAAATATAATCCCGTACAGCCGGATTTCGCTGGTTCAGCTTGACAAGGAGATTGTAGCCGCCCCAATTTTCGTATGAAAATCCGTCATTGTACTCGGTGTTGCCGCCAAAATTTACATTGCAGTACCAGTCCCGGTAAGGCGATGCTTCCCGGTTTTTCTGGATATCCTTGAAGGCAAAGAAATCTCTGCCAGTGTGGTTAAATACGCCGTCTAAAATGACGCGGATTCCCTTTTCGTGGCAGGCGGCCACAAAGTCAGTGAGATCTTTATTGACACCGAGGCGGCTATCCAGCTTTTTATAGTCGGTTGTCTCGTAGCCGTGTCCGACAGATTCAAAGAGCGGACCGATATAGATCGCGTTGCAGTTTAAATCCTTTATATGGTCGATCCAGGGAATCAGTGAGTTCAGCCTGTGAACGGGTTCGCCATATGAATTTTCCTTTGGGGCATCACAGAGTCCCAGAGGATAGATGTGATAAAAAATTGCTTCGTCATACCAAGCCATAAAATACCTCATTTCTGCGTCGCTTTTTCCGAATGTGGCAATTTGCGCCAAGCGGCGCGCAGACACAAATTGCCGTGTGAATCCCCTGCGTTGCGAATGAAGTACGCCGCCCAGTCAGCAGCTGAGCGAACCTGCCGTCCTTGCAGTTGTATTCACACTTCCGGTTATGACTAAAATTAATTAGTCGGTCGTTGCCACATGGATTGTCAATTTTGGTGACCAGCTAACTGTGCCGTGGAGCTTGGCGCGTTCCACCCACGCATAATCCGGGTTATCCGTGATGATAACAGGTTCCGTCACCATTCCGTTATCGTCGATGCCGTTATTTTCTACATAAATGTTACATGGGTTGCCATTCGCGTCGGTTCCCGATAGTATATATCTTGCGGAAAGTGTTTCGACCTGTCCATTGTATTTTAACCTCGTATCTACACAGTCAGATACAATTTTCCCTTTGAAGTTCGCGCAGTCGGAGGAAGCGCCAAAATGGATCATGGATGCGTTTCCTGTGCTTCCCTTAACGGATGTGGTACTTCCGATATCAATGGCGAAGGTAAAAATCTCGTTCGGGTATGACAGACTCTCGTCGGGTCTTATAACTTCGCGGGGAGCGACCGGCTCTGTATTGGATTCATTCCACATAAGATCTATCGTTTTTTCCCCATTTCCGTGATCGGCCACCCGTCCTTGCAGATCTGCGGTTTCCAGCCATGCCAGGGAATCGCTGTCGGTTATAATAATAGGCGTCGTCACGATATTATCCACATCATCGGCCGTGCCATTATCCTCAATAAAAATAGAACATTTTTTGCCATCTGCATCGGTTCCCGATAAAATATATCTGGCACACAACTGTTTTTTGCCCTCTTTGTAGTCCTTAATGACAGTGGTTCCCTCTCCCAGCGTGCTGCCGTTAAAGTAGTCGCCAGATGCCTCGCCTTTGAAATACTGCATATCTACGTGGCACGTATTTCCGTCCACGGAATACAAATCAGTATCCGAGACAGATAGAGACATCACCTTCTTTGTATATAAATCCGGCGTCGGGGAAGGTGATTCCGTGGGGGCCGGGGTTACTTGCGCAGAGCCTTGTGGCGATTGCTGGGGAGAACCTGGTGCGGAGGCCTGCGGAACGGCTGTTGGAAGTGGGACCGCACTATTTGATTCGGAAGCAGGTGAGTTCTGCGGAGTGGCAGAGGTCCTTGCCGCTTGCTTCTTTTTGCAAGTAACGGTGATAGTGCCCACTTTTCTGAGGCATTTACTTACTTTTGAGCCTTGCTTTAATTGTTCTTTCACAGTAATTTTTGCCTTTCCCTGTTTCCGGGCTGTAATCACACCCTTATTATTTACGGATATCTTCTTTTTGGAAGAGGAAAAAAACTTATAGACCGCTTTTTTATTTTTGTTCTTAATCTGGATTTTTTTCGTCTGTCCCTCGGTCAAAGTCAGTTTTTTAAATGCCAGCGATGCTTTTTTTGCTCCCATTACGGGATAGCCATTTGCCACAGTGAGGGCAAGGGCAAGCATGATGCAAAGTAGTTTTCTCTTTTTCATACAATTTCACACTCCTCGTAGGATAAACGGTTTTTAGCAGCATATGTTATGATTATATCACAGAGCGGTAAAATTATCAAACATATTGTGTTGTGCGATAGGTATTACCGGCAGGTTTGACAAGATTTATAAATCAGCATTGCGACATTCGGGGGTGTATGTTTTGCCGAAATAAGGATTGATAATTAAGCGGAAAGAGATTATAATAAGGGATATGAAAACAAATGTGGACAAAGTCCGCTTCGCGGGAATGAGGTGGCGCAATTTATGAAACGTATTAAAATTTACTTTTTTGACCTTATGATTATCCTTGCAGAGCTGGTTATCGGTTTTTTGCTTATTATCAGCCCGGAAGGATTTACACGGGGAATCATTATTACATTTGCGGCGGCGCTGAGTCTGGTCGGCATCATTAACATTATTACCTATTTTAAGACAGATGCGGAGACGGCCGCTTTGCAGCAAAAGCTGGCAAAGGGGCTTGTAGGTCTTGTTGTGGGATTATTTCTTGGAATCCGGTCGCAGTGGTTTGTGGATTATTTTCCTATGTTGACGACGCTGTACGGCATCGCGCTTTTGACGGTAGCTATTTTTAAGCTTCAGAGGATCGTGGATTTTTTGCGGCTGAACAAACAGGGCTGGCATTTGGCGGGAATTGGGACGCTGCTTTTGGCTATTATGGGCATTCTTCTACTTGTCAATCCGTTTAATAAGGCATCGTTTGTTTGGGCGCTTATTGTAGTGGCGTTGTTTGCAGATGCAGCGCTTACGTTTGCTACGATTATTGTCACAGCCAGGTCAAAGGACGGGGAAAAGCAGGAAATAGATGTCGTATAATTATTCTCAAATTGCCTAAAATATGAAAAAAGGCATGAAGGAGAAAGATTGGTATTATGTTTCGCATTCCAAAACATATCGGCGTCATCCCGGATGGAAACAGGCGGTGGGCCAGAAAAAATGGTTTGAAAAAAGAAGAGGGATACGCGCATGGGCTGCAGCCGGGACTGCGCTTGATGCAGGCGGCAAGAGAGCAGGGAGTAGAAGAATTGACGTATTACGGTTTTACGGTGGATAACTGTAAGCGGCCAAGGGTACAGGTAGGGGCTTTCTCAGAGGCGTGCGTACAGGCCGCTAAAATGCTTGAAAAAGAGGATGTCGAGTTATATGTGCTGGGTAATTCGCAGTCCTCTTGTTTTCCAAAAGAGCTTGTCCCGTATACGCACCGAAACGGGTTCGGCGGCCATAAAAATGGCAGGATGAGAGTGAATCTTCTTGTTAATTATGGATGGGAGTGGGATATGAAAAACGACTGGGTATCCCGTGAAATTCCGAGAGTTGATATGGTCATACGCTGGGGCGGGATGTGCCGATTGTCGGGGTTTCTTCCGATACAAACGGTGTATTCTGATTTTTGTATCCGGGAGGAATTGTGGCCGGATTTCAAAGAAGAACAGTTTGAGGAGGCCCTGCAATGGTACCAGCGGCAGGATGTTACGCTGGGAGGATGATTTCGTAAACCGGAGGAAGCGGAGAAAGGGTTAAGTCACACATTTGGAGCTGTGGCTTAACCCATTTTGTAAAATTTTAAATCTTTGTGAATTTCTTTTTCTTATCTGCTGTTATCTTCTTTATAAATTTGCCATTCTTTACAACTGTGCATCCCCATTTTGATTTTTTAAACGTCTTGCGGATCCAGCTCGACCTTACTTTTGCATTTACCGTTTTGAGTGTTTGGAAATCCTCTAGTTTAGAGAGATTTGTTATATCAACGTCCTTGTCTCCGGTAAAATAGTAAAACATCTTAATTTGATTTTTCTTTGCAAAGGTGATCTTACACGTCTGGTTCTTTTTCGGCGCATAATATATAAAAGGCAAATATGTTTTTTAATTCCATAATTATCGGATGCCCACTCGTATAACTGCCCCTTTTTGCTTTTGCCAGAAGAAACTTTTACGGTTTCTAATTTCTGGTTTTTTCTTAAATCTAGTTTAGCAGGCATGATATTTGTCAGTGTCAGTTCTTTTAGCATTAGATTTTTTGACAAATCCAACGCTTTCAGCCGGGAGTTGCTTCCGTCCGGCAAAATAACCCGCAATATTTCGAGGTTTGGTATTTGTTTTGTATCCAGCGTACCCGCATTTACATTTTCCAGATGCATATATGTCAATTGGGAAACGGGAAAATCTGTCTGGATGGTATCATAATTTTTGTCTCCCAATTTAGAACATCGGATCCATATTTTGCGCAAGTTTGCATTGTTTTTAAAAGAGCCCTTCAGTAATTCGCATTTGTTGGCCTTCACCTCCTGAAGATTGAAGAAATATTCAATTCCGGTCAAGTCAACGTTTCTATCCGCCAATGCGTGTTGGGGATTCTCGTCATTTACGTTAAAGTTCAAAGATAATGTACGCTTGGTTTCATCCCGGACGGTATAGCTGTCGCCGGAGTATTTTGGTTGCGCGCTGTAATCAATATCTGGATACCACGTTTTCGTTACTCCGTTATAGGAGCTATACAAAGACAAATAGTATATATTCTCTCGCTCCTGGCGGCTCAGAATCCCGTCCTTGTTTGTGTCAATAAAGTATTTTAGTTTTGTTCTCAGCTGTTCGTCAGGAAAATGGGCTTGGTCCAGCGGAACATCCTGCAAGTATTCCGGTTTCATTTCTGCCTGCGCCCTCCTTTCTGTTTTAGCACATATTTGTAGTGCGCCAACGCATAAAAGAGTGCCTAGTGCAATTTTTGTGATTAGCTTTTTCATAATAATCAGCTGGATTTTTTTGAATGTTTGTAATGTCTGGTTGGTTGTCAGTAGATAGAAATGGATCTTGCTTTACCGTATACCTTCTTTTTATTCACGATCTGGTAAGCGCGTATATAAATGGTTTGGTATTTATATATGTCTTTGATAAAGCAGGAGGTATTTCCCGAGCCGTTTAAGTTTTTGATCGTGCTGTATGGGGTATATACCTGGTATCCGCTCACACCGCTTACCGCGTTCCACGAGAGCTGGTATTTGTCGATGATCTTTTTAATTCTCGGGCCGGTCACGATGTTTGGAATCGTTCCGCGGCTCACAAACTTGCCGTCTGCATTCTCAGCCGCCTCTTTGGCATATGTGTTTTTCCAGCCATGAATCGTTACTCCCTCCGGAAGATTTTTTAAATTCGTCGTCATGATCGTGGATGGGAATGTGAGCTTTGAAAGCTTGGCGCATCCCGAGAAGTTCATGCTTATGTAATTAAGACTGCCTTGGTTTACGTTGATGGTCTTTAAGTTTCGGCAGTCACGGAAATGAAAAGTGCTGCTTCTGCTGCGTTTTACATTTTTTGTGATTGTCAATGTAGTCAGGTTGTGCGCATCGTCAAAGGCATTTTGTGCAACGTAATGGGTAGAGACTGGTATTTTATACGCCCCTTTCTTTTTCGTTGGGTAAAAGAGAAGGGTTTCTTCATCTCCATCAAAAATGACCCCGGCTTTTGATGAAAAACGCTTATTTTTTGGAGATACGCTGATTGCCTTGCACTTCAGATCCGCTTTTATCTGGTTCAGGTAACGGATGTCCTTAACCGCGGCCGGTATGCGGTAACGTTTTTTCCTCATAGGGAAACAACTGATTTTGGCTCCTTTACTGTCGTACAATACGCCGTCCTCTGAACGGTAGTATTTGCTGTTTTTAGCCACATGGATCGAGGACAGTTTGTTTCTCTTCATCTGGTTTCCTATGTATTTGCACGTGTTTGGCAGATGGAATGATCCCTTTTTTCCCGTCGGGAAAAATACCATTGTTTTCATATCAGAGGAATAGACGACGCCATCCTGTGAGCGGTAGTTCGGGTTGTCCTTCGAAACTACGATTCTTTCAAGTGAATTTAAATTGTAATCTCTATAATAATAAGTCGAATTTGTAATTTTTTTAACACTTGCAGGTAAATAGATGGACTTCAGGTTACTGCAGTTAGAAAATAGGTGGCTGCCGATGGAGGTTATTCCTTCGGGTACCGTTACACTTGAAAATTGTCCCCTTACAAGTGCATTGGATGAGATAGATGTCACACCCTTTGGTATATTTATTTCGCCCTTCATGCTCACAGGCACCTGAATCAGGTATTCCCCATTTTCATCGAGGAGCATCCCGTTGCGGCTCGAATAGTTTGGATTATCCGAATCCACGACAAATTTTTCTGCCGCCCCGTTGAAGGCGCTGTAACTGATGCGTCTTGTGCCCTTGCCTATATGGACGGTTCCGAGGTTTAAGCAGTTTTTAAAGGCATTGCTGCTAATTTCATCGAGCTTGTTCGTATAGGAATAGGATTTCAGCTGGACACAGTTTTGAAAAGCATTCCATTCAATTTCTTCGATGTTTCCCGTGTTTTCAACGGTTGTTAATTTCGTACAATTGGCAAACAGATTCGGGCTGATTACACTCATTTTTGAGGACAGCCGTGCTTTTTCCAGGTTTAGGCATTTGGAAAAGGCTGAGCCGTCTACGGTTTTTACAGAGTCTGGTATATAAATGCTTTTCAGGCTCTGGCAATTGTAAAAGGCATCCGATCCGACCGAGGAAGCCCGGGCGGGAATCGTTACGCTTGTCAGGCTGCTGCAGCCGTAAAAGGCTTCCTCCGGAATGGATGTAATATAGTTGGAAAGACGGATTTTCCGAAGCGCCGAACAATTTCGGAATGCCTGGTCTTCTATAGTCGTCACCGAGTCCGGAATTGTGATCTGTGTCAGTTTAGTGCAATCCTCGAAAGCGGAGTGTGCGATTTTCCGCACGGAGGATGGAACGGTAAAGGAACCCTGTTTTTCCGATGGGCACTTGATAAGTAAAGCGCCGTCTTTGCTGTAGAGCACCCCGTTTACCGTTTTCAGGTATTGGTTTGCAGAGGCGGAAAACTGCGTGATCTTCACCCCGTTAAATGCGTTTTTATTAATGGCAGATACATTACTTCGGATGGGTACGACGGGACTTCCGGAATAATCCGTTAATTCGCCGTACCGGTTTACCTGGTATACGCCTTTTGCCGCAAATGCGGATTCGGTAGGTGAAAGCAGGCAGGTAACCAGCATCGACAGTACTAACAAAATATGTAGACATTTCTTTACGTTCATAGGTAGTCCTCTTTTCTTTTATATTTGACTTCTTTAATAGTCATACATTAATTATAGCAGAGCAATAGAGAAAAAGCAATCGTTTTTTGTGGAAATTCCACAAACAGATTATAAGTTTGACTATACAAACTAGAAAAAATGTGGTAGAATATTGTTAATGGTATGATACTGCAAGGTGCGCAGCAATTTGCGGTATGATGGATTGGGGGCTGAATACCTTAGAACCTCCAATCATAGTATGTGCTTCGTGATAATAGTACGAATGGAGGTATTTTCAGATGTTAAATGAAAAGATACAACAGGTAGTAGATGTTTTGCCAATGATCCGGCAGCTCTTTGACCAGGAGGTGCTGCTTACCGTGATGGATTCGGAAGGGGTTATTCAGGGATTTTCCCTGCCGGACGATGTCACACCGGCTTACCATGTCGGGGACGTATTTGAGGATCCCAGCGGCGCCTTTGATGAGGTGATGAGGACGGGAAAGCCGAAGCATAACATTTTGCCAAAGGAAGTGATGGGAGAGTCATTTGAGGGAATGCTCGTTCCGATCCAGGATGGCCACGCAGTAGTCGGGTGCATCACTTGTACATATTCTGTTGATGTCAAGACACAGATGGCCGAGGTTGCCGCAAAGTTCCAGGAGTCGGTGAAGAATATCAATACATCGATGCAGGCGGTCGTGGAGGGGATTGGAAATCTGTCCGGTATGCTTACGGATATGAGTGAGATGACAAATAATGTCGAGAGCGATGTGCACAATACGGT
Source organism: uncultured Eubacterium sp. (assembly GCA_910584245.1). GTDB lineage: Bacteria > Bacillota > Clostridia > Lachnospirales > Lachnospiraceae > Eubacterium_F. The sequence continues at coordinate 84,222 of CAJTZF010000007.1, forward strand.
CGAGGTTGTAAATAAAATCAGCAGCAATGCGTCCCGTTCAAATATTCTGGCGCTGAACGCTTCGATTGAGGCGGCCCGCAGCGGAGAGTACGGAAGGGGATTTGCCGTAGTTGCCAACCAGATGGGCAAATTGGCAGAGGATAGCGGAAATTCTGCGACAGAGATCAAAACTACGCTGAATACGATTACGAATCATCTGTACTCTATTATTTCTTCCATTAAAGAGGCAAATGATGTTGCTAAGGAGCGCATGGACCATGTCAGCTCTATTCAGACGATGTTAGAGGAAATGACGGTACTTGCCGGAAAAATGGAGGCAGATACCAATAAAAAATAATGTAATTGTTATGCCATTCTCTCGTGGATATGGGGAGTTTCACATGCCACGGGAGAATATTTTTTTGAAAACCTTTATTTGAGGGAGGTATGGAGTTGAAGCGAAGGAATTTTATATGTATGGGAATTGCCGCCTGTATTTGCCTTACTTCCTGTGGCGTACTTCCAACGGAAGAAGAATTTGATGCGGCCCCGGTAGTTAAGGAATATGAGGGGACGAGTTTTAATAAGGTGACCGTGGTGCGCGGAAATCTTGTCCAGACAGAGGACATAAGCGGAACGTATAAGGGGACGGTCCGGGAAGATTTTGAGGTGGATGGCGTCAGTGTTATCAAAAAGATTTTTGTAAAAAAGGGGATGAAGGTAAAGGCGGGAGATGTTATTTTCCAGTATCTTCTTCCGGGAAGCGAGACGGCGCTGCGGAAGGCGGAAAATGAAATTGAGAAAACGTCCCTCCAGATCCGGCATGCCAGGAAGATTATGGATATGGAGTTAAAAAAGCAGCGGAGGCTTGGGGGAAGCAGCAAGGAGATGGAAAATATAAGAAACCAATATGCACAGCAGATCCGGTCTTATGAGTCCAGCCTGAAGCTTCTTCAAATGGATGCGAAAATTGCCAGGGAGGAAATTGATAATGAAAAAGTAACTGCCACAGAGAACGGTGTAGTAACCTATGTGGACAGCGCGGCGGAGGGTTCTTACGGGGACATAGACAAGGCAATTGTAAAAATTGAGGGAGCGTCAAAAAACCGATTTGAGGCGTCCAGTGAGTACGCGTCCCAATGTAAGGACGGGGATGTTGTCACGATTGATGTCCTGGCGCAGGAGTATAAGGCTACCGTGAGGAAGGAGAAGGATTCGAAGGATACCATTTATTTCTATCCCAATGCCAAACTGAATCTCGAAGACGGGACAAAGTGTACATATAAAGTTGTGCTCAAGGAGAAAAAAGATGTGCTGTACCTCCCGGCTTCCATCGTATACACAATGGGTGAGAGACATGTCGTCTATTTTGAGGATGAAAATGGCTTGAAATCAATTAAGGAAGTGACCGTAGGGGAGAGGATCAACAATTTTATCGAAATCACGGGCGGCCTTTCCGAGGGGGAACAGGTAGTGGCAAATTGAGAATAAGTCATTCTTTGCCAAGTGATGATTTTTGTATGGAGGGATGATGATGAAAAAATTCGCGGGGGCGCACATTGCGGCAGTGATGGCTCTTGCCGTGGCAGGAACGGTTTTTCTGGCCGGATGTAAAGAGCAGGTGACAGAGAAGGCGCCGGAGCTTGTGGACGCCGTGGGTGTCGATATGGACACGGCAGAGGTGGTCCGGATGGATTTGAGCGGAGTGGTCTCCTATTCTGCACAAATTGTGCCGAAAATCGAAGAAATCTCGTTTTTGTCCTCTGGAAGTATCGACGAGTTGAAAGTATCGGTTGGTGATCATGTGAAAAAGGGGCAGCTGCTTGCGACCCTTTCCGGAAATTCAGGTAAGGCAAAACAGCTGCGGGAGGAGATCAATAATCTCAAGGCGGCGAATGAAGACGTAAATAAGCAGAGCCTCTATGATATTGACATGATGGAGGAAAATTTAAAAAGTTTGCGAAAGAAACGAAAAGCGGTGAAAAAAGCCGGCCGGAAACAGATGGACAGACAAATAACAGAGGTGGAAGAGAATATAAAGATTGCGGAGGAGAAGCTGAGACAGCAGAAAGAGCTGCAGCAGCTTGAAATCCGCCAGAAGGAGAGAGAGCTTTCGGAGGAACAGGGGACACAGAAAAACGGAAAGCTCTATTCGCCGATTAATGGGGAAATTGTGGGGACTACTGGCGGCAGTGGTTATATGGTACAGGGAGGAAATACGGCGTTTCAGGTGGCAAACATGGAGGCGCCCAGATTGAAGACCGTTTACATTTCCAATGCAAAGCTGGCCAGTGCCAGCCAGTATGTGGCCGTTGTAAATGGCAAGCAATATGAGGTTGAATTGGAGGAACAGGAGCTAAGCCGCGAGGAGATAGAGAGAAGCACACATCCGGCAAATACGTGGTTCGATTTTGTGGACACATCTGTGGATGCAAAGGTGGGGAAATCGGCGACGCTGAATCTCTACACAGATGCGGTTGAGAATGCGCTGGTCGTGCCTGCAAATGCAGTTTTCCAAAGCAGTGAGGAAAGCTACGTGTACCTGGTGGACGGGGATGCGAAAACGAAAGTAGTTGTGACGACTGGGACGAAAACAGACGCCTATGTGCAGATTGAATCTGGCGTCAAGGAGGGGGATATCGTTTATGTGGAAGGGTAAGATTTGGCCGGGAGCATGGAGAATATCCTTGTTTCTGGCGGCGGCGGTTTGCGTCACGGCATGCGGAGGCCCGGAGGAAAAGAAAGCGGAGGTGCTTTTATATGAGGGGGAGGGAGCTGCATCTGGCTCGGCGGTATCCGGCGCCGCCGTCAGTGCGTCAGACAGCGATTTTGAGGTGACGACAGTCCGAAAGACGACGTATAAGGAGGAATTTTCAGATGTGGCGGATATCGAGTACACGGACAAGGAGACGTTATATATTTTCGAGGAAAACGCCGTGTTGGATGCTGTCAAGGTGAAGAAATCCCAAGCGGTAAAAAAGGGGGATGTGCTTGCCGAATATCATGTGAAGACGTCTAAGACAAAGCTTGCAAAGCAAAAGCTGGAGAATGACCAGGCGAGGGCGGAATTTGAGTCCGGGCTGAGCAGCCTGAACCGGGAACTGGAGCAGGCGCGGAGCGAGCTTGGGCAGCTCCGTTCCCAAGCTGAAAAGAATATGAAGCGGCTTGAGATTAAAAAAATGGAAAAACAGATCGCCGCCTATAAAAAAGGTGAAAAAGAATTGCTTTCGCAGGAAAAAGAGTATGCCAGCCTCGTACAGATGCAAAAAGGGGTGAAGCTGGTCGCGAAAAAGAATGGCATTATTACGAAAACGGCGAGTTCCAAAGTCGGAGAGGAGATAGATTCATCGGATAAGATTATCGAAATGCGCAGCAATAACAAATGGGTTCTCAAAGTCGAGGATCCGGAGTCAAAGCTCCGTTATAATATGGATGTGGTTGTCCGGCTCGGAACAGATGTGAGGAATTTCAAGGATGAGCTGCGGGGAAAGGTAATTACTGCCAGCGACATAACCGGTGTAGAAGAGACGGACGAGGAGGGCAATTCGGTTGTGTATATAGAGATCAGCGAAGCGGATAAGAAAAAATATGATTTTGAAAACCAGAATATATATGTCTATGCGGTATCTTTTTCGATCGACGATGCGCTTGTGGTGGACGCGAAGGCCGTTTATTCCGAATCGGTCAAGAATACGAATAAGCTGTACGTTATGGTAGTGGAAAATGGGAAACTGCACAAGCGGTTTATCGTGAGTAATTATAAGACGGAACGCGAGTATTTAATAGACCAGGGTGTCACGGAAGGCCAGGCGCTCGCGATATTGGATTAGCTGAGGGAGGTGTGGTTGGAATATGATTCGATTTATAAAGCAGAAGCTCGTACATAAAAAATGGATGGTAGTTTGTCTTCTCGTCGGCAACATACTTCTATCTGCCATCGCCTGCAGCAATCCCATGTATCGGAATGCGGCGCTTGAAAAGACGTTAAAGTCAGGATTCTCCAGTTATATTGAAGAAAATAATGCCTACCCTGGTGTGTTGTCCTTTTACGCTGCCATGAATCCGGGCAAAGGAAATGAGCAAGAGTATAAAAAGATGCAGGACGCCGTCTCCCAGGCGGCGGACGACCTGGATGTCGAGCAGTCCTTTCTTGTCAATATAACCGGGACGTCGAAAGTGCGCGGTGAGTTTGTGCAGTCCAGGGGAAATAAGACGGCGACAAAATCGATGCGCGTCGCCGCTATGACCGACCTTTCAGAGCACATCAACATAGTGGCAGGAGAGGTCTATGGGGACGGCAGGCTCGAGGATGGCGCGATACCGGTTATTTTGAGCCAGCGGGCGATGACGAAGCTGGATGTGGTTTTGGAAGACGAGATCCAGTTTTCTAAGCTGAAAAACGGCGATGGTTCCAATATGAAAGTTAAAATTGTGGGAGTGTTTGACGCAAAGGAAAAAGAGGATAGTTATTGGGTGAAAAGTCCGAGCGACTACTTTATTGAATTGTTTATGAACCCGGATCTGTATCAGCAGATTTTTATCAATTTAGAGAAACAGCAGTTCAATGTGACGTCGGACTGGCATCTTATTTTTGATTATGAAAAGGTTCTTCCCGGGGACGTGAACGCCCTTGTGAGGGATACGGAAGCGCTGCGGAGTTCCATTAATAAAATTGGAAGGTTTTCCGGCGTCAATGTGCCGGATTACCTGACAGTCCTGAGAGAATACCAGACGGCGGCGAAAAAGGTTTCTACGACGCTCCTCATACTTCAATTTCCAGTGCTTGCCCTTTTACTTGCGTTTATTTTTATGATTTCCAGGCAGATGCTTGACTTGGAGCAAAACGAAATTGCGCTTCTAAAGAGCCGTGGGAGCAGTAAGATGCAGATTATATGGATTTATTTGCTACAGTCCGCTATTTTGTCGGGAGCGAGCAGTGTCGTCGGCATGCCGCTTGGCTATTTTATGACGAAAGCGCTTGGGTCGACGAATGGTTTTCTCGAGTTTATCCAGAGGAAGGCGCTTCATGTCAGACTGAGCGGCGACGTATTTTTGTATGCGCTCGGCGCAATTGTAGTGTCCGTTGCCTTCATGGTATTTCCTGTTATACGGGATGCTAACGTGACGATTGTAAATGTGAAACATAAAAAAAACAGCAACGCGAGAAATATTTTCAGCCGCGTGTATTTGGATGTAATTTTGCTTGCCGTTTCGCTGTATGGCTTGTATTCTTTTACGCAAAGGCAGAGTGAGCTGACGAAAAGCATGCTGGAGGGGGAGTCCATTGACCCGTTTTTGTTTATCTGCTCGTCGCTCTTTATTATTAGCGCAAGTCTGGTGGGACTGAGGCTCCAGCCGTTATTGATTAAGCTTGTTTACTATATTGGAAGGAAACGGTGGAAGCCGGCCTTTTTCGCCTCGTTCCTTCAGATTATACGGACCCGTAAAAAACAGGGATTTATGATGGTATTCCTTATGTTTACCGTTTCCCTCGGTATTTTTAACGCAACCGTTGCGCGGACGATCCTGTCCAATTCAGAAAAAGGAATCCGTTACAGCATAGGAGCGGACCTCGTGTTGCAGCAGCCGTGGGAGGATAACTCGCTATTGATGCAGTATTATAAAGAGCTGGAATTCACTTATATCGAGCCGGATTTTGGCGTATATGAGAGTATGGAAGGCGTGGAGGCGGTCACAAAAGTGTATATTGATGACAAAATAGTGACGTCCCAGTCTAAAAAAGAAAAGGAAAATAATGTGCAGACGACGCTCATGGCAATTGATACGAAGAGCTTTGGCAATACGGTTTCCAAATTTCAGGGGGATTTGCTTCCCATTCATATCAACCGGTATTTAAATGCCATTGCGGGGCGTTCAGACGCCGTGCTGCTCAGTTCCAATTACCATACGAAATATGGCATGCAGGTGGGGGATACGATTGATTACACAAACGATGAGGGTAAGAGTGCAAAGGGGGTCATCTATGGATTTGTGGACTATTTCCCCGGCTATGTGAAAGAGATCCACTCGTTGAACGAGGAGGATAAGCTCGTTATGAAAGAGAACTATCTCGTGGTCGCAAATTTGGCCCAGGTGCAGCAGAATTTCGGGATGCGGCCATATCAGGTGTGGATGAAGACGAAAGGCTCTTCCCAGTTTATATATGATTATGCAAAAGAAAATAACATTACTTTTACGACATTTGAGGACGTACAGGCCAAGCTTGTAGAGGTAAAAAACGACGCCCTGTTCCAAGGGACGAATGGTATTCTCACGATGAGTTTTATCGTGATCCTCATTTTGTGCTGTACGGGATTTTTGATTTACTGGATTCTGTCTATCCGCCAGAGGGAGCTTTTGTTTGGTGTATTCCGGGCGATGGGCATGACGAGGCGCGAGGTGATCCAGATGCTTATCAATGAGCAGATTTTCAGTTCCGGCGTGTCGATACTGATCGGAACCGTGATTGGACTTTTGGCGTCCAAAATGTTTGTGCCGCTTGTGCAAATATTCTATGCGTCCACAGAACAGGCGATACCGCTCGAGGTCGTCAACCAGACGCTGGATATGGTTCGGCTGTTCAGCATTATTGGCATCGTGATCGTGGTATGTATGGTAGTTCTCGGAAAACTGATTTCGAAGATCAATATTTCCCAGGCGCTTAAGCTTGGTGAAGATTAGAGGAAATGAGGGGAAATTATGGACAATATTATGGTTGCGGAGGGAGTTAAGCAGAGCTTTCCGATGGCGCCTGGACTGGGCGAAGACGGGGTGTCCGGCAGGGAATTCATTGCACTGCACGACATCCATATCGGCATCCCCAAGGGGAAGCTTACGATTCTGCGCGGGCGGTCCGGTTCGGGCAAGACGACGCTTATGAACATATTGAGCGCTCTTGACTACCCGAAAGAGGGGAGTGTCGTATTTGAGGGGCACCAGCTTGAAAAGATGAGCGAGTCGGAGAGGGAAGTGTTTCGCAAGACAAATGTAGGGTTTGTCTTTCAGTCGGTTGCACTTATTCCGATGATGACCGCGTATGAGAATGTGGAATTTGTCCTCCGGCTTGCGAAGTATGGAGAAGAAAGGAAGAAAAGGGCGGAGGAATGTTTGAAGCTGGTCGGCCTTGGACAGCGTATGCACCATATGCCGCAGGAACTTTCCGGCGGGGAACAGCAGCGCGTGGCAATTGCCAGGGCGATAGCCCACAAGCCCAAAATTATTTTTGCCGACGAACCGACAGCGGAACTGGATACGGCGACCGGGCTTCAGGTGATGAAGATTTTTAAGGAACTGATCGACAAGGAGGGAGTTACGATCGTTATGACAACCCATGATTTGGGATTGCTGGATATTGCGGACTGTATATATCACTTGGAGGATGGTGAGATTATTGATGAAGAATAAGGTGTTGAAAAAGTTTGGGGAATTCCGCCATGTAAATAAACAGACGTCGGGAAGTGCCAGTTATACAGAGGAAATGGATATACCATCCGATGTCATGATCGAGTGCGACGGCCTTGTAAAAATTTATAAGACGAAGGATATCGAAGTGCTGGCTCTCCAGGGACTGGACCTGACAGTCAAGCGCGGGGAGCTGATGGCGATTATCGGAAACAGTGGCAGTGGAAAATCAACATTTTTAAATATGATCGGGGGACTTGACCGGCCGTCCGCCGGAAAACTCTATGTGGACGGCAAAAATCTCTTTCAGATGACGGAGGAAGAGCTGGTGATGTACAAGCGCAGCACCGTTGGTTTTGTGTGGCAGAATAACGCCAGAAACCTTCTGCCCTATTTGACGGCATGGGAAAATGTAATGACGCCGATGCTGTTTCAAAGTGAGAAGCATATTTCTGAGATGGATAAGAAGCGGAGGGCGGTTGAACTTCTGGATCTGGTTGGGCTCTCCAAACGGAAAGATAACAAGCTGAGCCAGTTGTCTGGAGGGGAGCAGCAGAGGGTGGCGATCGCGATCGCCCTTGCGAATAATCCAAAGCTTCTTCTGGCGGATGAACCGACGGGAGCGGTGGACCGGAAGACGGCCAATGATATTCTGGATATGTTCCGCAAGTTGAATAAGGAGCTGGGAATCACAATTGTTATTGTTACCCATGACAAGGATCTGGCTTCTAAGGTAAACCGGGTTATTTCTATCCGGGATGGGAAGACGAGCAGTGAGCGCGTTATGAAAAATGAATACAAAAAACGGCTGGAGGATATTAGCGTCAATTGGGAGGAAGACCAGGTACAGGAAGAGTTTGCCGTGCTCGACCGCGCAGGACGGATCCAGATACCGGCGGAGCTGCTCCAGGAGATCGGAATGCAGGGAAATAAAGTTAAAGTTGAGCTGGTAGATGGAAAAATTGTCATTGAAAAGCCTGGGACATAGTGGTATAATTGGTTTGTTAATTGCATTTTGTATATTGAGATATAGCATGGCTCCGAAGTGTGTGAAGCACGGAGAAAACGGGGGGAATGAGAGGTTGTTATGAGTAGACGAGAGTATTTACGAAGGAAGAGAAGGCGCAGAAGTACGCAAAAGAATGTAGTCTGTATTAGCCTGGTAGCAGTACTCGTTGTGGTGTTGGCAGTCTCAGGTTTTGTAGTGTACTCAAGGATAAAAGATAATCAGTCTGGAGAGACGAATGAGGCATCAGCGGGGAGTCCCCCGGCGGTTGCATCAGAACCTGTTGTTTCGACGGCAGAGACAGACGTGGCTCCTGTAACTACGCCCACGCAGGAACCAGATCCGACGCCGGCGCCGAGGGAGAAAGCAGTTGCACTCACATTTGACGATGGGCCGTCAAGGGAAAACACGGGGAAAATATTGGATGTGCTAAAGAAATATGGCGCACATGCTACCTTTTTTGTGCTCGGGGACCGGGCACGGGTGGACGGGGATCTTCTGAAACAGGAGTTAGAGGCTGGGTGCGAGATCGGAAGCCATTCCTGGAATCACCCACAGTTAAGTAAAATTAGCTGGTCAGATGTAAAGAGCCAGGTTAGCAGGACAGACAATATCGTTAAGAAGATGACAGACGGTTACCAGATTAAATTGCTGCGCCCGCCATATGGGGCCATCAGTGATACGATGAGGAAGAAGCTGAAAAAGCCGATGATTCTTTGGAATGTGGATACATTGGACTGGAAAACCAGAGATGCAAAAAAGGTATTTAAGAAGGTTAAAAAGGAAGTCAAGGATGGGGATATTATATTAATGCACGATATTCACGCCGAGACTGCAGAAGCGATTAAACAGGTGGTACCCTGGCTGGTGGAACAGGGATATGACATATTGAGTGTGAGCGAGCTGGCGGAGAGAAATGGAAAGAACCTAAAGGCCGGAGAGGCGTACTGTGATGGCAAGAAGTGAGTAAAATAATATTATGTTTTGACTGGAAGAAGACGAGTGGGACGGAGTATTCCCACCCGTCTTTTTGTTTGTCCGGACATAAATAACCAAAAGAATTAAATTGTTGCGCAGTCACCGCCGGATATGCTATAATGAATCATTATGACGTTGGGGGCATACGGGATATGCACAAACATTGATTATGCGCAAAGGCAGCGCAGAAATGAGGTAAGTATGAAAGATTTTATGGATCCGGATTTTCTTTTATCGAACGAGACGGCGAAAAGATTATTTCATGATTATGCGGAACCGACTCCGGTTCTTGATTACCATTGCCATCTTGAACCGAGGGAGATCGCAGAGGACAGGCAGTTTCAGACGATAACAGAGCTTTGGCTGGGCGGCGACCATTATAAATGGCGTATCATGCGTTCGAATGGTGTAGACGAGCGCTACATAACAGGTGACGCGCCGGACGAGGAGAAGTTCCGCGCCTTTGCAGGGGCGCTTCCGAGGGCAATCGGCAATCCGATGTACCACTGGTGCCATCTTGAGTTACAGCGGTATTTCGGTATTTATGAGCCATTGAGTGAGAACAACTGGAAAAAGATTTATGACAAGTGCAATGAAAAACTGAGAGAACCTGGGATGTCGGCGAGACAACTTATTAAGAAGTCCGGCGTCACGCTAGTGTGTACGACGGATGACCCGGTGGACGACCTGGCATACCACACATTGCTTCGGGAGGATAAGGATTTTGATGTCCAGGTGCTGCCGGCATGGAGACCGGATTTGGTAATGTGCCCGGAAAAGGATGGGTTTATTGAGTATGTGGGAAAGCTTTCCAAGGCCAGCGGGATAGAAATCGTGGATTTTGACACGTGTAAGCGGGCGCTCGTGAGACGTCTTGACTTTTTTGTGGAAAACGGATGCCGGATTACGGATCACGGCCTGGATTATGCACAGTACCGCCCGGTAACGGAAAAAGAAATGGATGTGCTTTTCAAGAGAAGCCTGGCCGGGGAATGTCTCACGCAAGAGGAGCTGCTTCAATTTAAGACGATGCTGCTATTGTTTCTGGGCAGGGAGTATGCTGCCAGGGATATGGCTATGCAGCTGCACTACGGGGCGAAACGGGAAAATAATGAGCGCGTGTATGAGAGCGCCGGGGCGAATGCCGGAATCGACTGTATCAATGAAAAGGGATTTAGCTCGGAGGTCGCAGATTTCCTCAATGAACTTTGCCGGACGGGTGAACTTCCAAAAACGATTTTGTATTCCCTGAATCCGACAGATAACGCCGTGATTGGGACGATGATCGGCTGTTTCCAGGGGGATGGGATCCGCGGAAAGATACAGCAGGGTTCCGCCTGGTGGTTCAATGACCACAAGACGGGAATGACAGAACAGATTACCTCGCTGGCAAGCCTGGGACTACTCGGTAACTTTATCGGGATGCTCACGGATTCGAGAAGTTTTGTATCCTATCCAAGGCATGAGTATTTCCGCCGTATTCTCTGCGATTTTATCGGAAAGCTGGTAGAGAACGGCGAATATCCACAGGATTATGAGCAGCTGGGTGCACTTGTGAAGGATATTTCTTATTATAATGCAGTCAATTACTTTGGGTTTGATTTATAAGTGGCAGAAAACATATGTTGCGGAAATGAGGATAGTATGAAATTTAATTTAGTGAAGGAAAAAGCGGCAGGCTTTTATTTGGATCCGGGTGCGCTGGATTATGAGGGACTTGCGCATGTGGCCCATATTTTTATAGAGGATGTAAAACAGGTTACCGGGGCGGTTATGCCGTTCGAGCATACGTGGACGGACGGGCCTCAGATGATTGCGGGAACGGTGGGCAGCTGCCCGGCATTGGATGAACTCGTGAAAGCAGGGGCGGTGGATGTATCGGCCCTCGAGGGAAAGCGGGAAGTATTCCAGATCCAGCTGATTTCGCATGAAGGTGCAGAAAAGCTCGTAATTGCGGGGACAGAGACGATTGCGACCTTGTTTGGCATTTACTATATATCGAAAAAGATCGGGGTATCCCCGTGGGTATACTGGGCGGATGTAAAGCCGGCCAGGCAGCAGGAGATTGTTTTTGATGAGAGCATTCATTTTGTTTCCAAGCAGCCCTCCGTGAAATTCCGCGGATTTTTTATGAACGATGAGTGGCCCTCACTGGGCAACTTTGTTATGAATACGTTCGGGGATTTCAATGAATTTTTCTATGAGAAGGTATTTGATTTACTGCTCCGTCTGAATGGAAACTATTTCTGGCCGGCGATGTGGTCGGCTTCGCTTCCCCTGGATGGTTCGGAGGACCCGCTGGCGATTATTAAGCTGGCGACCGCACTCGGCATTACAATCGGGCAGTCGCACCATGAGCCGCTTATGCGCGCCAGTGAAGAATGGGATAAGGTAAAGACGGACCAGAACAATGTCGGATACGGGAAAGACTGGAATTATTATACGAACGGTGAGGGACTGTACCGCTATTGGGAGGATGGCGTTGAGCGCGACAAGGAATTTAAGCATATGATTACGATCGGAATGCGCGGTGAGCGTGATACGATGATGCTCGGCAGCGATTCTACGATACAAGAAAATGTTGAGCTTTTGCGCCGGATTATTACGGACCAGAAGAAGATAATCCGCGAAAAGGGCTGTGACCACATGCCCAAAATGCTCGCTCTGTACAAAGAGGTTGAGGGATTTTATTACGGCGGAAACGGCGTCAACGGACTGCGCTCTTGGGATGGGCTGGATGATGTTACACTGCTTCTGTCCGACGACAATTTTGGAAATGTGCGGACGCTTCCGACAGAAGACATACGGGACAGAGAGGCAGGCTGGGGGCTTTATTACCACTTTGATTACCACGGCGCGCCGATCTCGTATGAGTGGGTGAATTCCACGCCGCTGCCAAAAGTATGGGAGCAGGTTTCTATGGCGTACGATTACGGTATTCGTGACCTGTGGATTGTGAATGTAGGCGACATACGGCCCAATGAGCTTCCGCTCTCTTATTTTATGGGACTTGCGTATGATTTTGAGGGAATGGGAACGGAGCATCTGAATAAGACGGACGCATTTCTTGCAGACTGGGTAGAGGAGCAGTTCGGCGCCTGGATTGCGGACGGGCAGCTCAAGAACACGATTGGCCATATTTTGCGTGAATATACAAGAATTCACGGTTTAAGGCGTCCGGAGGCGATGAATCCGGGTGTTTACCACGTGTCGCATTTCAATGAGACGAAGAAGATGATTGCCCGCTGTGAAGCGTTGATTGAGACAGCGGATGCTATTCAGGGCAGTATTCCGGCAGAAGCACAGGCGTCGTTTTTTGGCCTTGTATACTACCCAGCGGTGGCAGGTATGAATCTTCAGCTTATGAGCCTGTATGCGGCTCTAAACAACTGGTATGCCAAATTTGGCGCCAGTGCTGCAAACGGGTACGCCGACCAGGTTGAGGCGGCCATTGTACGCGATGAGGTGCTTACAAAATATTACAATGAAGGGATGGCAGAGGGCAAATGGAAGGGTATGATGATGTCTTCCCATGCCTGCTTTGTCACATGGAATGAAGAGGGGTGGCATTTTCCGGAGACGACGCGCGTGGAGCCGCAAAAGGGAAGCCAGCTGCTGGTACACGCAGAACAGGCGGACCGTTTTGTGAGTGAGGGAAGTGTTTCGCTGCCTGAGTTCACACAGTTGGGAGGAGAGTGCTACCGTCTTGAAATTGCAAATGCGGGATCGGATGCATTTGATTTTGAGATCTGCGCCACGGACGGTATTTTACTTAGCAAGGAGACCGGCACAGTGGACAAGGAACTTGTCTCGGTAGAAATCCGGATTGACGGCAAGCGCACGCAGAGCTTTGCCGGGACGGTAACGGTATCCGGCGCGGGAAGCCAGGTGGAGGCTGCTGTCATCTTTACGGCGAAACCAGACGGTATTCCGGCGGGAGTGTTTGTGGAACGGGATGGCATCGTGTCGATGGAGGCGGAGCATTTTGCGGAAAATATTCCGTTTGGCGGGTACCATTTTGAGAAGCTGGATGCTTATGGAAAGACGTTGTCTTCTATGAAAATATATCCGACAACCTCAAATTTTGACCAGATCGGGGAAGCTCCATGTCTGACGTATTCGGTCTATGTGAAAGAGGCAGGCGAGTATTTCTTGAAGGTAATTACGGCGCCAAGCAATAATCTTGAACACGGCCGTACGATGCGGTACGCTGTTTGTGCCGGGGATGGGGAGATCGTCACGGGCGATACGATCCTGTCAGAGAATTATAGAATCGGCGGAGGCCCGAACCAGCCGCACACGTGGACGGAGGGAGTACTGGACAACTGCCACTATGGAATTACGGCTCACAAGCTGAATGCGGGCGTCAATGAAATACGGTTTTACGGAGTGGAGGCAGGCATTGTGCTGCAAAAGCTTGTCCTCTACCGGGGAGAGCTTCCGGAATCGTATTTAGGTCCGGAGGAGAGCCAGAGAATATAAACAGAAAACGACATAGGAGGATTTGTTATGGCTGAAAAATGTATTGAGCTAAAAGGCATTACCAAATCATTTGACGGACAAATCGTTCTTGATAAGATGAATCTTGATATTCATGAGAATGAATTTGTTACCTTGCTCGGCCCAAGCGGCTGCGGTAAGACGACGACGCTGCGTATTATCGGCGGGTTCGAGACGGCAGATGAGGGTGAAGTGCTGCTAAACGGAGTTGATATTGCCAGGGTTCCTGCCAATAAACGGCCGATTAATACGGTGTTTCAAAAATACGCGCTGTTTTCGCATATGAATATCGAGGAAAATATCGCATTCGGATTAAAAATAAAGAAGAAATCGAAACAGTATATCCGGGATAAGATCCATTATGCCCTAAAACTTGTGAATCTGGAAGGGTTTGAGAAGCGTTCGCCGGATTCACTCAGCGGTGGGCAGCAGCAGAGAATTGCGATTGCGAGGGCGATCGTGAATGAACCGAAAATACTTTTATTGGATGAGCCGCTCGGGGCGCTGGATTTGAAACTGCGCCAGGACATGCAGTATGAGCTGATCCGGCTGAAGGAAGAGCTTGGAATTACGTTTGTATACGTTACCCATGACCAGGAGGAGGCGCTCACGATGTCCGATATGATCGTGGTCATGAACCAGGGGTATATTCAGCAGATCGGCTCCCCAGAGGACATTTATAATGAGCCGCAGAATGCGTTTGTGGCGGATTTTATCGGGGAGAGTAATATTATTTCCGCTACAATGGTGCGGGATAGGCTTGTCAATATACAGGGCACGGATTTCGAGTGTGTGGATGTGGGATTCGGTGAAAATAGGCCGGTGGACGTAGTGATACGCCCGGAGGATCTTATTTTAGTGCCAGTGGAAAAGGGGCTGATCCGGGGACGCGTGACTTCCCTTGTTTTTAAGGGGGTACACTATGAGATGGAAATTGAGGCGATGGATTATACATGGCTTGTCCAGAGTACCCGTCTGGCAGAGGTCGGCAGCGAGGTGGGGCTCTGGGTCGATCCCTTCAATATACAGATTATGAAAAAACCCGAGAATGAGGCGGAGGAGGTGTTTTCTGGTGACCGGATCTAAACACCTCAGGCGTCTTGCCTACCCATACGCGGTATGGATGGCTATTTTTGTTATTGTTCCAATTTTTATCGTCGGTTACTATGGTTTTACAGACCGGGATGGCGGATTTACGTTAGAACACATCCGCAGCATTTCAACGCCGGCCCACTTAAAGGCGCTGCTGCTTTCGGTAAAACTCTCTGTAGTCAGCACGCTGATCTGTTTTTTGTTATCGCTGCCGCTGGCGCTTGCGATCCGGAGCACAAAAGTGAACAGCAACGGATTTATTATTTTCATCTTTATACTGCCGATGTGGATGAATTTTTTGCTCCGCACGATAGCATGGCAGTCTCTTCTTGAAAAAACAGGTATTATTAATACAATTTTGCATGCGGTCGGTCTTCCCGGGCAGAATATGATTAATACCGAGGGCGCTATTATACTCGGGATGGTTTACAATTATCTTCCGTTTATGGTGCTGCCGATTTACAATTCACTCGTGAGGATTTCCCAGGATACGTTTGATGCGGCGCAGGATTTGGGGGCTAATTGGTTCCAGGTTTTGTGGCACATCACGTTGCCGCAGATTTTTCCCGGCATCGTAAGCGGGATTACGATGGTTTTTGTGCCGGCGATGACGACGTTTGTCATTTCCAACCTGCTCGGCGGGGCGAAAATAAATTTGATCGGAAATGTTATCGAACAGGAATTCACAACGGCAAACAACTGGTACGAAGGCGCCGGCCTGTCGCTTGTCCTGATGATTCTCGTACTTGGAAGCATGGCGGTTATGTCGCGCTATGACAAGGATGGGGAGGGGGCGGCGATATGGTAAGAAAAAAGCTTGCCGGAATTGGTGGGAAAATTTACCTGCTCCTTATATTTATATTTTTGTATGGCCCGATTGCTACTTTGATCGTGCTGTCCTTTAATGAGTCCCGGTTTCGCGGGAAGTGGGGAGGATTCAGCTTGAAGTGGTACGAAAGCCTGTTTTCTTCCCGGGAGATTATGGATGCCCTTTGGACGACGTTGCTGCTTGCTCTTTTATCTGCGTTTATTGCCACTGTACTCGGCACGGTCGCCGCATTTGCGATGAACCGGATGAAGCGGCTGCCGCGGGTCATACTTATGACAGTCACAAACATTCCGATGCTTAATGCGGACATCGTTACAGGGATTTCCCTTATGCTTTTGTTTCTTGCCTTAAATTATAAGCTCGGTTTCAGCAGTGTGCTATTTGCACATATTACGTTTAATTTGCCTTATGTCGTGCTGAGTGTGCTTCCTAAATTGAAACAGATGAACCGGAGTGTTTATGAGGCGGCGCTTGATTTGGGGGCTTCGAAGCAGTACGCGTTTTTGAAAGTGATTTTTCCAGATATCCTTCCGGGGATCTTGACAGGATTTCTTTTATCCTTTACGATGTCACTGGATGACTTTGTTATTACGCACTTTACGAAAGGGGTGGGCGTCGATACGCTTTCCACAAAGATTTACGCGGAGGTCAGAAAGGGGATCCGGCCGGAAATTTATGCGCTTTCCACACTTTTATTTGTGGGCGTGTTTATTATGTTAGTTCTCGTCAACCGGAGAACTGGCCAGAGCAGGGAACGATCGGCTAAGTGAAATGGTTTTAGTATGGCTGGCAAAGTAGAAAAAAGAAAGTAGGAAGAAAGAGATGAAAAAAATAATAGCCTTATGTTGTTTTATGTGTTTGGTTGTGGGCAGTCTGACTGCTTGTGGAGACGGTTCCTCCGCCGGGGAGCTCTATGTTTATAATTATGGTGAGTACTTTGATCCCGATGCCCTGCAGCAGTTTGAGGAGGAAACCGGTATAAAGGTCACCTACGATGAGTACGAGACAAACGAAATGATGTATCCGCTTGTCGCAAATGGAGCGGCGGAGTACGATCTGGTATGCCCGTCGGATTATATGGTGCAGCGGATGATTGGCGAGGGACTGTTGGAAGAGATTAACTTTGAACATATTCCAAATATCAAATACGTGGACCAGGTGTACATGGATGCCAGCCGCGCATTTGATGAAAGTAACCGTTACAGCGTGCCATACCTGTGGGGAACGGTGGGGATTTTGTACAATAAGACGGTCGTGACAGAGCCGGTTGACAGCTGGGACATTTTGTGGGATACAAAATATAAGGATAATGTGCTGATGCAGAAAAGCGTACGGGATGCCTTTGGCATTACCCTTAAATATCTTGGCTATTCTCTGAACAGTACGGATGAAAATGAGCTGGAGCAGGCGAAGCAGAAATTGTTGGAACAGAAAAAGTCTGGCGTGGTACAGGCATATGTTGTCGATGAAGTGCGGGATAAAATGATCGCAAATGAAGCGGCGATCGGTGTGATCTATTCCGGGGAGGCGCTTACTTGCCAGAAGGAGAACCCGGATTTGGAATATGTGATACCAAAAGAGGGCAGTAATTTGTGGATTGATTCGTGGGTTATTCCGAAAGGCGCAAAAAATAAAGAGAACGCGGAAAAGTTTCTTGATTTCCTGTGCCGGCCGGAGATAGCGAAGAAAAATTTTGATTATATCACGTATTCGATTCCAAATAGCGAGGGCCGTAAGCTCATTGAGGAAGAGGAATACCGAAATAGTACGATTGCTTTTCCTGAGCTGGAATCGCTTACGAACTGCGAGACGTTGAAATATCTGGGGCCGGAAGCCGATGAATTGTATAATAAAAAATGGAAGGAAATTATGGCGGATTGATTATAAAACATACCGCCCCTCGTATCGCACGGATGCAAAGGGGCGGTATGTTTTTATTTCAGTCCGACATAAATATGGATTTCTGCGTTGTCCATGCTGTCGTCCTGGTATTCCTCAAAGTCACACTGGAATGTCCTGGGCAGGTTTAACTCCCAGATTTCCTTCCATGCCGCAGCGACAGCCTGTACCATATCACCCCGGATGATAAATTTTGCATACCGTCCAGCTGGTATTTTACATACGGCGTAAGAGGTATTTTCCGGCTGTGCGGACACTTCGCAGGCCGCCATCGCTGTGTAATCTCCAGTTGCGTCTGCTGAATAGTCCGTATAAATGCCAAGCGCTTTTTCATTTGTTTTTTGTGGGATCGAAGCGTAGATTCCCTCGTTGAAAAGCTGGTTCCAAAGACCGCCGATGACAGCGCCCACATCGGGGGATGAGTTGTTCGTACGGGCCGATACGCCGACTGCGATTTTCTCTTCCAAATTTACAATTTCATAGTCCATTGTTTTCCTCCATTTCTGCACGTAGTTCCGTGCACAAGCGTTTTTTCTTTTACCTCTTCATCCTATCACAGTAAAGTTGACAGCGGTATGTCATCATCTGATATATTTTTTTCGAATGTTTTCCGCATATGCCAGCATATCCTTTCGGAGTTCCGCTGGCTCTAAAAGTTCCGCGCCTTCTCCAAACGAAGCAATCCAGCACACAATACTTGTTTTATCCGTAAAGCCAAAAGAAAATAGCAAGTTTCCGTCCGGCTGTTCTGTGAAGCTTTCCGGGCCGAACTCTTCTATTAACCTCCACTTATACGCTGGCTGGATTTTAGCCTTTACCTGGTATTGTTTGGGGAAAACCCGGTCTGCCGACAGTTCTGGCAACGGAGCCGGACGTTTTTCAAAAGACCCGTCTATTTTTAAGTTTGTCATGCGGTTTAGCTTAAACAGGCGAAAATCCTGTCTTGTTGTGCACCATCCCCATATATACCAGCTCGACCATTGGAAAAAAAGATTATATGGTTCAACTAACCGAGCAGAATCCCCTTTCGGCGCATGATAAGTAAAGGAAATTTTTTTTGAGGAAAGAATGGCGGTATGGATTTGTTCAATTTTTGGCGTCAGGGACGTTTTGGACCACGAAGCGAGATCGATTTGGATATGCTGGTCTCCCGGCGGCCGGTCGGATGCACCGGAGGAAAGTTTTTCCATCAGCTGTACATACCGGTTAGTACTGCTGATGCTGTGAAGGCTTTTCAGTCCTGCCAGAATAGCGGACAGGTCAGAAGTGCTGAGCAGCGTCCGGTCGATTTTATATCCTTCCATAACGGATATGCCGCCTTTTGGTCCCGGCGTTGTCACAAGAGGAATTCCCGCCATGCACAGCGCCTCGATATCCCGGCTGATCGTGCGCCGCGACACCTCGAATTTTTCTGCCAGATAGGGAGCAGTTACTTTTTCCTGCTGTAAAAGAATGGATAAAATTCCGATCATGCGGTCAATTTTCATTCCTATTTTCCCCCTTTGCCCTAGTTTTGTTTTCGAAAAAATTATATCACGCTTTCCTATCGGTCTCAATACAAAGATTTGACTTAAATCCAAATTGCGGTTATACTATTGATATTAGAGTTGATCGTGTGGTACGGACGGAGTGTGCACGATGGAAAAGGAGTGTGATTATGTATAAGGTTGCTTTGCAGGAATGCATTGAAAAAATGAACTTGGAGTGTCTTACACCGGATGTGAATATTGAGGAAATCGAGATTACGCAGTCGGATGTAAACCGTCCGGCTCTGCAGCTGGCAGGATTTTTTGACTATTTTGACCATCACAGGGTGCAGATTATCGGGCATGTGGAAAACACGTACATGGAGAACCAGGGAATGGAATACAGTGTGGAGATGATGGGACGGATTATGTCTTATAAAGTGCCCTGTATTGTGTTTTGCAGGAATATCCAAGTGCCGGAGGAGTTTCTGGCGCAGGCAAATGAGCACGGCGTCCCGATTTTGCGGACGAAAATGACGACGTCTTCCTTTTCTTCAGAGCTGGACCGTTGGCTGAAGGTGGAACTGGCGCCGCGGATTCGGATTCACGGTGTGCTGGTGGATATATATGGCGAGGGCGTGCTGATTACCGGCGAGAGCGGCATCGGCAAGAGTGAGGTGGCGTTGGAGCTTATTCACCGCGGACACCGTCTCGTGTCGGATGATGTGGTGGAAATCAAAAAAATAAGCGATGACACCCTGCTCGGCACGGCGCCGGATATTACAAGGCATTTCATAGAGCTCCGGGGGATCGGGATCGTGGATGCCAAGGCGCTTTTTGGGGTGGAGAGCGTGAAGGATACCCAGTCCATTGATCTTGTTATCCAGCTTGAGGAGTGGAACAGGGACCAGGAATACGACCGCATGGGGCTCGAGGAAAATTATATCGAATACCTCGGAAATAAGGTGGTATGTCATTCCATACCGATCCGCCCGGGAAGAAATGTGGCGATTATATGCGAATCGGCAGCAGTAAACTACCGCCAGAAAAAAATGGGTTATAATGCGGCGCTGGAGCTCTATAATAAAGTAACGAGCAGATTGGAATAATAGAATGACAGGCAGATAAAAGGCTGGCAGAGAGGAAGGATTGGTTTGTAAATGGAGAAGTTCTATATTGGAGCGGACATTGGCGGAACAACGGTGAAGTTTGGGATGTTTTCCCGCACGGGCGAAATGATGGAAAAATGGGAGATTGAAACGAGGGTAGAGGACGAGGGGGTCAATATTCTCCCGGACGTGGCGGCAAGCATAGAAGAAAAGAGAGCGGAAAAGGACGGAAATATTATGGGCATTGGTATCGGTGTACCCGGTCCGGTGACCGACGAGGGAGTGGTATTAAGATGCCCGAATATTCACTGGCCGGTTTTGCATGTCAGGTCGAAGCTGGTTGAGCTGACCGGCGTAGGTAATATCAAGGTTGGAAATGATGCGAATGTGGCTGCTCTCGGGGAAATGTGGAAAGGCGGCGGAAGAGGATTTGACAGTATTGTCATGGTTACACTTGGCACCGGAGTGGGAGGCGGCATTATTTTAGGCGGGAAAATGCTGACCGGCGTGAAGGGCGCGGGCGGTGAAATTGGGCACACGAAGGTTGAGTGGAATGAGACGGAGGAATGCGGCTGCGGCGGAAAGGGCTGTCTGGAGCAGTACGCATCTGCGACGGGAATTGTCCGTATGGCAAAGAGCGGGCTGCGGCAGGATTCCAGCTTGGCAGGTATTGAGGATATGACGGCGAAGGATGTTCTCGACGCTGCTAAAGCGGGAGATGAGTACGCGCTCATTATTACGGAGCGGTTTGCAAAATATCTCGGGGTTGCACTGGCAAATGTCGCCCATGTTGTGGACCCGGAAGCGTTTGTAATTGGCGGAGGTGTGTCTTTGGCAGGAGAAATTATCATAAAAAAGGTGGAAAAGTATTATAATGATAATGTACTCTATGCGCTGAGGGACAAAGAGTTCCGTCTTGCAGAGCTTGGCAACGACGCCGGTATATATGGCGCGGTACGGATGGTATTGTGACAGAGTATATAAACGTATAGCGGAAAGGACACGAGAGACATGCAAATGCAGGATGTAAAAATAGTTGAAAACGAACCTATGAGCGCCCACACGACTTTTCGGATCGGGGGACCGGCCCGTTATTATATGATTCCTGAAAATGCTGGGCAGGTCAGCAAATGCATGGGATTTGCCATGAAAATGGAACTTCCGTATGTTATTGTTGGAAAAGGAAGCAACGTGCTTTTTTCTGACGAGGGGTATCCAGGTGTGGTAATAGAGGTTGGAAGATCAATGGCAGATATAGAGGTGTCCGAAGACGGGCACATACGCGCGGGAGCGGGAGCGGGACTGGGAGCGCTGGCGGCGGCAGCGGCGAAGCAGTCTCTTAGCGGGTTGGAATTTGCCAGCGGCATACCCGGGACCGTGGGCGGTGCTGTGGTAATGAATGCAGGAGCATATGGCGGCGAGATCAAGGACTGTATCAAATCGGCAAAGGTGTTAGATAAGGAAGGCGCGGTTCTGGAGCTGAGCCGGGACGAGATGGAGCTTGGGTATCGTTCCAGCGTCATCCAGAGAAAGGGATATATCGTTACCGAGGCTGTCTTTCAGCTTCATAAAGGCAATAAAGAACAAATTTTGGGCCGCATGTCGGAATTAAATGCGAAGAGGAGAGAAAAGCAGCCTCTTGACTATCCGAGCGCGGGCAGTACATTCAAGCGTCCGGAGGGATATTTTGCTGGAAAATTGATTGAGGATGCGGGGCTGAGGGGATTTCAGGTCGGGGACGCCCAGGTATCGGAAAAGCATTGCGGTTTTGTTATTAACCGGGGCAAGGCCACGGCGGCTGACGTGATTGGACTTATGGAAGAGGTGCAGAAAAGGGTTCTTGAAACATCCGGTGTCCGCCTGGAGCCAGAAGTAAAGATTATTCGTGGATAATGGTGGTTTTTGGCGGGTTTGTGTCTCCGCGTATTAAGAAAAAAGCTACGGAACGGAAGTTCCGCGCAGAAATGAGGGAAAAGATGCGTTTTATAATTGTGACAGGAATGAGCGGGGCGGGGAGGTCTTCAGCAATGCGTATACTGGAGGACGACGGCTTTTTTTGTGTGGACAACCTTCCGGTTTCCCTGCTTCCGACATTTATGCAGCTTACTGAAAATTCGAGTGAGCAGATCGAGAAAGTCGCGCTTGGACTTGATATCCGCGGCGGGGAGGCTGCTCTTCGCGAGGCGGCGAGCGTGTTGCGCGATTTGAGGGCATCTGGCTGTACCTTTGAAATTTTGTTTTTCGAGGCGAGCACGCCAGTACTTGTGAAACGCTATAAGGAGACGAGGAGACTCCACCCGCTGGCAAGGGGCGGGAGGATTGATTCCGGAATTGAGGCGGAGCGGAAGCTTCTGATTGACCTGAAAAGCAGTGCGGATTACATAATCGACACGAGCACGCTTCTTATCCGTGAATTAAAACAGGAATTAGAGCGCATTTTTTTAACCGAGGGGGAGCATTGCAGCCTTTATCTGACATTTGTTTCCTTTGGGTTTAAATACGGCATCCCGACCGATGCAGACCTCGTGTTTGACGTGAGATTTCTTCCCAATCCGTTTTATATTGATGAATTGAAAAATTTGACAGGAAATGATGCGGATGTGTACAATTATGTCATGAAATTTTCCCAGGCAGAAGAATTTTTAGGGAAATTAAAGGGCATGCTTGATTTTCTAATACCACATTATATTATGGAGGGAAAAAACCAGCTGGTAATCGCAATCGGATGTACCGGCGGCAAACACCGTTCAGTCACACTTACCAATGCCCTTTATAAACAATATGAAAATTCGGAATATGGGTGCAAGAAAGAGCATAGAGATATAGAGAAGGACAGGTTGAGGGGTTTATGTCGTATTCAGGAAAAGTAAAGGAAGAGCTGGCGTGCAAAGGATACACAGGTAAAAGTGAGAAGGACAGGTTGAGGGGTTTATGTCGTATTCAGGAAAAGTAAAGGAAGAGCTGGGAAACCAGGTGAGTCGGGCGAGGCACTGCCAGATTGCAGAGCTGGCGGCGCTTTTTTGCTGTTGTGGACAGCTGGTGCCGGAAGGGGAGGGAAAGTTTTCTGCGAAATTTGTCACAGAGAACTTGACAGCGGCCAGAAAATATTCTATCTTAATTAAGAAAGCATTTCAATTCCAGGTAGAGATGTCGGTGAAGGGACATCAGTACCTATTGTATATTCTCGACACGGAGGAGGCTCGGACGTTTTGTCAGGCGTTGAAATGCACAGAGGGGAAAAGACTGGTTTCTGAACTGGTCGTTCAGAGGAGCTGTTGTAAGCGGGCGTTTATCCGCGGGCTTTTTCTGGCGTGTGGATCGGTCACCGATCCGGAGAGAGGATATCATCTTGAAATGGCATTAAACTCCAGGGGAAAAGCGGATGAGGTGGTTTTGCTTCTGGAGGCATTTGGGATTGAAGCGAAAATTGTAGAGAGGAAAAAGAACTATATTGTTTATGTGAAAGAGGGGTCACGTATTGTTGACCTGCTAAATGTTATGGAGGCGCACGTCGCGTTGATGGAGTTTGAGAACGTCCGTATATTGAAAGAGATGAGGAATTCCATAAATCGTAAAGTGAATTGTGAGACGGCCAATATAAAAAAGACCGTTTCTGCTTCCGCCAGACAGATTGCAGATATACAATACATTAAGGATACTTCCGGGTTTGGAACACTTCCTAAGGGCTTGGCAGATATAGCAAACCTTCGACTTGAGTATGCAGAAGTATCATTGAAAGAGCTTGGTGAGATGTTGAATCCGCCGATTGGAAA
The DNA here is from genome assembly GCA_910584245.1 of uncultured Eubacterium sp. Classification (GTDB taxonomy): domain Bacteria; phylum Bacillota; class Clostridia; order Lachnospirales; family Lachnospiraceae; genus Eubacterium_F. The sequence goes on from CAJTZF010000007.1 coordinate 108,254, forward strand.
ATCCGGTGTGAATCATCGTCTGCGTAAACTGAGCGAGTTGGCGGAGGATTTAAGAAACCGCGGAAACGGAGCTGTCTAATGGCGGGCAGTGAAACATATTATGTGCAATATAAGCACAGAAATGAGGAGAAAAATGATCGAGAAGAATGTTGAAGTAAATATGGTTGAGAATGGTGCCAGGCTAACTGCTAAATTGGTGCAGATTGCAAGTCAGTATCAAAGCAAGGTGAGCATTAAGCAGGATACTACCGTAGTGAATGCCAAGAGTATCATGGGAATGATGACATTAGGGCTGGTAACCGGGCAAAAGCTTGATGTAGAGATAGAGGGGGAGGACGAAAAGGATGCGATGGACAGCATAGAGACGTTCCTCCTAGGTAAGCAGGTGTGACTAAGACAGTGAGCAGAGCCGGGGTTTGTGCCATATCGGTAATGCGGCTGGTGCTGACATGTGTGGAAGCATAGGGGAACGCGTTGCGGAAATACTGGGAATTTATGGATCGTGATGGAGAATACATATGAATTTTACACATCTTCATGTGCATAGTGAATACAGCTTGTTAGATGGTTCCAGTAAGATCGGCGAGCTTATAGCGCGGACAAAGGAACTCGGGATGGACAGCATAGCTATCACCGACCACGGTGTGATGTACGGTGTTATCGACTTTTACCGGGCGGCGAAGGACGCTGGAGTCCGGCCAATTATCGGGTGCGAGGTATACGTCGCACCCGGCTCCCGTTTTGACCGTGAGAGCAGTCAGGGAGAGGAGCGTTATAATCATTTAGTATTGCTGGCGGAAAACGACACCGGATACAAAAATCTGATGAAAATAGTATCCAAAGGCTTTACCGAGGGATTTTATTATAAGCCCCGCGTAGATTATGAGGTGCTGCGAAGCTGCCACGAGGGGATTATTGCGCTGAGCGCTTGTCTTGCCGGGGCTGTTCCGGCAAAGCTCATAAAGGGATCCTACGAGGAGGCAAAAGAAGAGGCATTAAAATTACAAGGTATTTTTGGAAAAGGGAACTTTTTTCTGGAGCTTCAGGATCATGGGCTGTCTCCGCAGCAGACTGTGAACCAGGGGCTTCTTCGAATGCACGAGGATACGGGAATTGAGCTTGTGGCTACGAACGATGTACACTACATTTATGACACGGACGTTGAAGCGCATGACATTTTACTTTGTATCCAGACAGGGAAGAAGGTCAGCGATGAAAACCGCATGAGGTATGAGGGCGGGCAGTATTTTCTGAAATCGCCGGAGCAGATGGCGGAATTGTTTCCGTATGCGCGTGAGGCGCTTGAGAATACTTATAAAATCGGGCAGAGGTGCAACGTAGAGATTGAATTTGGAAATTATAAGCTGCCAAAATTTGATGTGCCGGAGGGGTACACGGCGGAAGAGTATCTCAGAAAGCTGTGTTCAGACGGGCTTGAAAAGAGATACCGGGATTCTGAATACGACCAGGATATGCTTCACAGGCGTTTGGAGTATGAACTTGATACGATCGTGAGCATGGGTTTTGTGGATTATTTCCTTATTGTGTGGGATTTTATTAAATATGCGAAGGACCACGATATTCCTGTGGGCCCGGGGAGGGGATCGGGAGCGGGAAGCATTGTGGCATATGTGCTTGAAATCACGGATGTAATTGATCCTATTAAGTATAATTTGATTTTTGAGCGTTTTTTAAACCCAGAGCGTGTGACGATGCCTGATATTGATATCGACTTTTGTGTGGAGCGGCGCCAGGAGGTCATTGACTATGTGACTGAAAAATATGGAAGGGACCGTGTGGTACAGATTGTTACGTTCGGAACGATGGCGGCCCGCATGGCGATCCGGGATGTGGGGCGCGCGCTTGATCTGCCGTATGCGTTCGTCGACAGTGTGGCAAAAGCGGTGCCGATGGAGCTTGGCATCACAATCGGCAAGGCGTTGGATATGAACCCTGAGCTGAAGAGCATGTATGAGGGGGATGAGAGTGTCAAGAAGCTGATTGATATGTCGCTGCGTCTGGAAGGACTTCCCAGGCACACATCCATTCATGCGGCGGGCGTCGTCATCAGTCCGGAGGAGGTGGATCACTTCGTTCCGGTATCACGGGCGGCAGATGGGACGATTACAACGCAGTATACGATGGTTACGCTGGAAGAGTTAGGCTTGTTGAAAATGGATTTCCTGGGCCTTCGGAACCTCACAGTCATTAAGCATGCCGTAGAGGGGATCTTAAATTTAGAGGATATCAGCTATGAGGACAAGCATGTATATGAGATGATTTCAGCCGGAAAGACGGAAGGTGTGTTCCAGTTGGAAAGCGCGGGCATGACAAGCTTTATGAAGGAGCTGAAGCCGGAGTGCATTGAGGATATTATCGCGGGCATCGCCTTGTACCGGCCGGGGCCGATGGATTTTATTCCGAAATATATAGCGGGTAAAAATGACAAAAATAATATCGTCTACGATTGCCCGGAACTGGAGCCAATTCTTTCCCCGACCTACGGGTGCATCGTTTACCAGGAACAGGTGATGCAGATCGTGCGGGAGCTCGCCGGATATAGTTTTGGGCGCAGTGATCTCGTGCGGAGGGCCATGTCGAAAAAAAAGACATCGGTGATGGAAAAGGAAAAGAATAATTTTATATACGGCAATGAGGAAGAAGGGGTCGAGGGATGTATTAAGCGCGGCATACCAGAGGCGGTCGCCCGCAAAATATTTGACGAGATGATTGATTTCGCTAAATATGCTTTTAATAAATCTCATGCGGCTGCCTACGCAGTGCTGGCTTATCAGACGGCCTATTTGAAATATTATTATCCAAAGGAATTTATGGCGGCGCTGCTCACGTCCGTTATGGAAAACACCGGGAAGATTACCGAATATACGATGACTTGCCGGCAGATGGGGATAGCAATCCTGCCGCCGGATATTAATGGAGGAGAGGCGAAATTTACACCGGCTGAGGATGGCATCAAGTACGGGCTGGCAGCGATTAAGAGCGTTGGACGGCCGGTGATTGAGGAGATCGTGGCGGAGCGCAGGGAAGGCGGCGCCTTTACATCCCTGAAGGATTTGTGTGCGAGACTTTCCGGAAGGGCCGTCAATAAACGGGCGCTTGAAAGTCTGATCAAAGCGGGGGCGCTCGACTGTCTTGATGGAACACGCAAACAAAAGATGAGCGCGTATGCGGGTATTTTGGCTGGAATCAGCCAGGAAAAGAAGGCGGCGGTGGCCGGCCAGATGACATTGTTTGATTTTGCGGGCGAGGAGGCCAGGGAGGAGCTGGAGGAGAAGCTCCCTGACGTGGGTGAGTACGACAAGGAAATGATACTCAGTTTCGAAAAGGAGGTGCTCGGTGTTTACATCAGCGGCCATCCTCTGGAGGAATATATCCCGGTTATGAAACAGAGCATCACGAGAACGACAACGGATTTTGCGGTGGCAGAGGGCGAAAAAGCGTCGGTTGTCCGAGACAATGAAGTAGTGGTGATCGGCGGTATGATAGTAGATAAAACAGTGAAGGTGACCCGGACAAACAGCATGATGGCGTTTATTACGCTGGAAGATCTCGTGGGAACAGTGGAAGTAATTGTCTTTCCGAAAGACTATGAGAATTACCGCAGTTATCTGGAGGAGGACCGCAAGGTATTTATAAAGGGGCGCGTGACGGTAGAGGAGGACAAGCCGGCGAAGCTGATTTGCCAGAAGATCGTTCCCTTTGACGATGTTCCTAAGCAGCTATGGATCCAGTGCCAGACGAAAACGGAGTACAGGGAAAAAGAAAGCGCATTATTTGATATATTGGGAAAATACGATGGCCAACATACCGTGCTTATATATTTGGCGAAAGAGAGGGCGAAAAAACAGCTGCCAAACAGCCGGATGACAGATGTGCGCCCGGAGCTGTTACAGGAGCTTTATCTGTTATTTGGAGAGGAAAATATAAAAGTAGTGCAAATGAGTATTGAAAAATTCTTATAAATGTCGTACAATAAATTTAGTGCGGTTTTATGAGAACGCGTAACACTTCGGAATGGAGGGAATGATGGAAGTGAGAGAAATAAAAACGATCGGAGTCCTGACAAGCGGCGGGGATGCACCGGGAATGAATGCTGCGATACGTGCGGTGGTGCGGTCCGGTATTTCGAGTGGCTTAAACGTGGTGGGAATTCGCCGTGGATATATGGGACTTTTAGAGGAAGATATTATTGATATGGGTACGATGAGTGTTTCGGACATCGTGCAAAAGGGCGGTACGATTCTTTATACGTCCCGCTGCATGGAGATGACGACGCCGGAAGGACAGAAAAAGGCGGCGGACATTTGCCGCAAGCATGGTATTGACGGTATCGTGGTAATTGGCGGGGACGGTTCTTTCCGTGGGGCGCAGAAGCTCTCAGCTAATGGTATTAATACGATTGGCGTTCCGGGTACGATTGACCTGGATATTTCCTGTACGGAATATACAATTGGTTTTGATACGGCGTGCAATACCGCTATGGAGGCGATTGACAAGATCCGGGATACGTCGGCTTCCCATGAGAGATGCAGCATTATTGAAGTTATGGGTCGTACGGCCGGGCATATCGCGCTCTGGTGTGGAATTAGCAACGGTTCGGAGTATGTGCTGATTCCGGAGAGATATGACAACGATGAACAGAAAATTATAGAGAAAATCTGTGCTAAGAGAAGGATCGGTAAAAAGCATCATATCATCGTCAATGCGGAGGGGATTGGTGATTCGTACGGGATGGCGGAGAGAATTGAGAAAGCTACCGGTATCGAAACCCGCGCCACAGTCATCGGCCATATCCAGCGTGGCGGAAACCCGACGTGCCGTGACCGCGTATATGCTTCCGCAATGGGCGCAAAAGCAGTAGACCTTCTTCTGGAGGGAAAGACGAACCGGGTAGTGGCTTACCGTGAAGGACATTTTTGTGATCTGGATATCGACGATGCGTTGAATATGACGAAAGATATCGACGAGCATTTGTTCAGCATGACAAAGAGACTTTCGAGATAATATTTATGTGCTATTTACAAACGAGTGGGGATTCTTTATACTAAGAAATCCCCACTCGTTCCATGTTTGTTATTATTCGTCTGTTGAAGAATCTTGAGCGGACATATGATCTTCCTGTGGTTCTTCGGATGCTGCTTCAGCCGGGTCCGATTCGCCGGGTTCTTTATCAGGAACATTTATTGTCACATAATCTCTATTTTCTGAGTCATCTTCATCTTTGAGGTCGTTGTCGAAATCATCATCATCAAAATCCTCTAGATAATCCTTCATCAGAACATTTTTTAGGAAGTACATGATTCCTCCGATGGCGGCGATTGTAGCGCCCAGCCCTAGAAGAAATTTAAATAATTTTTTCATATTCATCGTCCTTTCTGTCCGTATGTTTATTATGACATACATAGATTATTATATTCATATTTTAGGGTAAAAATCTCAAAAAGTAAAGAGTTTTATACAATTCTAATAATATTGTTTTTAAAATATTTCAAATTTCGTGAAATTTTATGTTGTAATGTTCCGCTAATTGGTGTAAGATTGTTACTGTAAGAAATAATTTATTTTATTAGTTTTGGAGGATTCTTTATTATGACGGAAGCAAACAAAAAGACGAGTGATGCGGTGAGTACAAAAAATACATCTAAGACAGTGACCGAAAAAATCGATTCAACAGCTGCACCGTCCGAAAAGACAGAGGTAAAACAGGAGACGAATAAGGTAGAGACAGTGAAAGCGTCTACAAAGAAGAAAGCACAGACAAAACGTAGCCCGAAAAAAGGCGCAAAGAGAGGACCCAAACCGGTATCGGAAAGAACGGTGGAACTTCAGGTACAGTTCGGAGGCAAAGAAGATGTTACTTATACGAGTTTAGTTAATAACGTAAAAGAGTGGTGGAAAGAGCAGGGCAAGAGAGAGACGTCATTGAAATCCATCAATATCTATCTTAAACCAGAAGATTTCATGGCTTACTGTGTTATTAATGACAAGATTGAATACAACATCGACTTGAGCGACTGGAACTAATGGATTACGATAGATGGAAGGGACTGCCTTGCGGCAGTCTTTTCTATTGTAAAATACGATAATAGGATGTTGGGGCAGGAGATATTTTTACCCTGGTATCATTTGGGCGGTTTTGTGTTTTCGCACTGCTTGGCACAAGATTGCTTTACGATATAGGCGGTGCAGAAAAGAGGAGTAGTATGTATGATCCAAAATCTAGTGTGGCGACGGAATTTATAGAGGATGGTGAGATCGTTGCATCTTTAAAATTTGCCAGTGACAATAAGAGAAATAAGCAGTTGATCGGGGAGATTCTTCGAAAGGCAAAAGAGATGAAGGGAATCTCACACCGCGAGGCGGCCGTTCTTCTCGAGTGTGAGCTTGAGGAAGAAAACCGGGAAATTGAGAAGCTGGCAAAAGAAATTAAACAGCGTTTTTATGGAAACCGCATCGTAATGTTTGCTCCGCTGTACCTGTCAAATTATTGTGTCAATGGTTGTACCTATTGTCCCTACCACCACTGCAATGAGCATATCAGGCGCAAGAAGCTGACGCAGGAGGAAATACGGCAGGAAGTGATTGCACTCCAGGATATGGGGCACAAGAGGCTTGCGATTGAGGCGGGGGAAGACCCGGTGAATAATCCGCTGGAATACATTCTTGAAAGCATTGGGACAATTTATGGCATTAAGCATAAGAATGGAGCGATCCGCCGTGTGAACGTCAATATCGCAGCTACGACGGTGGAAAATTACCGCAGGCTGCATGATGCGGGGATTGGTACGTACATTCTATTCCAGGAGACGTATAATAAAGAGAGTTATGAAGAGCTGCACCCGACCGGGCCCAAGCACGATTACGCGTATCATACGGAAGCAATGGACCGTGCGATGGACGGCGGTATTGATGACGTCGGACTCGGTGTGTTGTTCGGACTGAATATGTACCGCTACGAGTTGGTAGGCATTATTATGCACGCCGAACACCTTGAGGCAAAGTATGGGGTCGGGCCGCATACGATCAGCGTACCGCGCATCTGTCCCGCAGATGATATTGATCCGGGCCATTTTTCCAATGCGATCTCGGATGAAATTTTCGAAAAAATAGTTGCGGTTATACGGATTGCCGTTCCTTATACGGGAATGATTGTGTCGACCAGGGAGTCCAAGGAGACGAGAAGAAAAGTTCTCGATCTCGGTATTTCCCAGATCAGCGGCGGCTCCAGAACGAGTGTGGGCGGGTATGTCGAGGAGGAGACAGTCGAGGAAAACTCCGCACAGTTTGACGTGAGCGACCGCCGGACGCTGGATGAGGTGGTGAACTGGCTGCTGACACTCGGCTATATTCCGAGCTTTTGTACGGCCTGCTACCGGGAGGGAAGAACAGGCGACCGGTTTATGAAGCTATTGAAATCAGGCCAGATCGTCAACTGCTGCCAGCCGAATGCGTTGATGACGCTCAAGGAATATCTGGAGGATTACGCCTCGGAAGATACGAAAAAGAAGGGCGAAGAGGTGATTCGAAAGGAATTGGAAGTGATTACGAATCCCGTTGTGAGGGAGAAGGCAGCGCAGTATATAGAAAATATCCATGAAGGAAAACGGGATTTTAGATTTTAGATTGTATAGCAAAAGGGCCTTTAGGCGGGGATGCCGTGCGCATCCCTGCGGAAATAGCCCTTTTTTGAGGTTGTGGATCAATTTGCATTCTGTGTCAGATGCACGGCAAAACCGCCAAATTCCCCTTTTATGTATATAAATTTCAGAGCGCCTTTATCCGTGTAGGCGGCGGTATCCATATCAAATTCTACCCCCCGTGCTTGCAGATGAAATACAGCCCGGTCCACGGAATTGCACCCGACGGCGATATGCCCCATCGTTCCGCGGCCTTGTGACTTCATGACTTCGACGCCCTCGCCGCAGAAATAGGAAACGTCGGTTTCTCTTTTATCAAAACCAAACATAGAGGAAAATGCCTTTGCTGTATTTTCCGCAGCTGCCTTATCGGCGGAGTTGATCCCGATGTGTTTGATGCGGAAGCCGAGCATGTTGTTTACAGCCTCTTTTGTGAGGGCTGTGATTTCGTCAAATTTGCCGGCGTCTACGAGAGCGCCGCTTACCATCCAGCTTCCGCCGCAGGCGATAATGCGGTCATACGCCAGATAATCATTTAAGTTATTGGCATTGATCCCTCCGGTAGGCATGAATTTCATATTTACATAGGGGGCGGCCATTGATTTTATAAGTTTCAACCCTCCGATCGCTTCAGCCGGAAATATTTTCACGACGTCCAGTCCGAGTGAAAGGGCCTGTTCGATGTCGCTTGGATTTGCACAGCCGGGCGTTACGGGAATATTTTTGTCCACGCAGTATTTTACGACTTCAGGGTTTAGTCCGGGGCTGACGATAAATTTTGCACCGGCTCCGACCGCGCGGTCTACCTGGTCAACGGTAAGAACCGTTCCTGCACCGATAAACATATGGGGAAATTCTTTCGACATAATACGGATGGCTTCCTCCGCACAATCGGTACGAAATGTGACTTCTGCGCAAGGGAGGCCGCCGTCACATAGGGCTTTTGCCAGTGGCCGCGCATCTTCTATATGATTGAGGGCGACGACAGGCACGATGCCAATTTGCGATAATTTAGTCAGAGTGTCATTCATATTTGATATCCTTCTTTCCATTTTTCTTTTAATTATACTTGATTTTGATGACAAGCACAACTGTTTGTGGTAAAATTACAAATGAATAAAATTGGATATAAAAGAAATAGAGGTGTATGTCAATGCTGCAGGATATTTATTACTCAAGAAAGTCAAACAAAGCAGTTCAGGTAATATCGCAGTGCCAGATCATTCCAGAGGGGACGGATGCCATTTGCTTCCAGGAGTTGACGGGGGAGTTTGGAGTGTTTGTTGTCGGGAAGGAGCTGTTTTTTCAAAACTACCATAAGCAGGGAAAAGGGATGGACTTGACCGACCGTGGGCGGGAGAATACACGGACACGGGAAGAAAAAGAAGAGTACGACAGCGATATATCAGGGATTCTTCGGTTTCTGGATGCAGATACATACAAGGAAAAGATGAAAGTACTAGAGGGAATGAAGGATAAGCTCGATGACCGGCTGCTGAACAATATGGCGGTAAGCCTGGATTTGACAATTGACGACGGGGTGGACGGTTACAGTTTTTTAATGTCGGAGTTGAAAATACGAAGCAGATTTGAGGGAAGATAACAGATTGTGCCGGACGCAGGACGGACAGGGATTATGGGAAAGAAGGGATAACATTGCGGCAGATGGAGTTTAAAATGGAGCGGGAAGGACTGGTGAAGCCGGGCCAGACGGTCCAGGTCGCCGAGGGTTTGCTGCCGAGCGCCTGCTATTACACGATCGTGCCGGCGGTAGCGATGTCTGGGAATATTTCATTTTCCGACCGTCTTAAAAGCCGGGAGGGCGTCGTTACGGATGTCGTGCAGAACGATAAAGGTTTTTACGTCGTTGTGGAATTTGATGAATAGAGCGGCGGTATTTGCAAAAAATAGTAAAATGGATGAGTTAGGAGGATACTTTATATGGAAAGACCAAACGCCTGGAAAGGTTATACGAAAAAAGATGTAAAGGAACTGAACAAATTAAGCAGGGAGTACCGGGAATTTCTTGATGAGGGAAAGACGGAGCGCGAATGTGTCAACAAGGCGGTTTCAATGGCAAAGGCCGCCGGTTATGAAAACCTGGCGGATATTGTCGCGGCTGGAAAGAAGCTAAAACAGGGTGACAAGGTGTATTCGGTGGGAATGAAAAAGATGGTTTCCCTGTTTCAGATCGGAAAAAGGCCGCTGGAGGACGGCATGGCGATACTTGGTGCCCATATCGATTCGCCGCGGCTGGATATCAAGCAAAATCCACTGTACGAGGAGGGTGGTTTTGCCTACCTGGATACCCATTATTACGGCGGAATTAAGAAATACCAGTGGGTGACGCTGCCGCTTGCCATACACGGCGTGATTATCAAAAAGGATGGAACCGTGCAGGATGTCAATATCGGCGAGGAGGAGTCAGACCCGGTATTTTGCGTGACAGATCTGTTGATCCATCTGGCGGGGGAGCGGATGGAGAAGAAGGCGAACAAGGTAATAGAGGGAGAAGAGCTTGATATTTTATTTGGAAGCATACCGCTGAAGGACGAGGAAAAGGATGCGGTGAAGCGGGGCGTGCTCGACATTCTGAAAGAAAAATATGATATGGCGGAGGAAGATTTTCTGTCGGCGGAGCTCGAAGTGGTTCCGGCCGGAAAGGCGAGAGAGGCAGGAATCGACTCCAGTATGATTATGGGGTATGGGCAGGACGACCGGGTATGTGCTTTTACGTCGCTGAAGGCGATGCTGGATGTAGAAGATACGGACCACACGACCTGCTGTCTTCTCGTGGACAAGGAGGAGATCGGAAGTGTGGGCGCTACGGGAATGAAGTCCAAGATCTTTGAAAATACGGTAGCTGAAATTCTGAACTGCATGGGGGAATATAGTGAGCTGTCTCTCAGACGCTGTCTCTCTAATTCGAAAATGCTGTCTTCGGATGTAAGCGCGGCGTATGACCCGACGTTTAAGGCCGTATATGAGCCGAATAATGCGGCTTATTTTGGAAAGGGAATGGTATTTAATAAATATACGGGATCCCGGGGAAAATCCGGCAGCAACGATGCCAATGCCGAATATATATCCACGATCCGCCGTATACTGGATGACCACAAGGTATGTTACCAGACGGCTGAACTCGGCAAGGTGGATATCGGAGGAGGCGGAACGATCGCCTATATTATGGCATTGTATGGCATGGAGGTCGTGGACTGCGGTGTCGCCGTGCTCAATATGCACGCGCCGTGGGAGGTCGTGAGCAAGGCAGATGTCTATGAGACGATGAAAGGTTACGTTATATTTTTGGAAGACGTATTTCGCAAATAAACGGTGAAGGTGGCGCCTCCTCCGGGCGTATCGGAAACGGTAATATAACCGCTGTGGGCTTCGGCAATTTCTTTCGCGATACACAGTCCGAGGCCAAAATGTTCCTTTTTGGAGCGGGAGGCATCTTCGCGGTAGAAGCGCTCAAAAATATGTGGTTTCGCCTGATCGGAAATGCCGCAGCCGTTATCCTGGCAAGTAAGGACAAAATAGGGGGAGGAATGCGAGAGTGAGAGCTTGATAACCCCGCCTTTTTTTCCATAGCTGACTGCGTTGGAGATGAGAATGCCGAGCAGCTGGGTAATGCGGGCGGCGTCGCACAGGCAGGGAGGAACCGTGCCTTCGGGCAGCTCGATGTCCAGATGCATATTTTTTTCGGATGCCAGTGGAAGAAAGCATTCCCATGTGTTTAGTACAAGTGTATCAAGTTCTGTTTTTTCCATCGTAAAATCACAAAGCGTACCGCTTGTTTTTGACAATAGAAGAAGATCGTTGACGAGGGCCGACATCCGACGGCTCTCTTTTTCAATTGTCATAAGAAATCTGGTACCAGCTTCCTTGTCCGCCTTACGGAAAGCGGATAGGGACGCCAGAATGACCGCGATCGGCGTTCTGAGTTCGTGAGAGGCGGCCGCGATAAATTCAGTCTGCTTTTTTTGGTTCTCCTGAATGGGGGCCATTAATTTTCCAATATAAAAATAAGTAAATAATAGCAGCAGGAAGAGTCCGGTTATGCCGCCGGCCAGAAACCGGAGCCTCTGCTCATGGAGCTGGCTTGCCAGGTCGTGCGTGGAATAGAGGATAACGGTAAACAGGGGGGAGGAACCGGGACCAAACTGTGCCGCGTTCGCATAATAAGTATTTCCGGTATCGGAGACAAAAGTAAAATCCTTGCGGGAGGAGGTGTCGGATGTAGAGGAGTATGACAAGTCGGGTCTGGCGGCGGCGAGGGCGGAATCGGCCTCAGATTTCTCATGTTCGGACAGATTGGCTTCGCAGTACGAGAGAAGAGTTCCGTTGTCATAGACGGCGACAATATAATTTTCGTAATGGGATACTGTGGAGAGCCAGCTGAACTGTAATGTGTCCTGGTGTTCCAAGTTGGTAATCATCGTATTGGAAGTATTCAAAAAGGACAGAAAACTCTTTTCATGCCATTCCTTTTCTGACATATAAAGATAGGCGAATATCATGGAGAATAGCACGAGCGCGGTGATGCCGGTGAAGAGAAACGTCAGATTCCACTGGACGTGATGGTATAGTTTGTGTTTGGAACGATTTTTTAGTAATGTGAATTTAATCCGCATTTTTGTCCTTCTCCTTATGCTCTGTCAACTGGTAACCGACACCCCGGATTGTTTTTATTGTTGTGAGCGAAGAGACGTGCCTCAGACGCCGGCGCACAAAGTAAATATAATTGTCCAGATTGCCGTCTTCCACATTTCCGTACGGTCCCCAGATGTGGGACAGAATGGTATCCCGCGGTAAAATCTGGTTTGGATTGCGAATGAGGAAATCAAACAGGGCGCCCTCTGTCCGGGAGAGCGTGCAGTTTTTGGTTTTCCCGCAGAGCACATGGCTGTCCGGGTCATACGAGATATCGGCAAATGAAAGTGCCTCGTTTTCCATCCATTGTGTGGGACGTCTTCGGATGCAGCGTATTCTCGCCATCAGTTCATCGAATTCAAAAGGTTTTACCAGATAGTCGTCCGCGCCGGAGTCCAGTCCGGTAATGCGGTCGTTGACTTCTCCCATAGCGGTCAGCATAATGACAGGCGTGTGGTTGCCCCTTTGCCGGATTTTTTTAAGAAGTGCAATACCGTCGATACGGGGAAGCATTCGGTCCAAAAGAATAACATCGTAAGCATTCTTCATCTCCATAATATAGGATAGCGCCTCTTCCCCATCCGCACAAAGGTCTGTCTGGATGTGTTCCTGCTGCAGCTGAAACGCGAGTGCATCGCTGAATTGTGTGTCGTCCTCAATTAATAAAATTCTCATGATGGATGTCCCCTTTCTTATTTATAATTGTAGCACATTATTCTTTAAATTATCTCTAAAACTTTTTTTGATTTTAGAGGGGGATTAGAGAAAGGAGTGGTAGATTAGTAACAGATGAATTCATTAAACAAGAAAAGAAAGGAAGGTTAATTATATGAAACAGACGGGAAAACGGTTTGTATCACTGGCGCTGGCGGTCATGATGTTAGTTGTGACAGCGGGATGCAGCTCTGGTGGAACGCAGGATAAAGGGAAGGAAGGCGCCGGAGGGGCGGAACAGGAGAGCGCGAAGGGGCGTTATGTGGAACGGATTCTGGAAACCCCGAAGGACTTTAAGGGAAAAGGAAGTATGGGCGTACTTGAGGACGGCAGCCTGATAATAGTTGACAGTGAAAATGGCATAGTCAGCAAATCCAAGGATGAAGGGCAGTCGTGGACGGCGGATGAGAACATGGGCAAAAAGCTAAAAGAGGTGGTCAACCGGGATCAGGTAGAGCTTACAAGCGTAGCTGTGGCGCCGGACGGCGGATTGTTTTTCTCCTATATTTTATGGGAGGAATCCAACGGCCAGAAGAAGACGTATCCCGAACAATATGTTTATATTGATAACAAGGGAAAGGAAAACGAATTTGAGCTCGGTCTTGAAAAATACAAATGCAGTCTGAGGAAGGCGGTTTTTACAAAAGAGAAGAAGCTGTATGTGCTGACAAATAGTGAGCATATATATGAGATCGACTGCAAAAAGAAAACGGCAAAGAAAGTCGAGGAGGCGGACCGTGATCTGTACGGGATATTTCCATATGGAAATACGTTCGCGGTGACGGGCAAGGATAAGGTATTTATATATGACGCCAAGCAGGGCAAAATGGATTCGTCGGACGAAGCGCTCAACCAGTTTATACAAGGTGAGAAATCGGAACAAGTAGTGCTGGGTGGAAGCCAGGATGATAAAATACTGGCGGCCCACAGCGGGGGAATTTATTCCCACGTAAAGGCGGGAACGGTAATGGAGCAGCTGGCAGATGGCAGCATGATCAGCCTGAGCAATCCAAGCCATAATCCGGTTGCGCTGTTCGAATTGGGGAATGGTGTGTTACTTCTTTTATATGACAGCGGGGAACTCGATTCGTATACGTATGACCCGGAAGCAAAAACAGTGCCGGATAAACAGCTGAGTGTGTACAGCTTGTATGAGAATACGACTGTGAGGCAGTCCATTCATGCATTCCGGAAAAAACACCCGGATGTATATGTCAAAGTCATCAATGGCCTGAGCGGTGACGACGGTGTGACCGAGAGTGATGCGGTCAAAAATCTGAATACACAGTTATTGGCAGGAGAGGGCCCGGATGTAATTATGATGGACGGGATGCCGCTTGATTCCTATGTGGAGAAGGGAATGCTTTTGGAACTGAATGATATAGTGGCGCAGCTAGAGTCAGGGAGCGGATATTATAAAAATATTTTGGAGGCCTATCAGAGCGACGGCAAATTATTTACCGTGCCAATCCGGTTCGCCCTGCCCGTGATCGCAGGTGAGTCGGACCGTATATCGGGCATTAAGGATCTGGGAACACTGGCGGACGCCGTGGAGGCGGCAGCGTCATCAAGTGGAGTGAAGGAAACAGTTTTTGGAACCTATGATGAAACCGAGCTTTTACAAAGGCTGTGGGTCGTGTGCGCCGGCGCTTGGGTGAAGGATGGAAAGACTGTGGATAAGCAGGCAGTTACGGAATTTCTCACACAGGCGAAGAAGATCTATAAGGGAGAGCAGAAGAATTTGTCTTCTTCGGCGAAGCAAAAGCATCAGGAGATGGTGTCCATGTATAAGAAAAATAATATGGAGTTTGACCCGCAAAATGGGGACCGCCAGTTAAGTTATATGTTAATGGGCAGCAGTAAAATCGTGGCGGGGCTGTTTCGCAGCATGTCGGAATTAAGAAATTTGTTTTCCGTTGTCAATAAGGACCAGAAGGTTTCATGGCAGCATTGGCAGGGACAACAGAGCAATACCTTTGTGCCGACCGGTCTGGCGAGTATCTCCTCGAACGCTGCCGATAAGGAGCTTGCGGCGGAATTTGTGAAAACGCTTTTGGGAACGGAAGTTCAGAAAAATGATCTGGGAGATGGTTTTCCGGTGAATAAAGAGGCGTTTGCCACATATAGTGAAGACCCGGATAAGGGGAAACACGATAGTGGAATATCCGTATCAGGAGGAGAGGGAAGTGGTTCCTATGACCTGAATCTTGTCTGGCCTACGAAAGAGCAGCTGGGACAGGTGGAAAAGGTGTTTGAGAACTGCCAGATGCCCGCCAATACGATGAGACGTATTCAAGAGGAGGTATATCGGATCGCTGCCGGTGCGTTGTCCGGGGAAAAGGAGATTGAGGCTTGTGCAGAAGAAATCTATCAAAAAATACAGCTTCTCTATGAGGAATAAAATCTGGTTCCTGCTTCCGAGTGTGGCGGGAGTGGCAGTCTTTGTCCTGATTCCTTTTCTTGATATGGTGAAACGTTCTTTTCAAACTGCTGTGAAGGGACAATTTTGTGGATTTGATAATTATCTTACTGTTTTTACGAACGGGGCATTTTTGACGGCGCTGAAAAATACGGCGCAGTTTGTAGGAGCTGGACTGCCGCTTTTGCTTCTTTTGTCATTACTGCTCTCACTGGCGCTAAACCGGTGCCAGCGGGAGCAGCAGTTAAAATCAATGTTTCTATTTCCAATGGCGGTGCCCACCGCGGCGTTAGTACTTATTTGGAAATTATTCTTCAATAAAAATGGCATTATCAATGGAGGATTGCAAGGACTCGGGATCCCGGCGGTTGACTGGCTGGGAAGCGATGCTTCATTCTGGGTGCTCATCATCAGTTATATTTGGAAGAACTTAGGATATACCGTTGTTCTCTGGCTGGCGGGTCTGAAGCATATACCCGGGCATTTGCTGGAAGCGGCGAAGGTGGACGGGGCGACGGGGAGACAGTGTTTTCAGTACGTTGTGCTCCCCCAGCTCAAACCGGTGTTTTACACCATTACGATTTTATCTTTTCTAAATTCATTTAAGGTTTTCCGGGAGGCATATTTAGTCTCTGGCGCCTATCCGCAAGAGAAAATGTATTTATTGCAGCATTTGTTTAACAACTGGTTTACAAATCTCAATGTGGATAAGCTGGCGGCAGCGGCGGTCGTTATTGCGATGATCTTTGTCATATTGGTGGCTGTCCTCGGAAAGATGAAAGGAAGTGAGTAACGGAATGAGACGGAGATATACGAAGGCAATATTGCGCGTGAGCAATACCGTTATTTTGTCGGCGCTGGCAGTATGCATGTGCGCACCGGTGATTTTGACGCTGTTTGCCTCATTTAAAAGCGGCCAGGAGCTGGAACATAATCTTATGCCGATTTTATCTGGAAGCGAGGGTCCGGCTTCGTGGAAGCTGCTTCCGCTTTATCCGACGCTGCGTCATTATGTCAAGCTGTTATTCGAAATGCCGGATTTTTTCACGGTATTTTGGAATTCGGTGAAAATAACGGCCCTGATCCTGGCTGGGCAGGCAGTCGTGGCGGTGCCGGCGGCGTGGGCGTTTGCAAAATTTAATTTCCGCGGAAAAAATGTATTGCTTATGATATATATTATCCTAATGCTGATGCCATTCCAGGTTACGATGCTGCCTTCTTATCTCGTAATGGACCGGATCGGGCTGATGAATACGCAAGCTTCCGTTATCCTTCCTGCGATTTTTTCTACGCTTCCTGTGTTTATCATATACCGGGGGTTCGTGGCGATCCCGAAAGAGCTGCTGGAGGCGGCGCAGGTGGACGGGGCCGGGGAGCTTGCAGTGTTTGTGCGGATTGGTATTCCACTGGGAATGCCGGGAATTTTATCCGCATTGGTGCTCGGTTTTTTAGAGTACTGGAATATGATGGAGCAGCCGCTGGCATTTATACAGGATAAGACGCTCTGGCCGCTGTCGCTCTATTTGCCGGAAATACAAACCGGGCAGGCGGGAACGGCGTTGGCGGCGTCCGTCGTCGTACTCATTCCGGCGGCGTTTGTGTTTTCCATTGGACAGGATTATCTGGAGCAGGGTATTATTGCATCGGGAATCAAGGAATAGAGGGAGGTTATAATGAAGAGAAGAAGGAAGCTGGGGAAGAAAGTCTCCCCAGGATTTAAGTGGAAGGTAGTACGCGCATTTGCGGGATTTCTTATATTTATGTTTGTTTGTTCTATCGTTTCCCGGGGGATTTATGCATACCGTATGCCGCAGGTCAAAGTTGCTTCGGCGGAATCCGGTATACTTTCCCATAAGTTGGAGGTAGAGGGGAAACTGGAGGCCGTTTCGGAAAAGGCGGTCCTGACTGTGCCGGGAATACGTGTAGGCGCTGTTTACGTGGGAGAGGGGCAGCTGGTAAAGAAGGGCGCCGTTTTGTTTCAGCTCGACGTGTCCGACCTCAAGGAAAAGATTGCTGAAATGGATGAGGAGATTGGCGGGATGGAACGTAGCTTGCAGAGCCAGGAGAAGCAGCGCCAGAGCCAGAAGCGACAGCAGGAGGAGAGAGAACAGCGAACCCGGTCAAGACAGATCGAGCGCCAGAAACAGGATTTGCAGACAATGGCGTCAGATCTAGGAAAGCAGGTTAAAAAGGCCGAGGAGGAGTATAAGGCGGCCGCCGAAAAGGTTACCTCGTATCCGTCCTGGGAGCAGTTCTTTTCCGATGCAAAGGAAGGGAGCTCCGAATATCTGACGTTAAAGTCCGCCGCAGAAAAAA
This sequence comes from uncultured Eubacterium sp., assembly GCA_910584245.1. Lineage (GTDB taxonomy): Bacteria > Bacillota > Clostridia > Lachnospirales > Lachnospiraceae > Eubacterium_F. The sequence goes on from CAJTZF010000007.1 coordinate 126,014, forward strand.
AAGGTGCGACGCAGGAGGAACGGGAGGCATATACGATTTTTATGAAGACGTTCCAGAGCAGTATGAAAAAAGAGTGGCAGCAAGAGCGGGAGGCGCGTAAGAAGGCGCGGCAGGCGGCGAAGGAAGCGCTGGAAAGCGCACGTCAGAATAAAACGGATACGCTGGACCGGCAAAAGGAGCAAAACCGAAGGGAAAACGAGGATGCCAGGGATCAGACGGCAGATGGCCTGCTGGACAATGATGAGGCAGAAATGGAAATCAAAAAAAATATTGCGAAGATAAGGGTTTCAAAAGAAAAATATGAAAACCTTCTTCGTCAGGATGGCAAGGTGAAATGTGACAAGGCCGGCGTGGTGAAACAGGTCAGCGTATCGGTCGGGGAACGCACGCCGGATGGCGTCGCGGTGCTCTGTTCAGACGCAGGGGGAGGATATCGCTTTTCTGCCAATATAACGGAGGAACAGAAAAAGTATTTGGACGCCGTGGAGGAAGTGGATCTGAGCTTTCAGGGAGGAAAAGTGACACTGGAAGGGATGTCCGTGACAAGTATTCAGAATGGCAGCGACGGAGGTTATATTGTGAATGTGGAGGTAAAGGATAAACAGGTCACCCAGGGTGAGAGAGGAACGATGGAGGTGTCCGCCGAATCCGCCAGGCATGATTGTTATATCCCGATTTCAGGATTGTATGCGGGAGGGGCGGACCATTATGTTCTCGTCCTGCAGGAAAAGGAGACGTTTCTCGGTACAGAATACAGCGTAGAAAAGCGAAAGGTCGATGTGAGCGACAAAAACGACGAGTATGCCGCACTAAAGGGAACCCCTCTGGGGAATGAAGATAAGATTGTCGTCTCCTCTGACCGGGAAATTCGGGCGGGCGATCACGTCCGGATGCTGGAGGACGATGAATAGGCGGAAAAGTCTGTGTTTCTTTTTGATCTGTGCTGTGCTTGGCGCGGCGGCCGCCGTGGGCAGCGTGTACTTGCAGGAACGGTTGTCAGGCCCCAAAATCGAGAAATGGCGGCTGGAAACGCCGGTAGTGTACAGCAAGGAGCTTCAGGACAAAGTGATGGAAATGCAGACGGAAAAACAGACATGTGTGTTATGGAGAAAGAAGAAGTTTGTTTGTGTGGAAAACATGGAACTGGGAAGACAGGTCATTATTGACGCGTACGGAATCGCCGGGAGTTCCTCCGTGCTGTTTCCGAATGCCAATGTGCTGCATACGGATGACACGGGGACCTGCCTGCTAAGTAGTGATGTGGCGTGGAACTTGTTTGGCGGGACGGATATCGCGGGACGGAATGTGTCGGTTGACGGAGTGGAATATACCGTGGCCGGCGTGGTATTCCAGGAAGAGCAGCTATGTGTCTTTGAACTGGACCCGGAAAAGGAGCAGAAGCTGACACATGCGGCCGTATATTGCGAACGAAGCGAGGAAAACCAGCTGCAAAAGCAGAGAATAAACGCAGCGCTACAACAAGATTCACTTTGACATTTTGCTTATGATCCAGTATACTTATAGTCAGTTGCTGAAAATAAAAGTACTTGGCTTAAGATAAGAAAGGGAAGTGTGAGATGGTATCTACAATTACTATGCTGGTAATGGCAATCTGCGTTTTAGTCAGTGTCGCTGTGCCTGTGATTCCTTTATTTATGATTCGAAAACGTTCGAGTAAAATCGAGACAGGACTATCCGGCGCTGTCGGATACGGCTTTCTCGGTTATATCTGGCAGTATTTGTTTTATATGTTTGTGGGGGCATTTATTGCCGGGGAGCTGGCCCGGGGAGGAGGCGCATTCCAGACCGCAGTAATGAATATTTTGCTTACCTTTGTGAGCACGGCCTTTACGGCGCTCAGTCTTTACTGGGGCATTTATCTTACGAACCAAAAGCAGATTTCCCTGTATCGGAGCGCCGCTGTAGGCATCGGGTTTTCGCTTGGAAAAATCGCTATAGACCTGGTTTATCCCTATGTGTACAGCATGTACTTTGCATTTCAGATTAATGCAGGGACGTTCCAGGCGGATGAGGATATGAGGCTCTCGATTTTGAACACCTCCATCGGTTCGCTGCTTACAGGAACGTATAAATGCCTTCTTATGTTTGTCATTATTTTTGCAATTACACTAATTATGGGACATTATTATATCGAAAAGAACAGGAAAATGACGTGGCTGTCTGTCATTGCTAGTTATGAGGTAATTATGCTTATCAATATTTTACTTCGTTTTCTTTTGAAAAATAGTGTGTTTTTTGATGTTTCGCTTATGGTTGTTTTCACGGTGTTTGCATTGGCGGCGGGAGCGATTTTGTACAACTGGTTTTGCAACGGTGAAGTGGAGGTCAATCCACTTGCGGCTGTCCGCTCGTTAAAAGGGAAGAAATAGTATGGATATCAGACTGGATAAATATATATCTGATTTTACGGAGCTGACCCGGTCGGAGGCAAAAAAGGCGATACGGGACGGCAGAGTCCGGGTTAATGGGGAGACGGCAAGGAAACCAAATGCCAAACTCTCTTTCTCGGACTCTGTTTTTATGGGAGAGGAAGAAGTGGTGGGGGAGCGTTATCAGTATATTATGTTTAATAAGCCGGCAGGAGTGGTGTCGGCTACCGTTGACAGGGATGAAACTACGGTTGTAGAATATGTGCGCAGCAGAAGCCCGCGCCATCTGGCAAAGGATTTGTTTCCGATGGGGCGCCTGGACAAGGATACCCGGGGGCTTTTGGTACTGACAAATGACGGAGATATGGCGCACCGCCTGCTCTCCCCCGCGCGCCATGTACCGAAAAAATATTATGTCGTCCTGGACGTGGAGATAAACTCTACAGACGTAGAACAGATGCGGTCGGGACTGGACATCGGGGAGAAGCATTTGACAAAGCCCGCCCATATGGAGATTATTTCTGGAAATGAGTGCTTTCTAACGATTACAGAGGGAAAGTACCATCAGATTAAACGGATGTTCCGCTGTCTTGGCAAAACGGTCGTGGGGCTCAAACGGGTGGAAATGGCGGGGCTCAAGCTGGATGAATCGCTGGCGGAGGGGGAGTGGCGTTTTCTCACAGAGGAGGAAATCGAATATTTGAAAACGTTGTGACATTAAGTGGAAAGGCATGAGGAGAGAAGAGATGGCAAAAAATAAATTTTATGCAGTTAAGGCAGGGAAAAGACCGGGGATCTATCTGACATGGGAGGCTTGCAAAAATGAGGTGCACGGGTTTCCGGGAGCTGTGTATAAAAGCTTTCCGACGCGGGCGGAGGCCGAGCGATATCTGGAAGCGGACGGGCAGCAGCCGGACGGGTTGGAAACGCTGTCCGAAGGGAGTGCCGTCGCCTATGTGGATGGCAGCTATAATGCAGCGACGAAGGAGTACGGCTGCGGCGTAGTTTTTTTGGCGGACGGCGAGGAAGTTCAGATAGCACAAAAGGGTGAAAATAGGGATCTCGCTTCCATGCGGAATGTGGCGGGAGAAATATTGGGCGCGGAGCTGGCGATGAAAAAGGCGGTGGAAATGGGAATCCGTAAATTGAGCATTTACCACGACTATCAGGGAATCGCCTCCTGGTGCCAAGGGGACTGGAAGGCGAATAAGGAGGGAACAAAGGCGTATAAGGCATATTTTGATTCGATCCGGGATGAAATTGAGATCTGTTTTGTGAAAGTAAAGGGGCACTCCGGCGACAAGTATAATGATAAGGCGGATGAGCTGGCCAAGAGCGCTATTTTTTAGTGGGAGTTAGTAGCAAAGGGCTGGCGCGCCAGTGATTCGTAATCTGGTGCGCCAACCCCTTCTTTTTATCTATTTTCCCTGGCCTCTTTACAAAATGTCATTTGGGCGCTGATCCCCGGTTTTCCGCGGTGATCCGCCTTTTTGTATGTGCCCCCGTATATTTTGACCGGACTGTCCTTGTCCTTATCTATGACGTCGTCCGGGAGAAGAATGTGGGCTTTCAGGTTGTCGGAGAGCTGGACTTCGAGTATGTGCATGATTTCCGTTTTAAGCTTCTCGTCCTCGACCGGAAAGAGGATTTCCACGCGTTTGTCCAGGTTTCTCGGCATCCAGTCCGCACTTCCCATGTATATTTCAGCATTGCCGTCATTTTCGAAATAAAAGATTCTTGCATGTTCCAAAAATGTGCCAACGATTGAGCGGACATGAATGGTCTCGCTCATTCCCTTGATTCCCTGCTTCAGGCAGCAAATTCCCCGTACGATTAGCTGAATTTCGACGCCGGCGGCGGATGCTTCGTAGAGAGCCTTGATAATGCCTGCGTCACAAAGAGAGTTCATTTTGGCAATAATTTTGGCCGGTTTGCCGTCTATGGCATTGTCGCGTTCCCGGTTAATGAGGGAGACAAATTTGTCCCTCAGCCAGTTTGGCGCAAGAGATAGCTTGTTCCACACAAGCGGTTCGGAATAGCCCGACAGCATGTTGAAAACGGCGGTGGCGTCCTCGCCAAACGGACGCTTGCACGTAAACATCCCCATGTCCGTGTAGAGCTTCGCCGTCGAGTCGTTGTAGTTGCCCGTTCCGAGGTGGACGTAGCGGCGGATGCCGTCCTCCTCCCTGCGCACGACGAGTGTGATTTTGCTGTGTGTTTTTAAGCCGACCAGGCCGTAAATTACGTGGCATCCCGCCTTTTCCAGCTTGCGTGCCCAGACAATATTATTTTCTTCATCAAAACGCGCTTTCAGCTCTACGAGTACGGTCACCTGCTTGCCATTTTCTGCTGCCTGGGCAAGGGAAGCGATAATCGGCGAATTGCTGCTGACGCGGTAAAGCGTCTGTTTGATCGCCAGCACATCCGGGTCTTTGGACGCCAGGCGCACAAAATTTACGACTGGGTCAAATGTCTCATACGGGTGGTGGAGAAGGATGTCTCCCTGCCGGATCTGTTCAAACAGATCCCGGTTCATGTCGAGATTTTTTGGCGTCTGTGGATGGAACGGCGCATCTTTCAAATGCTCATACCCCTCCATGCCATATATTTTCATAAGGAAAGTGAGGTCAAGCGGGCCGTTGATTTTGAAAATATCCTCTTCGGCAATTCTCAGTTCTTTTTTCAATATGCGAAGAAGGCGTTTGTCGATGCCGGATTCCACTTCCAGGTGGATGACTTCTCCCCATTGGCGTTTTTTGATCTGTTTTTCAATCTCAATCAGAAGGTCGGCGGCCTCGTCCTCATCGATCGTCAGATCCGCATTACGCATGACGCGGTAAGGTGATGCGGCAACAACTTTATAATTGAGAAAAAGTTTTTGTATGTTTTTTTCGATAATTTGCTCCAACAGAATAACCGCAGTTTCGCCTTCCATTTCGGAGGGAACAGGTACGACCCGGGGGAGAACGGAAGGGACTTGTACGGTCGCAAAGTCAATGGCGTCTTTATGTTTTTTGTCCACGAGCAGCGCCGCGATGTTCAATGTTTTATTCCGTATGAGCGGGAATGGGCGGGAGGAGTCCACCGCCATCGGGGTCAGTACGGGATACACCTCTTTGAGAAAGTAGCGGTCGACATAGGCGGCCTGGTCTTTCGTGAGGTTTTCGTACTGTGTAATAATCTTTAATCCCTGGCGTTTGAGAGAGGGGAGAAAAGACCGGTTATACGTGTTGTACTGGGCGTTTACGAGCTCATGTGTGCCGAGCGAAATAGCCTCGAGCTGTTCTTTCGGAGTGAGCCCGGCAATATCTTTCTTTGTGTATTTCGCATGAACCATATCTTTTAAAGAGGCGATGCGGATCATGATAAACTCGTCCAGGTTCGATGCGGTTATGCTTAAAAATTTCAGTCGTTCCATAAGCGGGAGGGTCTTGTCTTTTGCCTCGGACAAAATGCGGTAGTTAAATCCAAGCCAGCTCAATTCCCTATTGTAAAATTTACTCATATGCTTCCTCCTTGTTTTAATATCGGTTTATCCCGGCGTTTTTGCAGTACGGGCCGGATGCCGAAAACCTCCTCAAATACATTTGCCTTTTGGTGAAATAGTCCGATTTCCAGCGTAATGTCCGCCATCGTATAGGCGGCGATCATAAGCGAGTTGTCATGAAGGGAAACGCCTACGCGTTTGATTTTCTGTGTATTGCTCTTATCCAATACATTTGCCAGGCGGAGAAGTGCGCACAGTTTGACGATGATAATGTAATCGTCCCGCGTAATTTCGTTCTCAATTTCCTCATAGGCGGGGAAGTATTCGCTGTTGTAGCGGACGATGTTTGCCACGATAACCCGCTCTTTATGGGAAATCCCGATAATTTCGGTACTCATAATAATTTTGTAGGAGTTCTCCCTCGTCTGGCGCATATTAATAAACGCCCCGCAGCTGTGGAGTATGACGCCAATCTGCAAAAGCAGGCGTTCCCGTCTGCCAAGCCCGTGAAGCTTACGGATGCTGTCAAAGATTTCGGTGGCGAGGTAGGAAACGTTGTCCACGTGGTCCATATTGACCCGGTAGCGGAGTGCAATATTTTTTGCGGTGGCAAGAATATCCTGTGTAAAATCGTGTTTAGATCCCAAATGTTCTTTTTTTTCTGCAAATTCGGCCGCCATGCTGTCGCACAAGTCCGTTGCAGACATATATATGTCGTCGCACTTAGTCAGGGAAGCGATCTTTCGGAAAAGCAGGAGGGATGGAATAATCAGCTCAGACTGCTCCGTTTTTAAAAAGTCGGAAAGATTAATTTTTGAAAACTCTTTCCGCGTAATAAGTCCGGTAAAACCTTTCTCCAATTCCATGAGACGGTGTTTGATTTCCGGTATTTTTGTCCCAACTGCTATGATATGGTGTATTTTCGTGTTTGGAAGATACATATGGCAAAAGGAATTCAGATCCTTATCCATATATTCGGAGATCAGTTCATGGTAGCTAAACGTCTCCGGCTCCAGTGTGTGAAGCAGTTCGCTAATGCGGGATGCGCCCAGTTTCAGGTTTTGTGTGAAGGCGAGCGTGCCCTCGTGAAACAGGGAGAGCTGTACGCTTCCGGCGCCCAGGTCAACGATGAGCGCACCCTCTTCAATCATATCACTAAAACTCTTTTCTTTCATGTAAATTGCCTTGTAATACAGAAAGCGCTCCTCACTGTTGCTCAATATCCGGATCCGGATATCTGCCTGGAGCTTGATCTGGTCCAGTACGACAAGCTTGTTGGATGATTCCCGAAGGGCGTCTGTGCCATAGGCATGATAGGTACTGACGCGGTATTCTTTCATTATTTTTTTAAATTCCCCGAGGACGCGGCAGATTTCAGACATGGTTTTGTATGAAATCTGTCCGTTTGCAAAGATTTCTTTTCCCAGGGACAATTTGTGCCTGATATGTGTCACTTCTACGACGCCATGAGCTTTTGAGATCTCAAAGATTTTCATGGCAAGCTCGCTTGAGCCGACATCGATGGCAGCAAAGGTAGTAATCGCCATAACAAATTGTTGCCGATTACCGGTTGCGGTAACCGTTCCTCCTTCCTATCCTAATTTGTCTCCCGTCTTGATTTATTTCTATTGTACTATTATTTTATTAAATTCGCCAGTATTTTATTGCAAAGATTTCTATTATCATATAGAATGATACCAGGGTCAGAAGGCCATGATGTTCCAGCTTGCACGGGCCGCATGGATAGGAGACTTAAAAAGCAGGATACATGGATTTTAGAAACAATGTTTTATGACGGACGAGGAGGATAAGGGTGAGTTGAATACAAGTGATTTTTATTTTGAGCTGCCGAAGGAGCAGATTGCACAGGATCCGCTTCCAGACCGAAGCGCATCCCGGCTTATGGTGCTTCACCGGGACAGCGGTATAATTGAACATAAGAAATTTACTGATCTTATACAATATTTAAAGCCAGGGGACTGCCTTGTGAGGAATAATACGAAAGTCATCCCGGCCAGGCTTTTTGGAACGAAGGAAGACACGGGGGCGGTTATTGAGTTTCTTTTGCTGAACCGCCGGACGGAGGATGTGTGGGAGACACTTGTGAAGCCGGGAAAGAAGGCGAGGGCCGGGGCGCGGGTAATGTTTGGCGACGGGCTTCTAAGTGGGGAGATTGTTGATGTTTTGGAGGATGGCAACCGGCTGGTGCGATTTTTTTATGATGGAATTTTTGAAGAGATTCTGGATGAACTCGGACAGATGCCGTTGCCCCCGTACATCACCCACAAACTCCAGGACAAAAATCGCTACCAAACGGTATATGCGCGGTATGACGGTTCCGCGGCGGCGCCAACTGCGGGACTTCATTTTACGGAGGGCATGTTCGGAGAACTGGAGGGAAAAGGGGTTATTGTGGCAAATGTGACGCTTCATGTCGGACTTGGCACATTCCGCCCCGTCAAGGTAGATGACGTGACAAAACATCATATGCACTCAGAACACTATTTTATTGAACCGGGAGAGGCGGAAAAGATTAACCGGGCAAAACGTGAGGGCAGGAGGGTCATCTGTGTGGGAACGACGAGCTGCCGCACAATAGAGTCCGCCGCGGATGAGAATGGGGTGGTGAGGGCAGACGAGGCGGATACGGATATTTTCATTTATCCCGGTTACCGGTTCAAGGTAATGGACCAGCTGATTACTAATTTTCATTTGCCGGAATCGACACTTCTGATGCTGGTTTCCGCTTTGGCAGGCAAGGATTTTATTCTTCGCGCCTATGAAGAGGCGGTCAGGGAGGGATACCGCTTTTTTAGCTTTGGGGACGCGATGCTGATCGTATGATCGGATGGTAAGGCTAAGTATAAGGAGGGAAGTTTTTTGAGAAAAAAACTATTATTTATTTATAACCCCCATGCGGGTAAGGGGACGATGAAAAATAAGCTTTCGGATGTGATTGAGACATTTATGAAGGCGGACTATGAGGTGACAGTCTATGCGACGCAGCGGGAAGAGGAGGCGACTGAGATCGTACTGGAGCATGCGGGGGATTATGACCGGGTCGTGTGCTCCGGCGGGGATGGCACGCTTCACGAGGTCACGCAGGGGCTGATGGAGCTTCCGGCGGAGAAACGTCCGGTGTGTGGTTATATACCCGCGGGGACAGTAAATGATTTTGCCAGGGGACTGAAGCTTCCGATGCGGGTAAAGCTGGCTGCCAGGGTATCGGCAAAGGATAAAATCAAGCCCTTGGATATTGGGCGGATGAATGGCCGCTGTTTTACGTATGTGTGTGCGTTCGGAGCATTTACATCGGTATCATATGAGACGCCCCAGGCATTTAAGAACCTTCTTGGGAAGACCGCCTATCTTCTTCAGGGAATGGCCCAGCTCGGCAGCATAAAGGCATATCACGTTAAAATCCAGGCGGACCAGGAGACGATTGAGGATGATTTTATATTTGGCATGGTGAGTAATGCGAAAAGCATTGGCGGTTTTTCTTTTTTTAAAAACCGAAATGTGTCGTTGAATGACGGGCTATTTGAAGGCGTATTTATCCGCAAGCCGAAAACGCCGATGGAGCTTCAGGCTGTTTTAAATTCTTTTGTCAAGCTTGAGCCAAACGAGCAGATCTTAGGATTCCACGCAAAAAATTTCATTATCGCATCGGAGGAGGAAATTCCATTTACATTAGACGGGGAGAACGGAGGCAGCTACCGGCGGACGGAAATCCAGTGCTGCCATAGGGCGATCGACTATGTGTGGGGATGAAACATTGACTTTTTTTTGTCAAACTTTCAACAAAAAACTGTCATATTAGTAATTTATACTAGGCATTGTAAAAAAATATTAGATTTCTTATAATCCAAGTGTAAGCGTAGTGCACTGGGGGGTTTGGAATCTCAAGGTAAGGATGAAAGGAAGTAATGATATGAAGAATGCTTGGAAAAAGACTTGCGTGGGCGCATGCAGCGTGCTTGCTATCCCATTTCTGACTGTGACAATGGTAAATGCCGCAGAGTCGGCCTCACCCGCACCTACAGCTGTAGTATCAACGGAATCGTCAGGTGTAGAAACACCGTCTGTTGAGACAACATTTCAGACGGCATTTCCAGACGAAAATTTTCGAAAATTTGTAAATGAGACATTTTTCTCTGGTAAGCTCAAAGATAATGAAAACCTTACAAAAGAGATGCAGCAGAAACTGGCTGCCTATACAGATGTGCTCGACGTCAGCGGAAATAAAATCGTAAATATGAAGGGAATCGAGTTTTTTACTGGTATTACAAAACTGGATTGTTCCCACAATAATATCCAGATTTTAGATTTATCCGCATTGAAGCAGCTGAAGAAGCTGGATGTTTCTTATAATAATCTGGCAGAGATCACATTTGCGCAAAATAATGCCCTTGAAAGCGTGGACTGCAGCAATAACAATCTTGTGATGCTGAATCTGGCCGGCATGACGGGCATCGTAGATCTTGACTGTAGCAATAATAGAATCGGTATTCTCAATATTTCCGGCCTTTATAATTTGAAAACGCTCGACTGCAGCGATAACGCTCTGTCTGTTCTCAATGTGGATGGATTTGTAGCGCTTGAGGAGCTGTATTGTGACGGAAATGCGATTGTAAACCTGAATGTTTCGACATTGAAAAATCTGAAGGTTCTGGAAAGCCGGAAGAGTGTGTTGAATTTGAAAGTGCAGGCGGTGACGGTTGGTACGGACTCTTTCTGCGGCGTAGTTCTTCCGACAGGTGCGGCAAAACCGGAAAATATATCGAATAGCGGTACTTTTAAAGATACAGCGAATGCGATTGTCTGGAGCAAAATCACAGATGTTCCGGCTTCCTTCACATACACGTATGTGGTTCCTGGAACAGCCCACACGGTGACCGTATCGGTAAACGTAGACAAGTCGGATTTTGCAGATAAGGCAGTGAAGCTTGACAAAGTGGCTACACTGACAGCTGCCAGCACAGCATATAACAAGATAAAGCTTACGTGGAGCGGGGTGGATGGCGCAACTGGCTACCGCATTTACCGTTCAACTTCCAAGACAAGCGGATTTAAGAAAATCAAATCCATTACTTCAAATTCAAAGGTTACCTATACAAACTCGGGAATTGCATGCGGTACGACCTATTATTATAAAGTGCGTGCGTACCGTCTGATTGATGGCATCTATTACTTTGGAGATTATTCCAATGTTATATCGAAGAAACCTGTTCCGGCGGCACCTGGCGGAGTTAAGGTAGCGAAAGTTTCCTCCAAGAAGGTATCAATTTCCTGGAACAAGGTGACCGGCGCAAGCGGCTACCGCATTTACCGTTCGACTTCAAAAACCGGCGGATTTTCTAAAATAAAAACGCTTACGTCCGGTTCGAAAGTGACGTATAAAAAGACGGTTTCCCGCAAGGTGAAATATTACTACAAGGTTCGGGCGTATACAACCGTGAATGGCAAGAAGGTTTGGGGCGCATATTCGGCAGTAAAAGCCAAGACATTGAGCTAATGTGTTATTCTCGTCCATTTTAGCAAAGTAGACCTGTTTCCTGAAAAGATATAATGAGTGATGCTTGGAGAAGTCCTCCGATTGCAGGCGGGGGGCTTCTTTTTTGTGGTGCGCCCGGCGCGCTGCGGCTGGACAGAACAGAGGGACGCGCCGTTTGGCCGGGAACTGTCTTTGGTGCCATTTGAAAGAGATTAGTTTATCTGGTTGCCAAACGAAAATTTTTTTGTTATACTCAAGAGCAGAAACGAAACTTTTTGAGGAGAAGAAGGAGGAAGCTGCATTGGATAAGGAACTTGTTATCGTGCTCGATTTCGGCGGCCAGTACAACCAGTTAATTGCCAGGCGGGTAAGAGAGTGCAATGTATACTGCGAGGTACATCCCTATACGATAGGCCTGGACCGGATCCGGGAAATGAACCCCAAAGGGATAATATTTACTGGTGGTCCCAATAGTGTCTATGGTGAGGGCGCGCCGAGATGTTCAGAGGATATTTTTGAGCTGGGAATTCCCATTCTCGGAATTTGTTATGGCTCCCAGCTGATGGCCTACTTGCTCGGTGGAAAGGTGGAGACAGCGCCAGTCAGCGAATATGGGAAAACGGAAGTTGCCGTGGACGGCACGTCTATTCTTTTCGAAGGGGTCAGCCAGAAAACGGTTTGCTGGATGAGCCACACCGATTACATTTCTGAGGCGCCGGCGGAATTTACCATATCGGCGACAACCCCGGTGTGTCCGGTGGCGGCGATGGAGATACCGGAAAAAAAGCTTTATGCAACACAGTTTCACCCGGAAGTGATGCATACGCAGGAGGGCATAAAGATGCTGTCCAATTTTGTATTTAATGTGTGCGGATGCTGCGGCGACTGGAAAATGTCATCATTTGCAGAAGACACAATTCGTTCCGTGCGGGAAAAGGTTGGCGGAGGAAAGGTCCTCTGTGCTCTTTCGGGCGGGGTCGATTCCTCTGTGGCGGCCGTACTTTTGTCGAAGGCGATTGGCCGGCAGCTGACGTGTGTTTTTGTAGACCACGGGCTTCTCCGTAAAAACGAGGGAGATGAGGTTGAGGCTGTATTTGGCCCTCAAGGTCCCTACGACTTAAATTTTATACGTGTTAATTGTCAGCAGCGGTTTTATACGCGGCTCGCTGGCATAACAGAGCCGGAGCAGAAGAGAAAAATAATTGGTGAGGAGTTTATCCGCGTGTTTGAGGAGGAGGCCAAGAAAATCGGTGCCGTTGATTTTCTCGTTCAGGGAACGATTTACCCTGATGTAATAGAGTCCGGCCTCGGAAAATCTGCCGTCATTAAGTCCCATCACAACGTGGGCGGGCTTCCAGACTGCGTAGATTTTAAAGAGATTATAGAGCCTCTTCGCCTTCTTTTCAAGGATGAAGTACGTAAGGTCGGCAGAGAGCTTGGCATCCCAGAGCATCTCGTAAACCGCCAGCCGTTCCCGGGTCCGGGTCTAGGCATTCGAATTATCGGGGAAGTGACCGAAGAAAAGGTGCGCATCGTGCAGGACGCGGATGCGATTTATCGTGAGGAGATTGCGAAAGCAGATATTCAGGGATTGGGGCAGTATTTTGCCGCCTTGACTAATATGCGCTCTGTTGGAGTGATGGGAGATGAGAGAACCTACGATTACGCCGTGGCACTTCGCGCTGTGAATACGACAGATTTTATGACTGCTGAGTGTTCTGACATACCATTCGAAGTCCTTCAGAGGGTGATGAACCGTATTATTAATGAGGTGGGAAGAGTAAATCGAGTAGTGTATGATTTGACAAGTAAGCCGCCGGGGACGATTGAGTTCGAGTAGTAAACCGAACCCCATAAATGGCGTAAACACGCTGTTTGTGGGGTTCTTTTATGCTCTGTGATACCTTTTT
>CAJTZF010000008.1 GCA_910584245.1 uncultured Eubacterium sp.
GCTACCGTCAGTTACTGATTGATAATTATATCGCCATTTTCCGCATTGATGAACCCATACAAAACAGTCTATGTAGTAACAATACAGTATCAAGGACGAAATCTATAAAACAAGCGCCAAATGACACTATAAATCATTTAGCGCTTGTTTTGACTTACCGCAGAATATATCCGGCATAAGTGCATATATCAACGCTGTTGTGGTAAATATTGTTCATTTTTTCCGGTAAAGTAACTCTCCGATGGTCCCATATAGGAACTCTTTAGACGGTTACTTGTTGGATATAGCGCAAGCTTTTGTAAAACAATTTCCGGATCGAGGGAATAGATCCGAATTTTATGTACCCCCGCACTTAATTCACCCAAATTTACCGTTTTCGTGTGGATACCATTTTTCACACCATTCGACCAGAGCGAATCCCTCCATGTTCCGGCGATATATTTCTCCGTAATCGTATCCACACTCTGCATCTCCCCGCCGTCTACAGAAACGCCGTATTTCATCGTCACATTATCCCAGTCGACATTATTGGATGGCGCAACCCAGGCCATCAACGTATATCTGCCCGTACCCGCCGTCTTAACGGTATACTCTACATATGGCGCGTCCTCTTTGCCTGTAAAACGTCCCGTACAAGGGAATACTTTCAGCGAGGACAGCCCGCGCCCATAATTCTTAATCTCTTTCCATTCAGCCCCATTTGCAGCCGGCCTTGATTCCGTATAATGCGCCGCCTCGATCGAAATATAATTATGAGCCTCGATAAATGTTTTTTCATCCAACCCTTCCGTTTCCATTACGGATGCTGTTACATTCACCTCCAAAGTCTGGCCATTTCCAGAAATAATTATCTTTCCCGTATCATCAGCCGTTAATTTCGAAAAATCTACATGGACCCCGACCGTATCCTGGTTGCTCACCGTACCATCGTTTTTTGTCAGCCGAATCCAGTCTGCTGATGTAGTAATTTTGTATTCAAATGAGGTTTCCCCGCCATTCATTATATTGACTGCATATGTCTCGTTATTGATATTCGTAAAACTCTGCAAATCCACCGTGCCACTTTCGTATGCCTTGGAATCTCCCTCCAAACGGACAAACATGCGGGATTCTTCTGGAATTTCCACGTACTTCGGAGTAGGATAAGCGCCTTGCGGCCTCCATTCCGGGTAACCGATATGCGCTGCATTCTTCGCCTGGTACATCATGCCATCCCACTTATTTCCTACGCCCCCCGGCATCTCTTTGTCGTAAGTCTGCTCAAGCTCCTGGTCAAAAGAGATCGCTTCTTCAAGCATAGAGGCATACATATTCGCACTGCTTAATTTCTGTTTTGCATACGCCTGGTTCAATCCGGAATAAATTTGAATCCGGTTGACATTCGCCGCTGCTACAGCGGGATAATAAATCAACTGATAATATGCTGCCTGTAATGATTCCGGCAATTTCTGTTTATACTCCTCTGCCAAATTTATAAGTTTATCGACACGCGACAACATATTCATTGCTTCATTATAATTATCAAGGCTGTATGTAGACGAGGTCACATTTTCCGGCCTGCGGATAGTATTGAGTTTCAAATATTCTTCGAATATTGTAGTCAGATCCTGGATCCCCTGTTCATCCGTATCCTTGCCAAACTGTTCATCCAGCCACTGCCTGATATACTGTTCGGTACTGTTTATATTACTGCTGCCCCACCGCTCATAATCCCATGCTAAATCCAGAAAATATGAGATTGCGGATTCCATTGGCTTTAAATCACCGACATTAAGAATCCATATATCATCCACACCATAATCATATGCCATAGACATCTGTTCCCACAGCTTTTGTAGCTGCAGCGTCTGGATCCACTGATAAGACGTAGGGGCCCCATTATAATCAACATGGTAATACATTCCCCAGCCACCCGCCCGGTCTTTCGTATCTTTTGTTGGCAAAGTCCTGACATTCCCATAATTGTCCTCGGACAAGAGTACAATAGTATCCTCTAATTCTTTCCATTCACGCAAGCCGGGGGTATTCTCATCTCCGTACCAGTAATCCTCCACTTCTTTGTACAGGGCGAGAACTTTCGCATTGTCCTCCAGCCCATTATCCTTAAGAATCTTTTTCTGGTCGGTTATGATTTCTTTTAATAGCTCTATATTTTCTGCGACGGAACTTCCTTCCGGAAGCATCGGGGCATCGCCATCCCCGCGCATGCCAACCGTAACTACATTTTCATATTTTCCATTACGCTCTGCTCCCTCGCAGAAAAACTTCTGAAGACCCTCCTTATTAGTACTATAGTTCCATTCGCCACTTCCGTAGTTCGATTTTCCCTTACTCCATTCCTGATGCGCTCTCATCATTGGTTCATGATGGGACGTGCCCATAACAATCCCGTATTCATCCGCCAGCTCAGCGCTTGCCGTCGGCATTTCCACTCCATCGGTACTAAATGACGAGGACCACATGGCAGGCCATAAATAATTTCCCTTTAACCGCAAGATAAGCTGGAATACATGTTCATAAAAATACTCGTTAAATTTTCCTCCCTTTTTTTCCTTGAAAAAGTTATTTGCCCAGCTACCGAGCGCCGGTTCCTCATCGTTCAAAAAAATTCCACGGTATTTTACAGAAGGCTCCTTGGATGTAAACGACAAATCCCCCGATTGAAATGAAATGGTATCCTTCTTTTCCGGCGTCACATCCGCCCAATAAACCCACGGGGACACCCCCATCAACTCAGAGATATGAAAAATGCCATAAATCGCACCCCGTTTATCACTCCCGACGATCACAAGCGCTTCCTCGACGCCTCCAGCCGGATTGCGCACAAGCGCAATTTTGTAACATTCCCACTTGCCTTTTATATCCTCCACATCCAATTTCCCATTTTCAATCATTGCGTCAATTAGCTGGTTATTGCCAATACTACCCGCAATAACGGGGGTTCCCTGGATTTCCCCGGCATCCGTCACAAGCTCCAGCGCAGCGTCCGACACGAGCCCGACGTCTTCCTGGAAACATGCTGCTACTCGTCTAAGTCCGTCATAATCCTCCCCATTTGCATCCAAATACATCTGTTGCGCCACTCCCTGGGAAGCCAGGATATATTCATGCTCCGGCTCTTCCGCTGGCTTCATACTTTCGGATGGCGTTGTTGGTTCCGCCCCTTCCGAGCCAATTACGGCCGGTTTTACACAATTCGAAGCCGTAGATACAGACAGCCCTTTTTTCTTGACTACGACATTACAAATAGCTTTTTTTCCCCATCCGTCGCCGGCATAAACGATTACTTCTGTCTTTCCCTCTTTCTTTGCTGTCACGACGCCGTTTTTATTTACAGAAATAATATCTTTCCCCGCCGCCTTATATACCACCTTTTTTACCGTCGCATTTTTCGGGAGCACCTGGGCCTTCAATATTGCCTGTGCTTCCTTTTTTGTTCCTCCCACATAAAGCGTTAATTTTTTTGTTTTCAACGTAACCTTTTTTGCCTTCTTTAAAGATTTTACGACCGTCACTTTCACCCTTGCTTTCTTTTTCCCATCAGCAGACAAAACCGTGAGCACCGCTTTACCACATTTTTTAGCTTTTAATTTTCCTTTCGCAGAGACAGCCACTACCTCCTGCCTGCTTGAGCGATATCGAAGCGCCTTGCTTTTTGCCGTTTTCGGGCTTGCCTCCGCCTTTAGCACATATCCGGCCCCTTGTTTTAACGTCAGTTCGGAAATGGCCGGTTTTATAACAGAAACATCGGTTACCTTATTTCTTGCCACAGCCTCAGCCGGTATCCCGGAAATAACACACGATATGAGCATAATGCAAACGAAAAGCCATGCCAATATCTTTCTTCCTCCACTCATTAATTGTTTCATCGAATCCCTCCATTCATTCCATAAACGATTTTCTTGCAATCTAGTTCCTTATGCTTTATAATATAACAAAATGTACAAAATATCTTTGCATCTATTGTTAAAAAACTCGTAAATATTGCTATAAATAATTTGGGTCTTAGGAGGATACCCCATGATTCATGAATATTCTGACCGCATATCCCACAATATGCTGTTATCAAAACAATCTTTTGTTAAAGACTTTCATCTTCATAATTTTTATGAGCTATTTTTATTATTAGAGGGAGAACTTAATTTCTGCGTTCAGCAGACCTTTTACCATTTGACGCCTGGTTCTCTTTTGATGATTAATGATTTAGAAATCCATAAAGCGATTAATTTAAAACAAACTCCATACCGGAGAATTTATATTCATATTCCGCCTGCCTTTTTCTATAAATACAGCGCCAGCGATCTCAACCTTTCTTCCTGTTTTACGGCGAGAAACATAGGAGAAAAAAATTTAATTCAATTAAGCGGGCAACAGCTTACTTATTTCGTAGACCAGTATGAAAAAATTACGGAAAATGAAACGTACTCCTTACCGGGAAAAGAACTGCTGATGGAAACGTATTTGCTCCAACTGCTCGTTTTCATCAATAATCTTTTTCTCTATCCGGCCGCCCCTTCCTTTTGCCGGTATACGCCGGCCGTCCAGGACGTCGTCAACTACATAAAAGAGCACATGACAGAACCCATTTCCTTAGACTCCCTTTCTCACGCACTCTCTCTCAGTAAATATTATCTGTGTCACACCTTTAAAGAAGAAACAGGCACAACCATTTTTAATTATCTTCTTCTATTGCGAATCTCCAAAGCAAAATCGCTTCTCTCTGAGGGAAAAAATGTAAGCGAAACCTGCTACTTGTCCGGTTTTACAAACTATAATAATTTTATTACCACTTTTAAAAAAATAACCGGCTACACACCAAAAAAGTACCAGAGTACCGAACAAAAGCCAGAAGCTTCAAAAACATAACCTTTTGTACCTAATTATAACGGCAATTCGGCTGCATAGTCAGTATTGCTACATTCTGACTACGCAGCCGAAACCAATTTGAGACATTTTTAATTTTCATCCGGTAATTCATCTAGTGCCTTTTCAAAACGCTCTACTATTGCTTCTTGCAGTAAGTTTCTCATTTCCCCATTAATAGGATGGGCTATGTCCCTATATTCTCCTCCAGGGATTTTCTTACTTGGCATCGCAATAAACAAACCTTTTTCCCCTTCGATGACCTTGATATCGTGAACGACAAATGAATCATCAAATGTCACTGACGCTACCGCCTTCATCTTGGAATCGTTACTCACAACTCGAATGCGAATATCTGTTATTTGCATTCCAATTATCCTCCTTACTGTTTTTACAGTACGTAACGCGCATTCTTTTCCAACACTACTTTGATTTCATCCGGTTCCCCAACATAGCTGGAGTTCGCTCGAATAGTATCATGGCTCTCAACGATGCAATTTTCAATGTAGGTATTATCGCCAATATACACATCATTCAATATGATGGAATTACGAATGGTACAGTTGTTACCTACGTATACTTCTTTAAATAATATGGAATCCCTCACCTCGCCGTTGATGATGCATCCACTTGAAATCAAACTATTTGTCACCTGCGAACCTGCATTAAATTTCGCCGGCGGAAGATCCTCAATCTTGGACGCCACTGTAGGATACTGGTTAAAAAAGTAATCCCTTGTTTCCCGGCTGAGAAAATCCATATTTGTTTTAAAATATGACTCTACTGTAGTAATATTACTCCAGTAGGAATCCATTTGGTATGCATAGATCTTTTTCAATCCACGGTACCTAATAAAAATATCCTTTACTAGATCAAACCCGCCTTCATTGCCAGCCCTCTCAATCAAATCTATGAGCTGTCTGCGCCGTATGACATAAATTCCTGTGGATACGGTCGTCTTTGATGTAACGATTGGCTTTTCCTCAAATTCTGTAACGAGTCCCGTCTCATTTACAGAAACCACACCAAATCTGCTTGGGTCATCCTCTTTCCCGAGATCCTTCGTAACGATGGTAATATCTGCATTTTTATTCAGATGATACTCTAGTACCTTGTTTAGATCCATTTTATAAACACAATCCCCCGAAGCAATGACCACATAAGGCTCGTGGCTCGATTTCAGGAAATCAATGTTCTGTGCTATGGCGTCCGCTGTTCCACGATACCAATAGCTGTTATCTTGCGTCTGAGTAGGAGTAAATACAAATAAACCACCTTGTTTTCTACCAAAGTCCCACCATTTGGATGAATTCAAATGCTGAGTCAATGACTTTGAATTGAACTGAGTAAATACAGCAACTTTGCTAATATGAGAACTAGACATACTGCTTAGTGCAAAGTCTATACTGCGGTAGCCTCCTGCAATCGGCAATGCAGATGTAGCCCTCTTAGTCGTAAGTTCTGTCATACGCTTACTGCTTCCACCAGCCAATATAATACCTATTGCTCTCATAAAATTTCACCTGCCTTTATCAAAGTTCCGCCACCTTCCAGTGTATTATTCGGATAGTCTTCTTTTGTCGTCACTCCTGATATGGCAGTGTTTTTTCCAATTGTCACTCCGTCTGGAATAACTGTATTGTCTCCGACTGTAACAAGATTAAATGCATATACGTCAGGTTTTACCTGGTTCACGACACCATCGTCACCGGCCCCCAATACACATCCAGCTCCGATTACGGTATCTTCTGCAACAATTGTCTTGTCCAAAATCGTATTTTTTCCTATGCGTGTCGAGTTCATAATAATGGAATCCCTTACGACAGCCCCTTCTTCAATCACCACATTGGAACCAATAACAGAATTATAAACCTCCCCATATACCTCGCATCCATCCCCCATAATCGCTTTATCGATCACCGATGAATTTGAAATATACTGTGGCCTGAGCCACTCATTTTTCGTGTAAATCTTCCAAAACTCCTCATAAAGATTAAACACAGGAATCAGGTCAATCAACTCCATATTGGACTCCCAATAGGATCCTAATGTTCCAACATCCTTCCAATAGCCATTAAATTCATAAGCGTATATACTATCTCCGCGCTCATGGCAATACGGAATTATGTGTTTTCCAAAGTCGCATCCCGGCTGGTCTCGCAACGTGATGAGAGCTTCTTTCAAAATAGACCATGAGAAAATATAAATTCCCATAGACGCCAAATTGCTTCTTGGCTGCTCCGGTTTTTCCTGAAACTCTAATATTTTGCCACTGTCATCTGTAATGCATACCCCAAAACGACTAGCTTCCTCAATAGGTACTGGTATAGTAGCCAGTGTAACATCTGCATTATTTGACTTATGAAAGTCCAGCATTACCTGATAATCCATCTTGTATATATGGTCTCCTCCAAGTATCAGAACGTAATCCGGGTTGTACTGGTCCATATACTTCAGATTCTGATATATGGCATTTGCCGTACCCGTATACCATTCACTACTTGTACTTTTCTCATATGGCGGCAGCACCGAAATACCTCCTACATTTCGGTCCAGATCCCACGGAATACCGATGCCTATATGAGTATTCAGCTTGAGTGGCTGGTATTGTGTAAGAACACCAACCGTATCCACCCCTGAATTGATGCAATTACTTAATGGAAAATCAATGATACGATACTTTCCCCCAAAAGCAACAGCAGGCTTTGCTACGTTTGCTGTCAGGACACCAAGACGGGACCCCTGTCCCCCAGCTAATAACATAGCTATCATTTCTTTTTTGATCATCTGATCACCCCTGTTGTAAATAGTACCCGTCAGAATTATGTCCTCTGCGGGCCGGATTAACTATATAAATGATTATAACATACATTGTCAAAAAAATAAACGATTTTTATAGTTTTTTTTCATTTTTTTTGACTTTTTTGTCTATATTGCACAAAACACCCCTGGCCGAACACACTCACCTTTTATCTTGCATTTTACATATATTAAGTGTATACTGAAAACAATAATCTGCATGCAGACATGTATTTATAGGAAAGGACGGTTATCAAACCATGTATCAAATTGATTTTAGCATTCCTAAAACAGCATATTTTATCGGCATTGGCGGCATCAGCATGAGTGGTTTCGCCGAACTTCTTACAGCTATGGGATTTACCATAAAAGGCTCAGACCGGACAAAATCTAAAATCACCAGACATCTGGAAGCGCTTGGGATAAAAATAGTATATGAACAAACATGCGAAAATATTACCTCAGATATTGATTTTGTTGTTTATACCGCGGCCATATCCGAGAGCAACCCGGAATACGTAAAAGCAAAAGAGCTCGGCTTACCGATGCTTGAGCGGGCAGCCTTGGTGGGACAGGTGATGAAAAATTACAACACCGCCATTGCCGTAGCGGGCACTCACGGAAAGACCTCTACGACCTCAATCGCTTCGCATATCATGATGGAAGCGGACATGGACCCAACGATTTCCGTCGGAGGCATTCTGCCTGCCATTCATGGAAACATCCGCATCGGAAAGTCAAGCCATTTCATTACAGAAGCATGCGAATACACAAACAGCTTTTTAAAATTTTACCCGACAATCGGGATTATTCTTAATATAGAAGCGGATCATCTGGATTTTTTCAAAGATTTAGATGATATCCGGCACAGTTTTCGGAAATTTGCCGAAAAGATACCGGCAAACGGAACGCTTATCATCAATTCTGACATTGAAAATTATGAGGAAATCACGGACGGTCTTCCCTGCCGCATCATTACATTTTCCACAGATGATGCATCCGCCGATTTCTCCGCCGCCGACATCTCCTTTGATAAACTCGGCTGCGGTCGCTTTACTTTAGTAAAATCAGGGACCCGGTGCGACGAATTCCAGTTACAAATCGTAGGAAAACACAACATATCAAACACTTTGGCCTGCCTTGCCCTTTCCTCTTTATTTGACATACCGTCCGAAACAATCCAGCGCGGCCTCTCCAAATACAAGGGCACAGAACGGCGCTTCGAATATAAGGGCACCTGCAACGGTGCGACAATTATAGATGATTATGCCCATCATCCGACAGAAATGACAGCGACCATCACTTCTGCGCGGAATTACCCGCATAAAACGCTCTGGGTCGCGTTCCAGCCACACACCTATTCAAGAACAAAAGCACTACTTGCGGATCTCGCCCAATCACTCACCCTCGCGGATAAGATAATACTTGCTGACATTTACGCTGCGCGGGAACAAGACCCAGGCGACATTTCATCTGCCGATATTGCAGATTTAATTACAAAATCAGGTAAAGAGGCCCTTTATTTGGGCGATTTTGAGAAGATCGAAGACTTTTTGAAAAAAAATTTAGACACGGGTGATTTGTTGATAACTATGGGCGCAGGAAATATTGTAGAAGTTGGCGAATCTCTCATCATTCACTAAGTTATCCACATTATCCACAGTCTTATCAACAATGAGTAGAAAAGTTAGGCTGTGGATAGTTTTTGGACTTATATACAATGTGTATAACTTATTTTTTACTATTAATTTTATAAAATAACGAATTTCCGTACCTTTAAGCACTATTTTCTACAAGAATAGTATGTACAAATTTTAGTTATCCACATTATCCACATTATCCACACTTGTTTTACTACTGAAAAAGTACAATTTTTTTGCTATTTACAGAAATGAAATTTTGCGTTATGCTTTAGGAAAAGGGATTATCATCGTTCATGGAGGACATACATCATGGGATTTTCGTTGACCACTCATCTTACACAAAACATAACACATGTTCCAAATACATTTATTGATACCTATATGCCACAGGCAAATGGAAGCTTTGTAAAAGTGTATCTCTATCTTTTGCGGCAGATGACAGATGTTTCTCCGACATTGACGATTGAATCGATGGCGGACATGCTTTCGAATACCGAGGCAGATATTTTGCGCGCCCTCCGTTATTGGGAGAAACAAGGAATCCTCTCGATCCGTGAATCCGATGGACAGATCTCTGAAATTTCATTTCTCCCCTTAGAAAATAACGCAGTTGCCTTTTCGGCTCCCACAGAAGAAATGAGTGCGGTTGCCCTTTCAGCTGCTACAGAAGAAATTGTGTCCGAACCGGAGCCGGAAAAAAAACCGGACATTCCTGAACGCCGCACATACTCCCCTCTTCAGGCAGAGGCGCTCAAAAAGGATTCGGAAATTGAATCTTGCCTAAGCATGGTAGAGGCGCTGCTCGGTACGACATTGGGCGACGCACATATGCAGTTAATTCTATATTTAATGTCGGATCTCGGATTTTCCCTTGATCTGGTTATTACACTTTATGGCACTGCTTTATCAAGAGGCAAAAGCAAACCCCGTTACATTGAAACCATTGCGATAGACTGGGCAAAAAAAGGCATTCGCACCGCCAAGGAAGCCGAGGACGAGGCTTCCTCGTTTAACGGTACATACAAGACAGTCTCCAGAGCCCTCGGCATCAACCGCGCGCTGGCTCCGGCAGAAAAAGCGATTATTGACAAATGGAGTTCCTACCACTTTTCCGATGCGATTTTGGAGGAGGCTTGCAGCAGAACAGTGTTACAATCAGGCGATACCAATTTGAATTATACATCTAAGATTTTGGAAGACTGGTATAAAAAAGGAGTGACAACGCGCCAGGACATAGAAGACTGTGACAAATCCTATTTCCGTCAAAAAAATGCCGCTGCCAATAAAAACCCTGCCAGCCGACGAAGCAATAATAAATTTCAAAATTTCCCACAACGGGAATACTCGAAAGATGAATTTGCTGATTTGGAAAAACAGCTTCTTCATCCATAACGGAAACGGAGCTATGTATGCAATTATTAAATGAACAATTTAACTTTATATATTCTGGTTATAATGAAACCCAGCTTAAAAACAACCGCCTGCTGCAAATGCGGAAACGGGAGGTTCTGGCAAGAATACCCGAATTTGCAGAGCTGGACCAGATCATTGCAGAGCTTTCCGTAAATATGACAAAAGCCGCCTTTGATGGGACAACCGTAGACACGGAACGGCTAAAGAAAGAAATACAGGCCATTACCCGGAAAAAAGAATCCTTGCTTATTGGAAATGGTTATACTGCGGACTATCTGCATCCGATTTATTCATGTGAAGACTGTCATGATACCGGATATATTGGCAATGAAAAATGCCATTGTTTCAAAAAAAAGATCGTCGAATATTTATACCAGCAGTCGAATTTACAAGAAATACTGCAAACAGAAAACTTCTCTCATTTTTCTGTAGAATATTATCCTGACGATTACGTAGAGGAGACAACCGGCCTCACACCGAGGGACAATATAAGAAGGATCCGTGATTCCGCCTTGTTTTTCAGCAAGCATTTCGACGAATCACAGGAAAACCTGCTGCTGTATGGAAACACAGGCGTCGGAAAAACCTTCCTGACCCATTGCATCGCCAAGGAAGCCCTCGACCGTTCCCATACTGTCGTATACCTGACTTCACCTGGACTATTTGATATTTTAGAGAAGAATAAATTTGACAGGGAATTAAGCTCGGTTGAAAAAAGCGCGGTGGCTACTTACATTCTCAACTGTGACCTGCTAATTATTGACGATCTTGGAACCGAGTTGAACAATAGCTTTACATCGTCCCAGCTATATCAAGTTATTGATTCACGCCTGGTCCATCAAAAGTCCACGATTATTTCGACAAACCTGTCATTTGACGACTTGCGCGAACAGTACAGCGAGCGAATCTTTTCAAGAATTACAAGCAGCTACTCACTCTTAAAGCTGACTGGCGACGACATCCGCCTAAAAAAAGCAATTGCCGCCAGACGCCCATAACCCACGTTATGTAATGAAACAATTAGTACATATAAAACTACATTTTATGGAGGAGACCGTAATGACCCAAAATTTTGCAGACATAATTCCGTATGGTGACCTGGGGATTCTTGCCCTGGAAAGCAGCTATGACATCGGAAAGAAGGTTGATGCCTATATCTCTTCATGGCGAACCAATAGTGTCAATGACGAGGAGTCCATTCACTTTAGCAGTTACAAAAAAGACTCTTATTTGATTGACGCCGTTTGCCCCCGTTTCGGCTCTGGAGAAGCCAAAGGCATCCTGAATGAATCCGTTCGCGGAAAAGATTTGTATATCCTCGTAGACGTATGCAATTATAGCCTGACTTATACCGTTTGCGGCCAGAAAAACCACATGTCACCAGATGACCATTTTCAGAATCTAAAACGGATGATCGCTGCTGTAAGCGGAAAGGCAAGACGAATCACTGTCATCATGCCATTTTTATATGAAGGCCGCCAGCACAAACGAAATTTCCGGGAATCTATGGACTGCGCACTGGCTCTCCAGGAGCTTGTCAACATGGGAGTAGACAGCATCATTACCTTTGATGCACACGATCCCCGCGTTCAAAATGCAATCCCCTTAAATACGTTTGAGACAATCCAACCGACCTATCAATTTATCAAGGCAATGTTAAAACACGTACCTGACATTAAGATGAACCCCAAAAATATGATGGTCATAAGTCCAGATGAGGGCGCCACAGGACGTGCGATCTATTTTGCCGGTGTCGCCGGTATTGACATGGGTATGTTCTATAAACGCCGCGATTATACTAAAATTATTGAGGGCCGCAATCCTATCGTTGCCCATGAGTTCCTCGGATCAGACGTGGAGGGGAAGGATGTTGTCGTCATTGACGACTTGATTTCTTCCGGCGAAAGCATGATTGATGTGGCAACTGAATTGAAGCGCAGAAAAGCAAACCGCATTTTTGTAGCATCTACCTTTGGCCTTTTTACAAACGGACTCGAAAAATTCGACAAGGCGTTTAGCAGCGGACTGATCTACCGTCTCCTGACAACAAATCTTGTCTACCAGACCGAAGAATTGTTGTCGAAAGAATACTATATCAACGTTGACATGAGCAAATATATAGCGCTGCTAATCAATACGCTGAACCATGATGCTTCCATTGCTAATCTCTTGGATCCAGCGGAGCGCATACAAAACATATTAAAACAATACGGACAGCAAAAATAACAATAAAAGCTCCGCCAGCTATTTACTCCGTCTGGCGGAGCACCTTTATTTACTCTTATTCAATCTATCTCTTCCGGTCTCTCGATACCCGTTATCGAATTTACACCATAGTACTCCGCAATAATAACGTTGAAGCTATTCGGGGGATCCGTCCCCAATTCGACGTCCCTGAGCCCATAAAGTGCATCACGGTTGGCTTTCAAAGGATATTTATGGCCATATACAGGAACTTGAATATCGGCAATGCCATTTTTCTTCGCTGTTACTATCATCTGTTCGCGTTCAGTAAACTGCTGATGAATTTCGTATGTAGACAGCATCGTATCCGCTGCCATCGCGCCAAGTATAATAAGTGAGCCCAGGCACACCGCTGCCTTGACACTACTAGAAGAGGGAATTTCCTCAAAAAACTCTCCCAGAAGTATCCCATCCGCTATTATCATAAGTGAAATGGTAATAAACCAGGTACGCTCCGGCGACGTCGGCGCACCCATCATACAGTAAGCGGAGACAATAGCCGCCACTGCAAAAACCAATCCCTGCAAAAACGCCTCTTTTCTTTTTCTTCTCACACAGTAAATGGCGGAAACAACAAATATAATTGTCAATATCCCAGCAAACACAATCCAATAATAAGTTATCATTGCGAATTTAAACGGAACGGACAGCGAAACAGATTGCGTCGCCATATCATATCTTTTAAAATTTCCCGGCGCAAGGATCAAAAGTGCATACCCGCAAACACTTCCTGCCAAACCAAATATACTCCATCCGGGCACCCTTTTATTTACGCGCTTAAAGTAAATTATGTATAAAAATGCGGTAACAGGTACGACAATACTTAGATTTTCCAACTGCCATCCCGCTATAACTCCAAGAACAAACAACGCAATACATTTTAGCAAACCGCCCGGGGCGTCCTTCCGGCTCCCCCTCCGGTATATAAAAAGCATTCCAAGAACAGGTAGCATCGGCAAAAGATAATTGATCGTTCCTGACAACCAAAAAATATCCTGCCCTAATTCCGGTGTAAACATCCAGATTGAAAGATTTACAAGAACATAGAGTACTATGCTGTGCCTGCCCTTATTGCGTATTATGGAGTATAGAAAGAAAGTAACCACTACATATGAAACGGAATTCAACAAATTAAACGCTCCCTTTCCGATGGTTCCAAACAAATGATACATCAGATGCGTCAAAACCCGTCCACTATTATAAACATATACATTTTGGGCCGAACGAACAACATCCCCTAAACTCCGGACCGGCGTATTTTCCCCATAGACAAGATTCCGCCTATAATAAAAATCATCGGCAATTAGCGGCGTCAAATTATTTATTACCAAAAGAACTGCAAAAAACACCAAAACGACAACACACCATAAAATGGTGTGTTGTCGCTTGTTATCACGAAAGTTTTCAAACATATTTTTTATTTTCCTCATAGATTTCCTCTCATAAACTATTTACAGCTTATGGCTGTACCGTACCATCCTCATCCTGGAAAACCGTGTCATCCTGTGAAAACCCGGTATCATCGTTCGAAGAGCCATTGTCTCCGCCTTCATTCCCGCCAGAATCTTCACCCTCGTCCGGCTCTGGATCCGGCTCTGACTCCAGGTCGTCAATCGGAGGTTCTTCGCCTTCACCTTCGTCTGGTTTTTTTGTCGTCTCCGGCTTCTTTGTCGCCTTTGGCTTTTTCGTCTGTTTTGGCTTTTGTGTCGGCGTTTTTTCATCTGGTTTATCATCCACAAAATCACTTTGATTTGAATGGTCGGGTTTCGAGGAAAGATCTTCTCCCCGCTCCTCGTACGCAAACGGTTTTGGCTCCAAGTCGGCATGGATCGCATTCATAAACGTCTTCCATGTTCTTCCCGGATAAGTCGCCCCAGATAAATCCTCTATCCTGGTAGGATTATCACATCCTATCCATACTGCAGTTGTAAAATATGGCGTAAACCCACAGAACCAGCCGTCTTTTTTATCGTTCGTCGTACCCGTTTTTCCCGCGGCAGTCATACCATTGTCCAGACTTAAACCGATACCGGTACCTTTCGTAAGCACGCCTTTCAGTATATCAACCATAGTATTTGCTGCTTTTGAATCATAAATATACTTTTCATCCACATCATCTTTCACGATTGTATTTCCATCCGCGTCTAAAATTTTCACAATACACGTCGGCTCACGGTATTTTCCATCATTTTGGATTGTCGCATAGGCGGACGCCATCTCCAGTGGACTGCACCCATAGGTAAATCCACCGAGAGAGGAGGCATTATAATAATCATCCTTTACAATTTTATTAAAATTCATTTCAAGTAGATATTTCAACCCTACTTTCGGCGTAAGCTCGTCAAACAGCTGCCATGCAACTGTATTTTTGGACTGCTCCACGGCATACCGCAGTGAAATATAACCAGAATACTTTCCATTTGAATTGGATGGCCCGCCCTCAAACTTGTGGTCATTGACAGTAGAATCCGGAGTATAGTCCCTCTCCAGCGAAGGGGTGTAAACAATCACCGGTTTGATGCTGCTCCCCGGCTGTCGAAAAGACTGAAATGCGCGGTTCAACGTATAACCACTCGTCTTCTGGCTCCTTCCGCCCACAATTGCTACCACTCTTCCCGTCTTGTTATCGAGACAAACGGCTGCCCCTTGCATTTTATAAATACCATTTGTACTCTTTTCCTTGAATGAAGCCAAATTCGTATTGATTGCATCCTGCAGCTCCTTTTGCTTCTTCAAATCAAGCGAAGTGTAAATGCGGTATCCACTATTAATCAGCTGCTTCTGTGCCGCCGCATAGGCATCGTTATATTCTTCGTTGTACGCCTCCTGCTTTTTGTCGGAATCAAAACTGTTTTTAAATTTGAACCCATTTATTTCCATAAGTTTTCTTGTCGCACAGTATGTCACAAACGTCTGTATAAAGTTTCTCTTTACTGGCTCAGTGACATTTAACTCGATTTTTTCTGCGATCGCGGCGTCATATTCCGCCTGTGAAATCACCTTGTCATCCAACATCTGCCTCAAAATACGATCCCTTCGCTGCAAGGTGCTGTCCATATGATACATCGGATTGTATCTCGTCGGACTATTCGGGATCGCACACAGAAAACACAGCTGCGATAGGCTTAGTTCCTTACAGCTGGAGCTAAAATACCCTTTCGCCGCCGCCTCAATGCCATAATAACCGCTGGCAAAATTGATATTATTCAAATAAAATTCCAGGATCTGGTCCTTTGTATATTTCTTTTCCAACTCCAGGGCAATAAATATTTCTTTAATCTTTCTTTCATAGGTTTTATCCATATTAAGAAATACATTTCTGGCAAGCTGCTGTGTAATCGTACTTGCTCCCTGGCTGATCTCTCCCTTATTTTGAATCTGTACCCAGACGGCACGGACAATTCCCCCCGCGTCAATGCCGTTGTGCGTATAAAATTTCTTATCCTCTGTTACGATAAACGCATCCTTTACATATTTTGGTATCTGGTCAATTGACATGTAGTAAGAATCTTTATCCCCTTTTAGCACTGCGATCTGTTTCCCTTTGGAATTGTACGCAATTGTCGTCTCGGAATCCCGGAACGTCTCCGCAGTTGAATTTTTTACGATCTGAATCGCCTCATCCTGCATTTTAAAAATGTCACGCCCATACTTCACATAAAATGCAATACCCACTACGAGAATCGTTACAAGAAACATGAGCATGAAGACTTTCACCCCAAGCCAAAACTTAGGATGCTTTTTTACTTTCTTTTGCTTTTTCTTTTTTGCTTTATTTCCAGCCATAACATTCTCCCAATCTTTATAGATTTGTAAATATGCATATGCTATTATTCATGCATGGTACAATAAATAAAGTCTGTCAGGACATATTTTATCACACTTTACTGTATCTTGCAAAGAATTTCTGAATGAAGGAACCTGGCGCGGTCAGCCCACGTGTGCCTCTTTGCCGCGCGGTTGTATCCGCAAGAAGCGATGGATTCCCATTTTTCCCGGTCTTCCAGCACATCCGTAATCTTTCCCGGAAGCTCGTTCAGCCGCGCCAGATCATATCTTACATAATCCTTCCCATCTTTGAGTATCTCATCCATATATTTAGAACTATCGCTCGCACACACCGCACCGTTCAGCATGGAATTAAATACTCTGTCATGCGCACCATCCTTAAACCAAGGCATGACGTTTAGCGATATTTTGCTCCGGCTGATCTGCTGCAGGCATCCAAGCGAGTCCAGCACATTTCCATTTATAATATTTTCCGGATGCTCACATGGAAGGCAATCCCAGCCCGCGCCAAAACAGTAAACCTTTAACCCGCTGTCAACAAGCGTTTTTACTACCTCACCACGAAAATAATGCCTCACATACAAGTCTATAAAAATCATATTAGGCATTGTCTCTTTTATTCCTTCCTCACTGACGTCCTCGACATCCCGGTTCAAATGCTCTATGATCGTTTTATCCATCGACTTCCACGGATGCTCTATGAGATCGTCGATAATATCATAATAAAACTTTGTATATTCCGGCCCATTTCTCGTAATCGCCTCTTCAAACATAGACGGCGGGTTGTAATTCCCTGTAAATACAATATCAACCGGCCGCTTCTCCCATCCCGGCAGACTATTCTTTTCCCAGAGACTTGTACCGCCCAGAGGCATAAACGGTCCCCTTTTAATATTAGGGAAAAAATGCTTCAAATAAGCCTCATGCTCCCGGTCAATGGAAATCTGTGTGTAATCCTTTGGGAGGTACGGAACAAATTTGTGGTAATAAAAAGGATGGTCCACTACAATATTGATAAATACCACTTCCCTTGCATCAAAAAATGAAATGCCCTGGGAATCAATAAAATATTCCTCTCCCGCGCATCCGTCATAATTAAAGCTGATCGCCGCCGTCACCCCCGGCTCGCAAAACCAGATCAGATCACTCAGACTGCGGTATTCTTTGCACTGGTCAAAATAAAATACGTCATATCCTAGCAGCTCAAACGTCTTTCCCATCTGTTCTGAAAAAAACCATAACGTCTCTATTCCCTTAGTAAATAGTATAATCTTCTTTATCATACCGTGCCACCTCCCTGTTATCACTATATTACCTCTATTTTTTCATAATAACAAGGTTAAGTTTTGCTTTTTTTTTCCGATATATAGCATAGAAGACTATTATAGCTATCATATTTTCAGACCAAGGAGGGAAAAAAGATGAGTGTATATGGAGTATCAAATTCACAAACAACTTCTTATTCTTCTGCTTCCAGCACAACTACGAAAACAGGCAATAAGAAGCAGTCAGAAGCAGTATCTTCTGAAAAGGACAAAGGCGTCGTTTATGAACCATCCCAGGCTACGGAGAGCAAAAAGGATAGTTCCGTAAAAGATTATGCGAATATTGCTAAGAAGATGAAGGCTGAACTGAATTCAAAAAATCAGCAGCTTCAGAATCTGGTTGACCAGCTGTTAAGCAAGCAGGCAAATAAATATACTTCTTTTGCTCAGTTATTCGAGGATGTAAAAAATGGCAAGATAAGTGTGGATCCTACCACCGTTGCCCAGGCTCAGAAAGATATTGCAGAAGATGGTTACTGGGGAGCAGAGCAGACTAGCGACAGATTAGTTTCTATGGCTCAGGCACTTAGCGGCGGCGATACGGAAAAGGCAGACAAAATGATTGCTGCAATCAAGAAAGGTTACGAGCAGGCAACAAACGCCTGGGGCGGTAAGCTTCCTGATATCTGCCAAAGAACGATTGATCTCGCTACAAAGAAGCTGGAAAGCTGGCGCGACGGTCTTTCATCAAGCGAAGTTGAGGAATAATCAAAACATATTGAAAACTTAAAGGGTTGTCACACTAGCCTATTGAAACGGGTGATGTGAACAACCCTTTAATGTTTTTACCGTAAAAAATACTAAAATGTAATAAGGAGAGTGCGAATTATGAAAAAACATCTTATAAAATTACCAATTTGTATGTTAGTACTATTCTCACTGATTTCTACCTATATTTTAGGAAGCCATGTATATACCCAGGCGGCTTCTAAAAATAAGAAAATCACTATGAATAAGTCAAAAATCACCTTAGCCCCCGGCGGCAAACTTCAATTAAAAGTGAAAAAAATAAAACCGGCAAAGGCGGGCAAGGCTGTGACATATAAGTCAAGTAACAAAAAGGTTGTTACTGTCAATAAACAGGGAGTGGTAAAAGCGAAAAAAGCCGGTACCGCAAAAATTGTAATCGTGTCAAAAAAGGACAAAGGGATCCAAGCAACCGTGACTGTGAAAGTACAGAAAAATAATAGCAAACCTTCAGCTACTGCGAATCCTCCTGTAACTCAAAACACAGTAACACCGACTATTCCCGTACAAACGCCAACACCTTCCGTACAGCCCACGGAGCAGCCGCCAAAACCACCTGTAGGGCAAACGCCGGAACCAAAAATGTTTGATACTCTACAGGATTTGTATTTCAATATTATCATAAACAATTTTTCTGTTAAATTAGGGGAATCTAGTAGCCAGATTGCCATCGACCTGGCAAAGGCAGGGAGCTTATCCGATTCTGACAAACACAACTTTGCCGACCGCATATCCAGGCAATATGAAAAAAAGACGATACAAAAAACATTTGATGAGCTAAAAGAAGATGGAATTATTGTAACAGACGATACATATGGATTCATAATTAAGGATACCGTATTAATAAAAATAGATGAAACAGAAGAAGATTCATCGGGTATTACTTTTAATATTTCATGTACCGTTCATGGTCTTAATGGAATACATTATAATGATTGTAAGGCACTCAAACAAAATGGAAAATGGATTTATCAATCCGGCAAACAACTTGTATCCTAATAAATTTCATACGTAAAGACTGTCGCACCAGCGGTTTTACATGCTAGTGCGACAGTTTTTTTAATAAGAACGCTCTACTGACTTCACAAGAATTGCTCCATTTCTATCTAACTCCACCGTGACACATCCATCCTTCACCTCATATACACGCGCATTTAAACTAAATCCAGAATCATCGCTATAAAGCATGGATGCCATAAATTCGCCATCGTTCATTTCGATCCGCCATACCGGAACCGTAACCTTCCTGCGTGTACCGCCCGCCTGCACGATCACGAAAAATTTATCCTTATCATCAAACCGTCCATAACCGATCATATTTTCCTCACAAATAAGGTAAATCAAACCCGCAGTCCTAAGCGCCTCATAATCTTTGTGAATCCGGATTGCCTCTTTGTGAAAGCGAACCAGTTCCATATCCTCTTTTCCCCACGGATACGTACGGCGGCTGTCAGGATCCGTCCAGCCGCAGACACCGGCTTCATCACCGTAGTAAATCGTAGGCGCTCCGAGCCAGGTCATCTGGATCATGACTGCTGCCATCATTCCTGCCTTCTTTACACCTACATTGGCAGATCCGGGCCCGGCCGACGCCGTCCGCCCCACACGTCCATTCGTCCTCGTCAAAAAACGGGAGTGGTCGTGATTCGATAATTCATTCATTGCCGTCAACAGGGACTGCATAGCAAACCTCGCCGAGAATTCTGTCATTCTGGCAAAATACAAATTGCTGTTTCCACGCAGGTCCGGGCGGCTGACATCGCTGTGCTTTTCCATCCCTGTAACAAACCAGCTGACCGGTTCCATAAATGCGTCATAATTCATAACGGTATCCCATTCATTTCCCGAAAGCCAGGAGGTTGGGTCGCCATAGTGCTCCGCCAGGATAATTGCATCCGGATTAGCTTCTTTCACATTTTCGCGGAATCGTTTCCAGAAACTGTGATTAAACTCCTGGGAAAATCCAAGATCCGCAGCCACATCCAGCCGCCACCCGTCTACATTGTAAGGCGCAGATACCCACTTCCTGGCAATTTTCATAATATATTGCACCAGCTTCTCGGATTCCTCATAATTCAGCTTGGGAAGCGTATCATGCCCCCACCAGCCATTGTAACTCGTGTTATAAGGCCATTCGCCATCCGGGTAAAACTTAAAAAATGTGTGGTATGGACTTTCCTCCTCAACATACGCTCCCGGTGCATAAGTAGTATCTGCTTCATATATAAGCTCTTTATCCATCCACTTATTAAAAGAACCGCAGTGATTAAACACACCGTCCAATATTATTTTCATGCCGCGCTCATGAACTTTTTGTACAAACTGGGCAAAAAATTCATTGGAAGCTTCTAAATTTTCCTTATCCACAACCCGTTTTATATACTTTGTGGCATGTTTATTATCATGGTCTCCCTCCTGTAATACCTCCCCGCCATCTTCTTTTATCACAGTAAAATGGGGATCAATATAATCATAGTCCTGTGTATCATATTTATGATTGGACGGGGATACAAAGATCGGATTCAGATAAATGACCTCGACTCCCAAATCCTGCAAATAGTCCAGCTTATTTAAAATCCCCTGCAAATCCCCGCCATAAAACTCCCGCACGCCCATTGAGGAGGGATATTTTTTCCAATCCTTCACTTCCTTCACGTGTTCCCCGATATAGGAGTACTCTCTGTCTACCACATTGTTATCCCGGTTGCCATTGCAGAAACGGTCTACATAAATTTGATAAATGACCGCGCCCTTTGCCCAATCCGGCGTCTTATAGCCCGGAAACAGACAATAGTCATACTGCGGCTGTGGTTCGTCCACATCACCCTGTTTGTTAAAATATACTTTTTCGTCTCCCTTTTGTATTAGAAAATAGTATCTAAAGCTTTCGGTCCCGAGATGAACCTTTGTGCTATAGTAATCAAAATTCCCTTTGGAAACTTCCTTGCTCATCTGAATTTTCTTCTGATCGGCCACTAGATACACATCATCTGCATTGTCCTTTGCCGTACGGCATCTAAGGATTACATCTTCATTGACATCTGGCTCCATTGGTGTGACATATGCCTCTGTACCAGAACTGAAAATTGCCTCTCTGATTAACCGGTCTGAATCTTTTACCATGATCCTACTCACTCCAATCCTTAAATTCTTCACCCTTCCATGACTCCTCAATTTACTGCCATTTCTCCCTTGCTCCCACAGGGCCAGTCTTGAAACGTCAAAAGGACAGCTTCTTGTGCGCTGTCCTTTTGGGAGAAGGTATTTTTGTTACTTATGGGGTGTAGCAAAAACTATATAATGTATTGGGGTTTACGATAAGAAGTATACCACCTTATCGTAAATAAGTGTGCACAAACATTTATAAATTTATAAATTTTATTTGTGACAATT
The DNA here is from genome assembly GCA_910584245.1 of uncultured Eubacterium sp. Classification (GTDB taxonomy): domain Bacteria; phylum Bacillota; class Clostridia; order Lachnospirales; family Lachnospiraceae; genus Eubacterium_F. Next base: position 22,217 of record CAJTZF010000008.1, read on the forward strand.
GCCCAACACCCTCCTCCTCATGTAAGAAAATGCACAATTACTTATACCTTTTCAAGTATTTCATCGTCATTTTGCTCAAACAGCTGCTCAAACTCTTCTCTTGTGATTCTCTCTTTCTCTATCAACAGTTGCGCCAGCCGGTCAAGTATCCTGCGGTTTGCTTTCAACAAACCAGTTGCTTTCTCATGACACTTGTCAATAATATTCCGGACTTCCTCATCAATAACCTGTGAAGTAGTTTCACTAAAGTTTTTCGTATGGGCAATATCCCTGCCAATAAATACTTCATCATCTGACGTATCATAGTTAATCATGCCCAGCTTATCTGAAAAACCATATTTCGTCACCATGTCCCGGGCCGCCTCTGTCGCCTGCCGGATATCCTGCACCGCACCAGTTGTCACATCATCAAACGCGATGGACTCTGCGATCCGCCCGCCCAGACACACTGTTATATCCTGAAGCATCTTTCCCTTTGTCAGGTGCATCTCATCCTTCTCCGGCAACGGCATCGTATAACCCGCAGCGCCCTGTCCCGTAGGAATGATTGACACCGTATATACGGGCCCTACATCCGGTAACAGATGGAATAAAATTGCATGGCCTGCTTCATGGTAAGCGGTAATCTTTTTATCCTTGTCGGATATGATTTTGCTTTTCTTTTCTGCCCCAATACCTACTTTGATAAACGATTTCTTGATATCCTCTTCCATAATGAAGGCCCGGTTTTCCCTTGCCGCAGCAATTGCCGCCTCATTAAGAAGATTTTCAAGATCTGCTCCGGCAAATCCCGCTGTCGTCCTGGCGACGTCCTCTAAATTCACATCGTCAGAAAGCGGCTTATCTTTAGCATGTACTTTGAGTATATCTTCCCGGCCTCTCACATCCGGCCTTCCAACCGTGATTCTCCGGTCGAACCGTCCCGGCCTGAGAATCGCCGGATCGAGTATATCCACGCGGTTCGTAGCTGCCATCACGATAATTCCCTCATTTACACCAAATCCGTCCATCTCGACAAGCATCTGGTTGAGTGTCTGCTCCCTCTCATCGTGGCCGCCTCCGAGTCCGCTTCCACGGCGCCTCGCAACGGCGTCAATCTCATCAATAAACACGATACACGGCGCATTTTTCTTCGCCTCAGCAAATAAATCCCTCACACGGGAAGCTCCAACACCCACAAACATTTCTACGAAATCGGAACCGGATATGCTGAAAAAAGGAACTCCTGCTTCTCCGGCTACCGCTTTCGCGAGCAGCGTCTTACCGGTTCCCGGAGGACCTACCATAATGACACCTTTTGGTATTCTTGCGCCAAGCTTCGTGTATTTCGCTGGATGGGCCAGAAAATCAACGATCTCCTCCAGCTGCTCTTTTTCCTCTACAAGCCCTGCCACATCGGCAAATGTCTTAACTTTATCATCCGGCATCGTAAGGCTCGCCCTGCTCTTGCCAAAATTCATCATTTTTCCGCCGCCACCGCCATTCGCATTGGACGACATCATACTGAACAGTACCAATATAAGCACAAATCCAATTACGTAAGGTAAAAGCTCCAGATACCACGGCGTCCTTGCCACGTCACTGACTTTAAACTGCGTAAAATTCTCTTGTTCCAGAAATTCTAAAACATCGTTTACATCTGGTACGTATACGCTCTTCGTTTCCTTGGAATACTTTACCCGCAATTCCCCCGTGGGAACCTCCGCATTCTGAAGCACTTCCACACTCTTCACCATACCGGCCGAAAGGTCTTGTTTAAACTGGGCGTACGTATAACTTGCCTTAGCCGCATTCATAAAATAATCGCTCGATATATAGGCAATTATTATTACAAATAGCATAACGACAAAAAACCCATAACCCTTAAAATTTTTCATTGTCTATCCTCCTTAAACACCAGTTCTCCAATACAAGGCAGATTTCTATATTTTTGTGCATAATCCAGTCCGAAACCAACCAGGAATTTATCTGGCACTTCAAACCCGACATAATCTACCACGACATCCACAACACGTCTGTCTGGTTTGTCAAGCAGCGTACACAGCTTTAAACTCTCCGGTTTCCTTTTCGCCAGCATATTCATCAAAAAAGACAATGTTCTTCCTGTGTCAATAATGTCCTCTATGACAATAACATGCCTGCCCTGCACTTCTACATCCGCATCACCGCTAATCGTAACTGCACCGGAGCTGGTCAGCCCATCGCCATAGCTTGATACACTCATAAATCCAAGCTTGACAGGAACGGTAAGATGCTTTGATAACTCACAGGCAAAATAGACGCTTCCTTTCAAAATACTGAGCAGATATATCTCCTTTCCCTCGTATTCCTGATTGATCTGCCCGGCAATTTCCTTTACCCTTGTAATGATCTGTTGTTCTTCCAGCAATATTTTTACTTCCTCATTCATTTCTTTCCTCCGCCAATGAATCTTATTCAGTTCAGTGTCATCATAACAACCAGAACCTGTTTTGTCTCTTCCGTTACTTTATATGCATTGCTAATTCGTCCCGGAACTGCCCATATTACATGATCTCCGTCGGCAAGGACGATCTCCTGTTTTCTCTCACTCACCGGTATCTTCTCATCAATATAATATCGGGAAAGCCGTTTCCTGTTTCCGCTGGAGTCCATAATAAAATAATCGCCCTCCATCGGATTTCTCAAACAAATGCCATTCTTAATTTTATCATAATCAAACCATTTCGTATAGTCTTTTCTGGGAATTTCTTTCATTAGTTTTTCCCTTGGGATCACATCCATACAGACGCACATTCTCTCGCGTCGTATTTCAAGCACCTCTTCAAACGGCAGATTACAAGTGATCTGAAGCGTGCCGCTGCCGCCCGTCGAATAATTTTTATAGCGGACACAGCCATATTGCTTCTCTACACATATGGATCCTGGCAGCATAACCTGTTTCCCCGCCGCTTTGTCTGACAGGGAAATAATCATTTTATAATGTTTCTCTGTGATATCCTTGACCGAATCCCTGAAATTTTTCAGGATCAGACGGATCATCTCGACTTTTAATACTATGTCCAGCCTGTCAAACTCCTCGCAATCATAATAATACTCCCCACGGTCCGAATTCACAATCCGCATATATTCCTTTTTTGCCTGTCTGTCAATATAAGAGTACTGAAGTGCGATCTTTTGTGCCGCCCTTGCCACATGGGCCTTCGCCTTATTATTTATTTCCCTTTCCACATAAGGAAATACCCGGAGCCGAACTTTATTTCTTGTATATTTTTCATTAACATTCGTGCTATCCTCACAAAATTCCAAGTGGTGTCGTTTTACATACTGCTCAATTTCACTTCTCTCCGCAAATAAAATGGGCCGGATAATATATTCTCTTTTCGGAAATATACCAGAAAGTCCTCTTGGCCCGCTTCCCCGGAACATTTGAAACAGCACCGTCTCCGCTACATCATCCTGGTTATGTGCCACCGCTATTTTATTATATTCCTTTTCCATACATACATGCTGCATGATGCGATAACGAATATATCTTCCCGCCTCTTCCTCTGTCATTTTGAGTTCGGAGGCAAGAGCCCTGACATCTGCTTTTTCACTGTAAAACGGAATACCTCTCTGCTCCGCAAGCGCCTTCACAAACGCCTCGTCCCTATCTGCCTCTTCGCCCCGCAGACAATGATTGACGTGCACGACAAGAAGGGATAATCCAAATTCCTCCCGGCACCGGTCCAGCACATCGAGCAGACACACAGAATCCTTTCCGCCAGAAACCCCGACGACAATCCGATCTCCCTTATGAAAAAGCTTATTTACCTCATTGAACTTTAGTACCTTTTCCTTTAACATGTTTCTCATCCTTTCCCATTCGCACTTCTGCTCCTGGAGTCCTGTACAGTCCGGCTCATTTTTCCCACAGCCCTGCTACAAGTACACTCATATCGTCCGATGCTTCCCTGGCATTTCGGGAAAGTGCCTGCATAAGCACTCCATTGGCAACATCCGATGGATTGTTGGTATTTATGTTTTGTAAAATATTCTCCACATAAAATTCTTTGTTTTCACCCGGAAATGCATCAACAATGCCATCCGATACCATTACGACCATATCTCCGTCTGTCAGTTTTGTCTCCGTGGATTCCGATTCCACTTCCATAAAAATTCCTACCGGCAGGGTACTAGAAAAAATTGTCTCAACCCTGTCCTTTCTCTTGATAAAAGTGGCAGCGGCACCATTCTTTACAATCTCACAGTTTCCACTATAAAGGTCTATCGCCGTCATGTCAAGAGTTGTGAACTTTTTTCCTTCATAAGACATAACAAACAGGGTATTTATGAGCCGAATCGCAGATTCTTTCCGAAATCCCGCCTCAATCAGGCTTTCAATCACCTCCACAAGGTTTTCACTATCCCTGCAGGCCCTCGTACCGCTTCCCATACCGTCAGAAAGTACCATGACAAGCTCTCCTGTGGAAAGTTCCATAAATGAAAAGTTATCCCCTGACACCTTTTCCCCGCTCTTTGCCACTCTCGCCAGTCCCGTAAGCGCTTTAAACGCCGTATCCTGGACAAATGCCACCGCTTCGTATTCCTTTGGTATCACATTCCTCACATATCTTCCCGGCATCATACGCATGTCCAGCGCCCTCTCAAGCGCCCCCGATACATCCTTCTTTGTAATGCAGGCATTTCCCCTCGCTTTTGCCATAAAACAGATCTCCAGATTTTCTTTCCGGTCTTTCTTGAAAGAGAGGTTTTTCACCTGGATACCGAGCGAACGAAGAGAAAACAGCACTTTTTTCTTCGTTTCGACCGGGACCTCTGCCGTATGGTTCAACTCTATCGTAAATTGTTTCAACGCCTCGGCAATCTCAAGCATCTGGTTTGCCATCGCCTCCCGGCTCTCCGCCATTTTATTCCGCCAGCTCAAGTTCATTCTGGCAATCGCCATCCGCTCATTAATTTTTTCAATATATTCATCCAGACGCAGACAGCGGTTGCAAAACTTTTCATTTATTGTCTCCGTTTCTACAACACCCTGTTCACTTGCCGCTGCAAGTATATTTCTTATATTCTCGTACGTCTCCTCATAATTTGTCTCCCAGCAATAATGGCAATTAATACACTCCCTGCACACCTTACCCGACAACTCATCAAAGATCTCCTCCATTTCATCGCGGGAAATCTGGCGTTCCTTTTCGGTAAAATCGCTAAACGATTTTGCCAGACGCTTGAACGCAACTGAAAATCCGTCTATTTTATAGTTTGCAAGTGTTTTTAAGTCTTCCTTGGCAAATGGATTCTCCTGGTTTTTTGTCAGATCGCTCTCAATCGTCCGTATAACTGTTCCGGGGATAGACAGAAATATAATGGCTGCGGATACCATACCCCGCAGCTCCACAATCCCGAGTACCTCGTTTCTCACAACATAGGCCATTATAACACCCATAACAAGAAAAGCTAACGTACTTATGACCCTGCCGATCTCCCGGAATATACCGACGCCGATTCCAAGCAGACAATACACTCCGACCAATACCATGCCACTCCCCGAAGCCGCTGCCAGCATTCCGCCCGCCGCTCCGGCCATTGCCCCCGGGGCCGCCCCGTACCGGTATCCGACAAAGAGGACAAGAAAATAACTCAGCATTTCCGCAATCGAAAATACGCCGTCAAATGTGCGCGGCATCCCATAAACGGCCAGCGCAGTCAGGGAAATCATACTGATCAGTTCTTCATTTCCCAATATTTTTTCCCAGTCCTCATATAACAGGAAACGGATTCCCCACTGAAAAACATTGGCAAGGGCAATCATACACAAGCTCTCCAGCAAACTCATCCAGATAGCATCAATTGTATTCACTGTTATGACGCCAGTCGCAGTTCCAAGTATAAAATTCAGAATACCACTTACACAGGCAACCGAAATTACGCTTCCTTCTCTGCCATCAATTTTCCTCATAATATACTGGACAAATCCAGTTAAACTGATCAGAACAACGTATTGGACAAAGTCCAGTCCCCTGGCTTTAGTAAGTACACCCGCCAGAACAGAAAACAACACAAGCGTCCGGCTCCCCGGATAGACACCCGACGCACATATATAGGCAATCGCAAACGGATTCATTGAGAACAGCCACACTCTTCCCAGCAAAAAACCCATTACTGCCTGCAAAATCCATCGTTTTTTTGATACCGCACCTTGAATCATCGCTTCCTCCATTATTCCAAACTAGTTTATAGTAAACATAAGTATAGACAATCCCGGTATCAAATTTTGTCAAAAAAAGAATCACGTCAAAAAAACTTTTCGACATGATTCTTACTTTGCTTTAAAAATTATTTCATCGTCATACACAAGGCCAAACTTTTGCCGTGCAATGTATTCTACATAATCATCGGTCTGCATATAAGCCTGCTGCTCCTGTATCGACTCCTTCTCATTTTTCAGTTCCTCTTTTCTCGCTTCCAGCTCTTGTTTCTGCCGAAGCAGATCCTGGCATTCCGCTTTTAGAGAAAAACTATGAATGGCAAGCGTTCCACAGAAAAGCAGTACAACCGTCATCACTAAATACAATGCGGTGCGGTTCCTGCGCTTTCTCCCTCTCCTCACATACATGCCTCCCTTCCTCGCTGCCTGCTATGGCCCAACCCATGCATAGCCAGCTGTATCGGCATTAACGATGTAATGTCCGTGCCGCCATAATATGTGTAATTGTAATTATAATGTGTTTTTCTAAAATAATCAAGATTTTTTTCCGGGCTTTTTCAATTTATTTGCCACTTTTCTATAAAAGATAGCAAACGGACGCGAAACCAGATAACAAATCTTCCGTACCATTTTCACAAAAAGATCGGAAAGCAGCGTACCTACCGTCTTTCGGTACAAAATTGCACCAGCTCCAAAAGCGAATACAAAAAAGCTCCGTATCGTGCCATTATTGCACAAGAAAATCATTTGAAAAACACAAACGCCACTTATGATAAAAAAAACCACATCCAGAAACAACCGCCCAAACACACCAGGCCGAAATAATCCCCGGAAAATATTTACCGCTTCATAGGCAAGCATAACCAGAATACCACTTAAAAAGGAGCCAAGTAAAAAGATAAGCTGATTTTTTATCTCTTCCATTTACTTAAACAGCTTTCCAAAAAAGGAACCGGCATCCTTGACCGAATGCGAATCGGAATATTTCAGTTCGCATATTTTCCCTTCCAGATCTACTTCCCCTTTTTCCAGCGTCAACCTTTTAACATGCAGCTCCTCACCGCAGAACGTCAGCGTTCCCCTCGTCGTCTCCAGAATTATTTCCTTGCTGTCAAATGAAATAACCTCTTTCACACCGGTCAGGGAAGCTTTTCCCCGGTCATACATGCTCACATTATGCATGTTGCCTATGCTCTGATCCCTTGTCTCCGAATAACGGTTAAAACTGCCTCTTTGGGAATCCTGCAAAATGTGCCACCTCAAAACAACCATTTATCATATTATATGCCGCACATAGTTGCAATATAACCAGCACATCCCTTGCTTAATCTACTGTACTATAAATAGCGGTAAAGCTCTTTCGCTTCTTCTTTATTGTAGGTTTCTTCCACGCTCAGCACTTCCACTTTCGTGTCCTTGTTCCCAAACTGAATTTGGATAATATCGCCCGGTTTCACATTCTGGGAAGCTTTTGCCACCTTATCATTAACTAATATCCTGCCAGCGTCACACGCCTCATTCGCCACCGGCCTTCTCTTAATCAAACGTGAAACCTTTAAATATTTATCTAATCTCAACTTCTACCTCCTCAAAAAAAGGGCGAACAGAAAAACGTCCCCCCATACAAAAACTGTTATAACGATTCCTTATCAAAACGCCGATTCCAAATATTCAGAATCGACGCTCTGTTTGCATATAAATTTACATTAATACCTGAATTATGAGTTTACAGCATCTTTTAATGCTTTACCAGCTTTAAATTTCGGTGCTTTAGAAGCAGGAATGTTCATCGGTTTTTTTGTAAGTGGGTTGATTCCCTCTCTTGCTGCTCTCTGCGAAACCTCAAAAGAACCAAATCCAACCAGCTGAATCTTTTCACCTTTTTTCAGCTCACTTGTAACAACATCAACAAATGCTTTCAGTGCCTTCTCTGCGTCCTTCTTTGACAGTTCGGCCTGATCTGCCATTGCTGCTACTAATTCTGACTTATTCATGGATTATATCCTCCTCGTGTCTTTACTATAATATTTTCGTAAACCTACAATACCTGTAAACCTACTATCTATACTTATACCCTTTTTTCTGTTGTTTGTCAAGATTTTTTCCTAGATTTAACAAGTAAAAGGTAATATTTACATAATATTCATTTTTTCTTCCCTTTTTTTTAACTTTCCATCTGTCTTCCCAGGAAGTTTGCCCCGCAAAGAGCCATTTTTTCCTCAAATTCCCCGAATTTCTTTTTTGCATCATGGGATAAAAGGATAACTGCCCCGATGGCATCGCCCTCCGAAACAATCGATCCGATTGCCTCGTTTGTCTCCTGGTCCCCATCCTCTACTACCTTACAACGAACCCCCTTTTCATCGGTAGAAAGAATGTTGGCACGATCGTCAATACACTGTTTTAGTTCCTTGTGTATGCCCTTTCCCGAATAATTTTTCTTTTCTGGCCCTGCTGCCGCCACAATCTGGTCACGGTCCGCCACACAGACCGTACATTTTGCCACATTTGCGACTGACTCCACATATTCTTTTGCCAGCACTCCAAGTTCCCCAATTGGGGAATACTTCTTCAATATAACGCCACCTTCGTGGTTCGTAAAAATCTCCAGTGGATCTCCTTCACGAATTCTCAAAGTCCTTCGTATTTCTTTTGGTATTACAATTCTCCCTAATTCGTCGATACGACGTACTATTCCTGTTGCCTTCACTTTCCTGGCTCCTTTCATCTAATCACATTCAGATTCACCTAAGCAAATCTGATGTTGTTTTTGGTTTTGGAGTTATTATGTGGAAAGTATGGCGAATTATTCATTGCCCAATCAGTTTTCATTTGGACATTTCCACCATAAATAATCAATATATCCCGCATATTTTCTTACCATCCTGACAAAACTATATAAAAAGGCAAAAGTTGTTATTTTTATTCATTAACTTAAAAATGAGGTTCATGTATGTTTGATATAATAATTATTGGAGCCGGGACCGCTGGATTGACCGCCGCCCTCTATGGAGCGAGGGCAGGAAAGAAGGTTCTGGTTTTAGAAGAAAAAAATACTGGCGGTCAGATCATTAATTCCCCGACAATAGAAAATTACCCTGGCATCCGGCATATCTCGGGTTTCGAATTTATCCAGAGCCTTCAGGAACAAGCGGAAGCGGCTGGTGCAACAATACAAAATTCAAGAGCGCAAAAAATAGTAGACCAAGGCGAGGGTAAAGTCGTGATGACTAAGGAAAAGCTCTACCAATCCCGCGCAGTCATAATCTGTACAGGAGTTGTTCAAAAAAAATTAGGACTGCCAAAAGAAAAAGAATTAACAGGCTGCGGCGTATCCTACTGTGCCGTTTGCGACGGGGCTTTTTACCGGGACAAGCGGGTAGCCGTCGTAGGCGGAGGCAATACAGCACTTGAGGATGCTTTATTTCTCTCTAATTACTGTAAAAGAGTTTACTTAATCCACCGAAGGGATCAATTCCGCGGGGAATCGTGGATGGTTAATCAGCTTTTGCAAAAAGAAAATGTGGAATTTATTTTGGAAAGCACCATCGTTTGTCTCCAGGGCAATACGAGTTTGGAATCTCTCCAGATCAAGAATGTAAAAACAAATATTATCGACGAACTCACCGTCAATGGTTTGTTTATCGCCATCGGCCAACAGCCTAGCAATGAAAGTTTTGCAGGAACAGTCGACCTCGACGAGCAGGGATTTATATGCGCTGATGAAACTTGCCGCACAAATGTGAGAGGTATATTTGCCGCCGGGGACTGCCGGACGAAAAAGGTCCGGCAACTTGTTACGGCAGCGGCAGATGGAGCAGTAGCTGCGCTCGCATCCTGTGAAATGTAGTGCAAGATAATAAATACAAAAATTACACTTCAACTAAATTCATCCAAATAATTTTGCAGCTGTTCCGCAAATCTGCCAATATGTATGCCATCTACAAAGGAATGGTGCGCCTGGACGGATACCGGCATAATAATCCGTCCATCCCGTTCGTAGTATCTGCCCCAGTCGAACAGAGGCGTAGCATTATCCTTTTTACCTGAGTTCGTATGGGAAATATGAGTATACGTAACCCACGGCATCGGAGAACACTGGAACACATCATTTCCAAGAGGACCGATAAAATATTCTTTTTGTTCTTCCGCCGTTCTTGTTGCCAATTCCACGTATTCCTTTAATGTATCTCTCATTGGTACATTAATTACCTTAAATAATTCTGTCTCTTTGTTTAGATAAGTAAAAGCAGTATCAATTTGATCAAACAAAACAATTTTGCCATCCAAAAAACGGTATCGAAACGCCTCAATCCCATTTGCACATTTACATACCGCATAAACAAAGGCAATCGTAAACGAAACATTTTGTCTTCTTACCTGCCCCAGAAAATTTGTTATATCAATGTCAAAAGTCACACAAAAGGCAGGCTCTACACTATCTCTAAAAACCATACAATGTATTGCTCTTTCCCATTCGTTTTCATTTATTATTTGATAATTATTTGCCATAGAAACGTCCCTCCAAATGATATTTCTGTTTATTCTACCACATGTCTCCTGGATTTAAAAATCATGCCTACTATTTTCAGCTTTTGGGGTATGCTGTCAGGGCTTATCCAACTTGCCGACAACAAAAAGCAATATGACTTTATCCAAAAGTATCATCTTTATAACCATACAGCCCAATCACCAAATTCAAATGTACCACTTCCATGATGAAGTGCTCCGTCTTTTTTAAGCCGTCGGAATGCATCCCGCATACGGATTAATATTTCTGGTTGTATATCCAATGAATGATGGGCAGGAAATACCCTTTTTACATGCAATGTTGAAATTTTTTCAAGCGAGTTAAGGTATGCTTCTGGATCAGTAGACGGATAATATGCGAACAATGTATCTTTATAAACCAAATCGCCGGTAAACAAATATCCCCTTTCTTTTTCCCAAAAACAGAGATGGCCTGGTGAGTGTCCCGGTGTATGCAACACTTCAATTTCTCTGCCGCCAATATCTATTATATCGTGGTCACTTAACAATTTTGCAGGTATACCTTGGAAAAACTCATAGTCCGCTATGTTAAACCCCTCTGGTAAATCACAGCGTTCTATAACCATTTCTTTAATTGTTTCCAGTGATAATGGAAATTTTCCATTCAGCCAGTCTAGTTCTTCCGCATGAGAATAAAAGTCAGGGAAATACTTGTGCCCACCTATATGATCCCAATGAATATGAGTTGCAACTGCCGTAACAGGTTTATTTGTAAGCTTTACAACCTCATCATATATATTGGAAATACCAAGTCCCGTGTCGATCAGCAAACTTCGTTCTGTTCCATTCAACAAATAGCAATGCGTTTCTTCCCAATGCCGGTATTCACTAATTATATATGTCCTCCCATCAATTTTATCTATGGAAAACCATTTACTCATTCTGTCATATCCCTTTCAAATAATATTGTATTATATCATTCATCAAACTCTTTCATATACTTTCGAAACCGCAATGGAAGCATTTGCATTTGCAGCCTTGGATTAATCCTCTCTTTAATCGCAATGGTATCGACAAACCTCTTCCATAGCTTTTGCCATAGTTCCTCATCTTCCGAATATTCTGGTGTAAAAGAATCAAAATCCACATCATCTACATTTGCCAGAAAACATTTGCTGTCCTTTTCATGAATAAGAACACTGTCACGAACTGTATCAACAATAATCCAGTTTTCGCCGGATAGACGATCTGAAAAGTGTTCCGCCAAGTAAGGAAGAATGGCACACTTGGGATTAATCCTGGCAAATAAGTACCCATTCTTTAATTCTTGAAATCTCAGAAACTGCAAAAGCCTTTGGATTTCATTGTTTGTACTTCGTTCGAGCTCCATCAAAAATTCCACATTTGGCTCTGTAAGATAATTTAGCACCCGGCTTCCCATATTGAGCGCAAGTATAATAACCCGGTAAATGGCATCCGCCTTCCTTGAATTAGATGAAACAGACGCTTTCTGGATAAACTCATAAACATCTCCGGAAATTTTATTCTGAATCGTACGTGCAACCTTAACCGCCTTTTCAAAGTCTGTCTTAACAGATATATAAACAGTCATAAATTCCTGATTATAGTACTCGCTGCATATCTGGATACGGTTATTATCATGTCCGTGCCGCTCTTCATAGGCCTGATACACGGCAGTAAGTATTCCCTCAAGCGTATCTTCACACAAATACACATACTTTTCACTTAATGTCATCCTTAACCCTCTCCCTAAAAGCCTTTTACTTACATTCGCTTTGCGGATATAAATCGAGAAGTGAAAGCTGTTCATACGCCGGTTCACCTGCGACAGATGCCGGAAGTCTCTCTCTTAACCCAAGCAGGTTCGTAAGTATAAAGCTTTCATTTATTTTCAATGGTATCATAGATTTTCCACCGCATGTTATAAAATACATCGCGCGCTTTAAAACAACTCCAAACTTTTTTAAAGCTTGGAAATCCAGGCTTCCTAACCGTCTCGCCGCCAGTATACGCTTAGCGGACTTAACTCCTACACCGGGAATGCGCAGCAATGTGTGGTAATTCGCTGTCTGCACTTCAATCGGAAAAAATTCTAAATGATTCAGCGCCCAGTTACATTTTGGATCAATCTGAACATTTAGGAAAGGGTTTTCTGCTGTGATAATCTCCTCTGCCTTAAATTGATAAAACCTCATTAAGAAATCAGCTTGATACAGACGATGCTCCCGCAAAAGCGGTGGGCCTTCCTTTCCTTCTGGAAGAATTGGATCATGGGTCGTATTGACAAAAGCAGAGTAAAATACCCTCTTTAAATCAAACTGCTTATAAAGCGCTTCTGCCACATGCACAATTTCATAGTCACTCTCCTCCGATGCCCCAACGATCATTTGAGTACTCTGCCCTGCCGGCACAAAAGCGGCCGTCTCATTTTTGGCGAGATTGTTATGGCTTTCCTGCAACGAAAATTTCTCATTTATTTCGTCAGTTAATGACGAATCGGCCTGCCCTTGCAACTCTAATGGTCTGCTGCCCAGCATCAGACGGTTTTCCCGGCGTCCCATTTGAATTTGGCGCATCGGGGTCAATATTTTCTTTCTCGTCTTCTGCGGAGCAAGTAACTCTAAGCCGGACGCTGTGGGAAGCTCTAAATTTATACTCATACGGTCTACAAGCCAGCCTGTTTTTTCAATAAGAAGCGGATCTGCCCCTGGAATCGCCTTAACATGTATATAACCATGAAACTTGTAGCGATAGCGCAGTAGATAAATTGCTTGGAAAATCTGCTCCATCGTGAAATCTGGATTTTTGCGGATTCCAGAACTTAGAAAAAGACCTTCAATATAATTTCTGCGATAAAATGAAATAGTCAGCTTGGCTATCTCCTCAGGGGTAAAGTAAGCCCGGGGAACATCATTTGATATGCGGTTCTGACAATATTTGCAATCGTATACACATTCATTTGTCTGAAGAATTTTCAAAAGAGATATACATCTTCCATCGGCAGCAAAGCAATGACATAATCCCGCCGATACTGTATTTCCCATCGTCCCTTTCATCCCTCTCCGGCTGGAACCGCTGGATGTACATGCCACATCGTACTTTGCAGCATCAGAAAGAATCTCCAGTTTTTTGAAAATATCTGTAGTCAACTCCATGTCTGCTCACCCCCCCCGAACATTTGTTTCTTATAATATAGCACATATGTTCTTTTTACGCAACTCTTTTTTTAATTAAAAATGCCGAAATTGACTAACTTTTTAAAATATTGAGACAATCTATACTCATTTCCCTCTACAAGCCTAACACTAAAATTAGCTTTCTTCCCAAGTAACCCAATGATTTTTTGATCAATACCTGTAATATTCTAAATTATAAACATGGTATCATCGGATGCAGTCAGCTCCCCATTACCATCCACCTATGATATCCATGTGGTCGTTCTATATCTGTTTCCTTATACGGTTATATATTGATAACCCCTTATTCTGCCCATATTTTGAAATAATGCTTCTATAGGTTTGCTGCTTTCCGTTTTTGACACCGAGGTTTTTCACAACAACCGAAGCTACGTATGTAGCGATGTCATTCGAGTACTTTGCCTTGCTTAAAAGCCTCATTATATTAGTATTCATTGCAGTTTTCTGCTTGGATGTAACAACCTGGGTATTATTCTTGTCCGCCGATGCATTTCCATACTTTGAAAGCACTGGTTTAACCGTATCGTAAACATCAAGATAGTCCGTATACTTTTGTTTGAGGGCATTATGTACATCACTCATAAAATGCTCGCCGCCGTAATAACTCGTTGCAATGTGGGCTACCGTATTTGCAGTTGAAGCGTCAAATCCGGCACTTCGCATCGCTTGCATAGTTTCCTGATTAAGTTTTGTTTTCCTAGCGCCGCTGTTCTTTTTGGAAGTTGTCTTCAGTGCAGCTGGCTGCTTATTATTTGTTAGTCCCTTAGACATAGGTTTCTTCTTAATCTGTTGTGATCTGGAAACTTTAATTCCGATTTTTTCCTTCCAAAATTTTATGACATTATCAAAATCCGTGTCCTTGCTAATTATGACGACATTGCAATTTTTCCCCTTTTTACCCGCCAAATATCCCAGATAAGAGCCAATATGCATATCCGCAGACTGTTTACCGGCAGAAACCTCTATCATTTTAAGCTCTGCATTGCCGTGATCGGCAATTTCACTCATGTCAATGCTCTTGGCATTCTTAGTAAAAAATATAACTATATGATCTGTCTTACCCAAATCCCCGCATCCGGCCAGACCATCACTATGCACGTTTTCATAATCAATTAAATAATGTGTATCAATTGTTCTCACCTTCTCTTTCTTGTATTCCTGATCGGGAATACAATTACAATCTTTAAACACATTTAATTATAGCAAAAAAAACCATATATTGCAATCCATGTTGCCGCGATAAGCCAGCTTTCCGGCCTGAGATCTGTAAAAGGCAATTCAGTTACTTTATTATAAATAGCCAACCTCCATATCTCAAAACTCATGATGACTGGAAAGGCCATTTTTAACAGATAAAGTATGAAACAAAAAGGCGCTATCCTCTTATAACTACAAAATAACATCTTTTGTATTTTTATTAATCTATTTTAAGATCAATTGTTATGACATCCACTAAAGTGACACATATATTGTTAGTTGACTATCTTAAAATCTATGGTAAAATAAAAGCAAGATTTAAGAAACAAAAATAAAAAACTAGGAGGATTCCATGCAAAGCTACAGCGAAAAATTTCAAAAAGAAATTGTAAAGTATCTCAGAACAGGCATCGTGTCAATTTTGACACTGGCACTTGTGTTGGTTGTCTTTCTGGAAATTATCTCTTTTCAAAATGAAAATACGCTTTTAAAAGCAGAAAGCCAGAACAATGTGGAGGGTTGGTTTAACGAAAAAATAAGTATTCTGGACTCCTTCATGTCTTACATAAACTACAATCCAAACCTAATAAATGACTATGATGCCACACAAAAATATTTGGAAAGTGCCGCTAAGGAACACAGTGAGCTCTTAAGCGCTTATTTGGGATCACCTACGCTGCCAACTAAAATGATTTGCAGTGATAACTGGATTCCAGAAGATGATTATGTCGTTGAGGACCGCGACTGGTACAGTGGCGCAGCAAATAACGAGGGGTTATTCGTGACAGAACCATATGTAGATGCTACCTATGGTAATCTTTGTATTACAATTTCAAAGCCGATTAGTCATACCGATGCTGTCATGGCTATTGATATTTCTTTAACAACCCTTCAGGAGGCGATTGGAAGCTTCTGTACGGACCAGCAAATGGTCAGCCTTATTTCTACTGAAGGTACAATCGTCACATGTCCAATTGAAGGCTACGCGCTTACGGAAGAGAACTCTGTGCATGTTTCAGACTCCGTATTTGAAAAAGTAAATAACGAAAAAGGATCCATCGTCCACACTTCTGGCATCCATTATTTTTTAACCACTTCCGTTCCGCTTCATGATACTTCATACCGTCTTTTTGTGGGTGAGGGAATGAGAAATATTGTAGTTAAGCTGTTCGCATTAATGGTTATTTATGTTATGATCCTTCTAATCTATATTGTAGGATTCCGAAAATTAATTGTAAATGTTATTACAAAAGGGTTCCAGCCGTTTGAAAAAATAAAAGAAAAAATTCTTACCCTTTCTGAATGTGACCTGAATGTAAATTTCAGTGAAGACACAAATATAAAAGATATAAAAGAACTTCAAGATGCACTGGATACAATGACGGGAAATTTGAGAAGTTATATTTTAGATATCAACCATGTTTTATCCGAAATTTCCGAGGATAACCTAAATGTAAAAAGCAATATAAAATACCGCGGTGATTTTATTGAAATTCAGACGTCTATCAATCAAATTATTGATAAAGTCAGAAATATTATTCAGGAAATGAACGATGTTTCCCACACGCTCAATGCCTCGTCCGCTCAAATTGCCGCCGCTACAGAAGAAATTGCCGGAAATAGTTTTGCCCAAAACCAGACAATGACGGATCTTCAATCAGAATTTAACCAGTTCCGCCATGAAATGAAACAAATCAGCAAACAGATTTTCACTACAAATGATGCAATTTCTAACAATAGTGAAACTCTCAATCATATTGGCGAACACGGCATGCAGACGCTTACAAAAAGTATGTGCCAGATTCAGCAAAGTTCTGATTCTATTTCTGAATTTGTTGCTAAAATTGAAGATATTTCTTCACAAACCCAGCTTCTCTCCTTAAACGCTTCCATTGAAGCTGCCCGGGCGGGTGAAGCCGGAAAAGGATTTGCCGTAGTTGCAGGCGAAATCAGCAAATTAAGTGAAGATACCATGAAAGCAAATCTTGAAATAAAAGAAATTATTAAAGAAAATAGCCAATACGTAAAGGAGGGCATTCAGATTGTCGATGCCACTAGAAAGACACTGCTCGATTCCCTTGTAGATAATAAGGAAATGGCAGTAAAAATCTCAGAAATCACGAAAATACTAAATACCCTCCAAAATGAAATTGATAGAATGGAATCGGAACTGCGCAAATCTGTAAAACATGGTGAAGAAAATGTTTCTATGACAAAACAATGTTGTACCAGCACAGAAGATCTCCTGGCAAGTTCCGACACCTTAAAGGAAAATGTGGAAAAATACTTAGGCACTGCTGAAAAGTAGACAGATCTTAACGTAAAATAAAGTTATCAATTAGCCTTGTCTTTCCGATGTAAACGGCTACTGCTACAAGTACTTCACCCATAACCTGGTAAACCGGGGTTAATGTATCCCAATTAACCAGCTCGACATAATCAATTTTGGCAAGAGGTTCCTGCTGAATAACATCTGTAACCGCTTTCACGATTTTTTCCGGATCCTTTTCTCCGGATTCCAATAGCTCTTCCGCAGCAGTCAGTCCCTTGTGAAGCACGACTGCTGCCGCTCTTTCTTCTTTATTCAAATATGTGTTCCTCGAACTCTTCGCAAGACCGTCTTCCTCCCTCACAATCGGACACCCTACGACCTGTACATTAAAATTCAAATCCCTCACCATTCGCCGAATTACTGCAAGCTGCTGAGCATCCTTTTGTCCAAAATAGGCACGGTCTGGACCTACAATGTTAAAGAGCTTAGAAACTACGGTACACACTCCGCGGAAATGTGTCGGTCTTGTCTTTCCACAAAGTCCTTTCGTGAGAACATCCACGTCTACAAACGTACAAAAATTATCTAAATACATTTCACTTACACTTGGTTGAAAAACAATGTCCGTCCCCGCATTCTCACAGAGCGCTACATCCCGTTCCAAATCCCTTGGATAGCTTTCTAAATCTTCACCTGGCCCAAATTGTGTCGGATTTACAAATATGCTGACAACTACCCGGTCATTTTCTTCAACCGCCTTGTTAATCAAACTCATATGACCTTCATGCAGATAACCCATCGTGGGCACAAGTCCAACGGTGAGCCCCTCTTTTCTCCATTCACCAATCAAACTCCTCATCGCATTTACTGTTTTTGCGAATATCATCTCTTCCCTCTTTCTGCATACGCATTGTATGCGGCTGTTTTTATGTTAATATTTCTTCAGTTTCTAATACAGTTTTTCTATGACGCTATCATCCACAGCATATTCGTGCTGTTCGGATGGAAATACGCCGCTCTTCACTTCTTCTATATAGGTTTCAAACGCTAATTTCATAATATCTCCAATATCTGCATATCTCTTCACAAATTTTGGAGTAAAGTCTGAAAACATACCAAGCATGTCTTGATAAACAAGCACCTGGCCATCACAGCCATTTCCCGCTCCGATCCCTATTGTAGGAATGCTTAACTGCTCTGTAATGATAGTGGCAACTTTTTTTGGTACACCTTCCACAACGACAGCAAATGCACCCGCCTGCTCCACCGCTTTTGCATCCTCAAGCAACTTTTTTGCTGCTGCTTCATTTTTGCCCTGCACTTTAAATCCACCAAATGCATTAATGGACTGCGGTGTCAAGCCAATATGGGCACATACGGGGATTCCCGCATCCACAATTGCTTTAATCTGTGGGCACACCTCTGTTCCACCTTCCAGCTTTACAGCATCTGCACGTCCTTCTTTCATAAGCCGCCCCGCGTTGACAAGGGCATCATATACAGATGTCTGGTAGGACATAAATGGCATATCTATAATGACAAGGGCATTTTCTGCCCCACGGGAAACCGCTGCACCGTGATGAATCATATCTTCCATCGTAACAGAAATCGTGTCTTCATAACCAAGAATCACATTTCCAAGTGAGTCCCCAACAAGTATGCTATTAATACCTGACTCATCCATCAACTTTGCTGTCGAGTAATCATATGCAGTAAGCATCGTTAGCTTTTCACCTTTTTCTTTCGCCTGACGGAAAGTAATAACTGTATTTTTCATATTCACCCTCTTTTCCGCAAAAGGAACAAAATCCGCTTTTGCTTTGTTGCGCATACCATGAACGCACATAGAGGGGCAGCTTAGCCTGCGCCCCTCTCCTTTTATTGTTTCAATCTGTTATTCTTCTTCCATTACGAGTAATTCCTCTGACACATCAATGGCTTCCGCAGCTGCTTCCTCTTCTGCGACATTGATTTCGTCATCTTTATCGTCTATAAACAAATCCGCTTCTTCTTCAACGATCTCCGGAATGATTTCCTCTTCTGGTTCTGGTGGCTCAAGACTATCTACCATATCACTGTGAAGGCCAATGTTCCGATAACGTTTCATTCCTGTTCCCGCCGGAATAAGCTTACCAATAATAACATTCTCCTTCAACCCGATCAATGGATCTACTTTTCCTTTAATTGCCGCATCCGTGAGAACTTTTGTTGTCTCCTGGAACGATGCCGCTGAAAGGAAAGAATTCGTGGCAAGGGAGGCTTTTGTAATACCAAGAATAATCTGTTTGCCCTCTGGCTCCTCCATTCCTTTTTCCCTGAGCTCTTCCACTTTATCCTCAAATTCCAGTGTATCAACAAGTGTACCCGGAAGAAAATCAGAATCGCCATTATTTTCAATACGAACCTTTTTCAGCATTTGGCGAACAATTACTTCGATGTGTTTATCATTGATTTCCACACCTTGTAGCCGGTATACCCGCTGAACTTCACGGAGCATATAATCTTGAACAGCGCGGACACCTTTTATTTTCAAAATATCATGTGGATTTACACTTCCCTCAGTCAGTTCATCACCTGCTTCCAGCTCCTGGCCGTCCACAACCTTGATACGGGAACCGTATGGAATAAGATAAACCTTTGACTGGCCGCTCTCATCATCTGTAATAATAACTTCACGCTTTTTCTTTGTATCTCTCAGTGTAACCTTACCGCCAAATTCCGATATAATAGCAAGACCTTTTGGCTTTCTGGCCTCAAAAAGCTCCTCGACACGCGGAAGACCCTGGGTAATATCATCTCCAGCCACACCTCCCGTATGGAACGTACGCATCGTAAGCTGTGTACCTGGCTCACCGATTGACTGTGCTGCAATAATTCCAACTGCCTCACCGACCTGTACCGGCTCACCGGTAGCCATATTGGAACCATAACACTTAGCACAAATACCAATGTGGGATTTACAAGTAAGCATTGTACGAATCTTAATTTTTGCCTTGTCACCCGCATCTATAATTTCTTTTGTATTCACAATTCTAGCCGCACGCTTCGGTGTAATCATATGATTGGCTTTAACAATCAACTGGCCCTCATCATCATACATATTGTCACATGCATAGCGGCCGGTAATTCTCTCTTCCAAAGTCTCGATTACTTCTTTTCCATCCATAAATGCAGATATCCACATTCCCGGAATTTCATCCCTGTCCTCGCAGCAGTCTGTTTCACGTATAATCAGATCCTGCGACACATCGACCAGACGCCTGGTCAGATAACCGGAATCGGCTGTACGGAGCGCCGTATCGGAAAGTCCCTTACGGGCGCCGTGCGCGGAAATAAAGTACTCCAATACGTCAAGTCCCTCACGGAAATTGGATTTAATCGGAAGCTCAATCGTACGTCCAGAAGTATCCGCCATCAATCCACGCATTCCTGCAAGCTGCTTAATCTGCTTATCCGAACCACGGGCACCCGAATCGGCCATCATGTAAATGTTATTATATTTATCCAAACCATTCAACAGGGCATCCGTAATATCATCATCCGCATTTTTCCATGTCTCGATAACAGCTTTATACCGCTCTTCCTCTGTGAGAAGACCGCGCCGGAAATTTCTTGAAATATCTTCTACAGTTGCCTCTGCATCTGAAAGAATTTTTTTCTTCGCTTCTGGCACTTCCATGTCCGAAATAGAAACCGTCATGGCTGCCCGCGTAGAAAACTTGTACCCGAGCGCCTTAATCGCATCAAGCGTCTCCGCCGTCGCCGTTGCGCCCTGGTTATTGATGCATTTTTCAAGAATTGGTTTAAGCTGTTTCTTTCCTACATGGAAATCTACTTCCAGCTTAAGGAAATTCTCATCCTTATCACGGTCGATAAAGCCAAGATCCTGACTGATTATCTCATTAAAAATGAAACGGCCCAGCGTAGACTCGATGATACGTGATTCCTTTTCACCTTTTTTATTAATCCCTTCACGGCGAACTTTTATTTTTGCATGAAGAGTAATATCGTGATTCTCATAAGCGATAATGGCCTCATTCATATTTTTAAAATATTTACCTTCACCCTTTGCCCCCGGACGCTCTTGTGTTAAATAATAAATACCAAGAACCATATCCTGCGAAGGAACCGCAACCGGCCCGCCATCGGAAGGCTTCAGTAAATTATTTGGCGAGAGCAGCAGGAACCGGCATTCCGCCTGTGCTTCTACCGAAAGCGGGAGATGCACCGCCATCTGGTCTCCGTCGAAATCCGCATTAAATGCTGTACAAACCAGAGGGTGAAGCTTAATGGCTTTACCTTCTACAAGCGTCGGTTCAAATGCCTGGATGCCAAGACGGTGGAGAGTAGGAGCACGGTTTAACATAACCGGATGTTCCTTGATTACCTGTTCCAAAATATCCCACACTTCAGGTTCTAGCTTCTCTACCATTTTCTTTGCATTTTTTATATTATGGGCAGTTCCATTGGAAACGAGCTCTTTCATAACAAATGGCTTAAATAGCTCAATTGCCATTTCCTTTGGCAGACCGCACTGATAAATCTTTAACTCCGGACCGACGACAATTACAGAACGGCCTGAGTAATCCACACGTTTTCCAAGAAGGTTCTGACGGAAACGTCCCTGTTTACCCTTCAACATATCAGACAAAGACTTCAAAGCACGGTTTCCAGGTCCTGTCACGGGACGGCCGCGGCGGCCGTTATCAATCAATGCATCTACTGCTTCCTGCAACATTCTCTTTTCGTTGCGCACAATAATATCCGGCGCACCGAGCTCAAGCAACCGTTTCAGACGATTATTCCGGTTAATAATACGCCGGTAAAGATCATTCATATCTGAGGTTGCAAAACGTCCGCCATCCAACTGTACCATAGGTCTAAGATCTGGCGGTATAACTGGAATTACGGTAAGAATCATCCAATCCGGCTTATTTTCTGATTCGCGAAATGCTTCCATGACTTCCAGCCTTTTAATGATTCGCGCGCGCTTCTGTCCAGTGGAACTTTTTAATTCTGCCTTTAGTTCTTTGGATTCCTCTTCTAGATCAATCCGCTGCAAGAGTTCCTGTACGGATTCGGCGCCCATGCCGACACGGAAAGTATCACCATAATCTTCTCTCGCCTTTTGATATTCCTGTTCGGATAAAACCTGTTTCACCTGAATTTCTTTTATATCCGACTCAAGAACGATATATGCGGCAAAATAGAGTACTTTCTCAAGCACCTTAGGAGAAACATCCAGGATCAGTCCCATACGGCTTGGTATTCCCTTGAAATACCAGATGTGCGATACGGGAGCTGCCAGCTCAATATGTCCCATTCGTTCCCGCCGAACGCTGGACTTCGTCACTTCAACGCCACAACGGTCACAGACAACACCTTTATAACGAACCTTTTTATATTTTCCACAATGACATTCCCAGTCTTTGCTTGGCCCGAATATTTTCTCACAGAACAATCCATCTTTTTCCGGCTTAAGAGTTCTGTAATTTATGGTTTCAGGTTTTTTTACCTCTCCTCTGGACCACTCGCGAATCTTACTTGGAGAAGCAAGTTTGATCTTTATTTTATCGTATGCTAATGTTTTTTGTATAACATCACTTACCTGCGGCATATTGACCTCCTTCTAAAACTCTTCAGCAATTCCAATTACGCTGTCATCGTCCAGCTCTTCCAGTTCTGCCTCCCTAAATCCAGCACTCTCAAATGACTCTTCTTCCAATTCAAATTTCTCTCCCTCGATCAGGCCGGATACATCTTCTACCGTTCCTTCCTCCACGGATTCTGTCATTTGAACCTCTTGCCCATTTTCATCGAGTACTGTGACATCCAGTGCCAGTGACTGCAGCTCCTTAAGCAGCACCTTAAAGGACTCAGGGATTCCCGGCTCTGAAATATTATCGCCCTTAATAATCGCCTCGTATGTCTTTACACGTCCAACTACATCGTCGGATTTTACAGTAAGGATTTCCTGAAGCGTATATGCGGCGCCATATGCCTCCAGCGCCCAAACTTCCATTTCTCCAAAACGCTGTCCACCAAATTGTGCCTTACCACCGAGCGGCTGCTGTGTTACTAAGGAATATGGTCCTGTCGAACGGGCATGGATTTTGTCGTCTACTAGATGGTGCAGCTTAAGATAATGCATGAAACCGATCGTAACTGCCCCGTCAAAATACTCTCCGGTACGTCCATCCCGAAGCTGCACTTTTCCATCCTCACGAATCGGAACGCCTTCCCATTCTTTTCGGTATTCCTCATTTTCCAACAGAAGCTTCATAACCTCGGGATCCAGTATATCTTTATATTTTTTCTCAAACTCGTCAAGCGGCGTATTAACATAATCATTTGCGAGTTTTAGTGTATCCATAATATCTATTTCGTTTGCTCCGTCAAATACCGGCGTCGCCACATTAAATCCTAATGCCTTCGCCGCCAGGCTGAGATGGATCTCAAGCACCTGTCCAATGTTCATTCGGGAAGGCACACCGAGTGGATTCAACACAATGTCGAGAGGACGGCCGTTCGGAAGAAATGGCATATCCTCCACAGGAAGCACGCGGGAAACCACACCCTTATTTCCATGACGGCCGGCCATCTTATCTCCGACCTGGATTTTCCTCTTCTGGGCGATATAAATACGAACTGTCTTATTAACACCAGGCGACAATTCGTCCCCATGCTCTCTTGTAAATACTTTGGCGTCCACAATAATACCAAACTCACCATGAGGCACACGGAGCGACGTATCTCTTACCTCTCTCGCCTTTTCCCCAAAAATTGCGCGAAGAAGCCGCTCCTCTGCTGTCAACTCCGTCTCTCCCTTTGGAGTAACCTTGCCGACTAAAATATCGCCGGCGCGGACCTCAGCGCCAATCCGGATAATACCTTGTTCATTCAAATCTTTCAGGGCATCATCGCCGACACCGGGAACATCTCTCGTAATTTCCTCTGGTCCAAGTTTCGTATCTCTCGCTTCTATTTCATATTCTGTAATATGAACGGACGTATAAATATCCTCTTGCACCAAACGTTCGCTCAGAAGAACAGCGTCCTCGTAGTTATAACCTTCCCAGGTCATAAATCCAATCAGTGGATTCTTTCCAAGTGCTATTTCCCCGCAGGAAGTAGAAGGTCCGTCCGCGATCACCTGTCCTTTTTCGATCATATCGCCCTTACTGATAATAGGACGCTGGTTCATACAAGTACCTTGGTTGCTCCTTACAAATTTGGATAATTTATATTCATCACGGTTTCCGTCCGCTTTTTTAATTACAATCCGGTTGGATTCCACACGTTCAACCGTCCCGCCCTCATTGGCAACAACACAGTTTCCTGAGTCAACAGCTGCCTTCATTTCCATACCTGTACCAACGACTGGCGCCTCTGTAACTAAAAGCGGAACAGCCTGACGCTGCATGTTGGAACCCATAAGAGCACGGTTCGCATCGTCATTTTCAAGGAAAGGAATCATTGCGGTTGCGACGGAAAATACCATTTTAGGCGACACATCCATATAATCAATGCGGCTTCTCTGAAACTCTGAAGTCTCTTCCCTAAAACGGCCCGAAATATTTTTGCGGACAAAATGGCCGTCCTCATCAAGTGCCTCATTTGCCTGCGCTACGTGGTATCTGTCCTCTTCGTCGGCAGTCATGTATACTACTTCATCTGTTACGCGCGGATTTTCCTTATCGCTCCGATCTACCTTCCGGTATGGAGCTTCAATGAATCCATATTCATTTATTCTCGCATAAGAAGCGAGAGAGTTAATCAAACCGATGTTCGGACCTTCCGGCGTCTCAATCGGACACATTCTTCCGTAGTGGGAATAGTGGACGTCACGCACCTCAAATCCTGCGCGGTCTCTGGAAAGACCACCAGGACCAAGAGCGGAAAGACGTCTCTTATGCGTCAGCTCGGAAAGAGGGTTGTTCTGGTCCATAAACTGAGAAAGCTGGGAACTTCCAAAAAACTCTTTCACCGCAGCAGTGACGGGTTTAATATTAATCAACGACTGTGCAGAAATGGTAGCCACATCCTGTGTTGTCATCCGCTCGCGGACAACTCTCTCCATCCGGGACAAACCGATCCGGTACTGGTTCTGAAGAAGTTCGCCAACAGCACGGATACGTCGATTGCCTAAGTGATCAATATCATCGTCGTTTCCTACCCTGTATTCTAAGTGCATATTATAATTGATTGAAGCAAAAATGTCTTCTTTTGTAATATGTTTTGGTATCAAATCCGGTATGTTCTTTTTTATTGCTTCAAATCTTTCTTCCTCCGTGGAAAACTCATCCAGAATCTCTTTCAGACGTGGATAATAGACTTCCTCGGTCACACCTAATTTCTTTTTATCTGCATTTGGCAAAAATGCATGCAAATCAACCATCATATTGGAGAGTATTTTTACTATCCGTTCTTCTGTCTGGACATTCACATAAGGAACGGCCGTATTCTGGATTTCTATAGCCTTTTCCTCCGAAATTACCTCTCCGGCCTCAGCGATAACTTCGCCTGTTGCCGCATCTACCACATCTTCTGCCAGAGTAAAACCTGTAATGCGGTTGCGGAACGCAAGCTTTTTATTGAACTTATAACGCCCAACCTTTGCCAAATCATAGCGCTTAACGTCAAAAAACATACTATTTATAAGGCTCTCAGCGCTATCTACTGACAATGGCTCACCTGGACGGAGTTTTTTGTATAATTCAAGAAGACCATCCTGATAATTTTCTGACGCATCCTTCGTAAAGCTTGCCACAATTTTTGGCTCCTCACCAAACAAATCAAGTATTTCCTGATTTGTCCCAATACCAAGGGCACGGATCAAAACTGTGATCGGCACCTTTCGGTTCCGGTCGACGCGCACATAAAATATATCATTTGAATCCGTCTCATATTCCAACCAGGCACCCCGGTTTGGAATCACTGTCGCAGAATACAGCTCCTTACCAAGCTTGTCATGGGAAATTCCATAATAAATACCTGGAGAACGTACAAGCTGGCTTACGATAACACGCTCGGCGCCATTGATTACAAATGTGCCTGTCTCAGTCATAAGCGGCAGATCTCCCATGAATATATCATGTTCACTAATCTCTTCTGTTTCTTTATTATGAAGCCTTACTTTTACCTTTAGCGGCGCTGCGTATGTCGTATCGCGTTCTTTGCAGGCTTCTATTGAATATTTCACATCATCTCTGCACAGCTCGAAACTTACAAATTCAAGGCTGAGATTACCATTGTAATCAGAAATCGGGGAAATATCTCGAAAAACTTCATTTAAACCTTCTTCTAAAAACCACTTGTATGAATCTGTCTGAACTGCAATCAGATTTGGCATCTCCAGCACTTCTTTTTGTTTTGAGTAGCTCATTCTGACGCCTTTTCCCACGTGGACAGGACGTATTCTGTTTTTCTCCATCGATGATTTCACTCCTTGTTTTTTTTACAGAACTGTGTTATAATAAAGCAAACTAGGAATATTGTCCCTAATTTATCACAATACTGTATATTCCATCTTACCACAGTTGTAGAGCAGTGTCAATAAGAAATTGACACTTTTTTCAAATTTGTCTACTTTTTATAAAGATCATTTCCCTCACAGTCAATAACAGTAATAACCGGAAGATTTTCAACCTCCAACTTTCGGATCGCTTCCGTCCCTAAATCCGCATACGCTATGATTTCACTTTTTTTAATACACTGTGACAAAAGAGCTCCCGCGCCTCCTACAGCGGCAAAGTACACAGCTGTATTTTTTTTCATAGAATCTATTACATCATCACTTCGCCTGCCCTTTCCAATCATTCCCTTTAATCCGAGATCTAAAAGAACCGGTGTGTACTTGTCCATACGGCTGCTCGTCGTCGGTCCTGCAGATCCAATCACCTGTCCTTCACGGCTTGGTGTGGGGCCAAGATAGTAAATAGTCTCATTTCTTATATCAAAGGGAATTTCCTGTCCCTTTTCTAAACACTCCGTCATTCTTTTGTGGGCAGCATCCCTGGCTGTGTATATCGTTCCCGAAAGATATACGTAATCCCCTGACTTTAAATCCCTGACTTTCTCTTCCGTTAAGGGTGTACAAATATACTTATCCATTTTTATCCTCTTTTCTGCGCATAACGCCAAATTTAATGCAAATATTTTTTGTGAACAATTGACGAACTACATGAATTATGTTAAAATTAGTTAAAGTTTTTTATAAAAGGAGGTTTTATCAAAAATGCTGAAAAGTAGGAATATTGCACTTTGTATCATTCTTTCTATTGTAACTTGCGGTATCTACATGTGGTACTGGATAGTTGTCCTTACAGATGATACAAACCAAATTGCAGGAGAGCCGGGAGATACTTCAGGTGTCATGGCCTTAGTGTTGTCAATTGTCACATGCGGGATCTATGGTATGTATTGGGCATACAAACGCGGTGAAAAAATCGACAAGGCTCATCAAAACCGCGGTGAGGCCGCCTCAAACGGCGGAGTTCTGTATCTGATTTTGTACATATTTGGAGGTATTATTGCTCTCGCTCTGATTCAGAATGAGGTCAATAAATTTGCAGATGTGTAAAAAGCAGAAAGCAATCGCTCTTATTTTACTGTTAGGTTTCATTTATGCAGTCATAGTACGGTATACATCTTTTTGTATACCGTGCTTTTTTCAAACATTGACCGGACTAAAATGTCCTGGCTGCGGTATTACTCATTTTTTCTTATCCATAATGAAACTTGATTTTTACAATGCATACCTCGCAAACCGCTTTCTTTTTATAACCTCTCCTATTTTAGCATTTCTTTTGATTATAAACCTGTTTTTCGATAAAGATGTTTATGCAAAACCCATTTATAAATGGCTGGCTATTATTTATGCCATAAGTCTTTTTATTTGGGGAATCGCACGAAATATTCTGAATATCTGATCTTACTCATATCTTCGAATATGCCGGTTGACATGACAACAAATATTAATCGCTACCGGCAATCCGGCGATATGAGTTGGATAAGTTTCAATATTCACTCCAAGAGCCGTCACTTTTCCTCCAAGTCCTCCCGGTCCAATTCCAAGATCATTAATTTTTTGAAGCATTTCCTCTTCAAGTTCTTTCACATATGGAATTTCTGAACTGCTATTTAACTCTCTCGTCAATGCTTTCTTAGCCAGAAGAGCACATTTTTCAAAAGTACCTCCAATACCCACTCCAACTACGATAGGGGGACAGGCATTCGGACCTGCAAGCTTTACTGTCTCAAGTATTGCTTCTTTAATTCCCTCTATCCCGTCTGCCGGCTTAAGCATATACAACCTGCTCATATTCTCACTTCCGAACCCCTTTGGCGCCACGGTAATTTCTACCTCATCTCCAGGTACAATTTCATAATGGATAATGCCGGGGGTATTATCATTCGTATTTATCCGTTCCACAGGGTCCTTTACTACCGACTTCCTTAGATAACCTTCCTCATATCCCTGGCGGATTCCTTCATTAACGGCATCCCCGATAAAACCTCCCTCAAAATGAACGTCCTGGCCTATTTTCATAAATACAACAGTCATACCAGTATCCTGGCAAATCGGTATAGACTGGTCTGCTGCAATCTCCATATTTTTCTCAAGCTGGCCAAGTATTTGCTTGCCCAGCTGAGATTCTTCCCTATCTTTTGCTTCTAAAATCGCTTCCTTTACATCATCGGAAAGTTTTATATTAACTTCCATGCACATCTCTTTGACGGCCTGTGTAATTTTACTCGTTTGAACTGTTCTCATCGGTATCCTCTGGCTCCTTCTCCATTTTTTGCGAAAGATCATCTTCCTTTTCAGAAGAATCATTTTCTTCTTTTCTCACTTTAGCAATACTTGCCACTACGATATCCTTTGAACTATCCAGATTCATAAGTTTAACTCCCGAAGTGACACGGCCCCGCACCGAAATTCCACTCACTTCAATACGAATAATAATTCCCTCATTTGTAATAAGCATCACTTCCTGATCCTCATGGACAACTTTGGCAGCCACGACAAACCCTGTTTTTTCAGTAATCTTATAACATTTGACACCTTTGCCGCCTCGGTGCTGAACTCCAAATTCATGGATATCTGTTCGCTTTCCTAACCCGTATTCTGATACAAGAAGCAGTTCCTCACCTTGGCTGTCCAGCTGCATCCCCACCACTTCATCATCAAATGCGAGATTCATCCCCCTTACGCCAATAGAATTCCGTCCTGTCGGCCGGACATCTTCCTCCTTAAACTGAATACACTGTCCCTGTTTCGTTACAAGAAGGATACATTTTTTATTATCCGTAACCTTCACTTCAATTAAGTCGTCATCTTCCCTGAGATTAATTGCTTGCAGGCCTGATTTACGTATATTTTTGTACTCTGCCACCGAAGTTTTCTTTACCAGTCCATGTTTTGTCGCCATAAACAAGTATGTATTTTCATCAAAATTTTTCATCGCGATTACGGCTGTAATTTTCTCTTCCGGCAAAAGCTGCAGAAGATTCACAATTGCAGTCCCTCTGCTTGTCCTTCCCGATTCCGGTATTTCGTAAGCTTTAATACGATATACGCGCCCTTTATTCGTGAAAAACATCAAATAATGGTGCGTAGTGGCCATAAACAAATCTTCGATATAATCATCATCAATTGTCTGTATGCCTTTAATCCCTTTTCCGCCCCGGTGCTGGCTCTTGAAATTGTCAATCGTCATTCGTTTGATGTATCCCATATGTGTAAGAGTAATTACTGTATTTTCTACAGGAATAAGATCTTCCATAGAGATATCAAACTCATCAAAACCAATCGCAGTACGGCGCTCATCGCCATATTTATTTGCAATTGCACTTATTTCTTCTCTAATAACACCGAGAAGCAGTTTCCGGTCAGCTAAAATAGCCTTATATTCTCCAATTCTAACCATCAATTCATCAAATTCTTTTTCAAGTCTCTCCCGCTCTAAACCTGTCAGTGCACGTAAACGCATATCTACAATGGCCTGCGCCTGCACATCATCCAGCTCAAAGCGTTCGATCAGGCGTTCTTTCGCAATCGGCGTACTCGCTGATCCCCGAATAATTTTTATAACTTCATCAATATAATCCAGGGCAATAAGCAACCCTTTTAAAATATGCGCCCGCTCTTCTGCTTTATTTAAATCATATTTCGTACGCCGGGTAACAACATCCTCCTGGTGCTCTAAATAATGCTTGAGCATCTGCTGGATGTTCATAAGGACTGGCTCATTATTTACAAGTGCCAGCATATTTACACCAAAGGTGTCCTGCATCTGGGTATGTTTATAGAGCTGGTTTAATACCACATTTGGATTGACATCCTTTCGAAGCTCGATGCATATACGCATTCCTTCACGGTTGGACTCGTCGCGGAGTTCCGTTATGCCATCTACCCGTTTTTCCTTATGAAGATCCGCAATTTTTTCTATTAAGCGCGCTTTATTTACCATGTAAGGAAGCTCTGTCACGATAATGCGGTTTTTTCCATTTGCCATCGGCTCAATGTTGGTGACAGCGCGCACACGTATTTTTCCATGCCCGGTGCGGTATGCTTCTTCAATTCCCCGTTTTCCCAAAATAGTAGCGCCAGTAGGGAAATCCGGCCCCTTTACAATATCTATAATTTCATCTATTGTAGTATCCCGGTCTTCCTCCACGATATTATCTATAATTTTGACAACCCCATTTACCACCTCACGGAGATTATGAGGAGGAATATTGGTAGCCATGCCGACAGCAATTCCGGATGTTCCATTTACGAGCAAATTCGGATATCTGGAAGGAAGAACGACAGGTTCTTTTTCTGTCTCGTCAAAGTTAGGAACGAAATCAACTGTATTCTTGTTAATATCAGAAAGCATCTCCATAGATATTTTACTTAGACGTGCTTCCGTATATCTCATGGCCGCTGCGCCATCCCCATCCACAGAACCGAAATTTCCATGGCCATCAACAAGTGGATAACGTGTTGACCACTCCTGCGCCATATTGACAAGCGCCCCATAAATTGAACTGTCACCGTGAGGATGATATTTACCCATCGTATCCCCGACAATACGCGCACATTTACGATGTGGTTTGTCTGGTCCGTTATTTAGCTCAATCATTGCGTATAAAATACGGCGCTGAACAGGCTTCAGACCATCCCGCACATCAGGAAGCGCTCTGGATGCAATAACTGACATGGCATATTCGATATAGGAATTTTCCATGGTTTTTCTCAGGTCAACCGGTTTAATGTCATCCATAAAACCTCTGTCTTTGTCAAAAATATTTTCATCCATGTTTTACGTTCCTTTCTCTAAATATCCAAATTTTTTACAAACCTCGCATTTGCTTCTATAAATTCCCGCCGTGGCTCAACCTTATCCCCCATCAGTGTTGTAAATGTGAGATCAATTTCAGATGATTCATCTTCGTTCATCGTCACTTGAAGAAGAATTCTTTTCGCCGGATCCATCGTCGTATCCCAAAGCTGGTCTGCGTCCATCTCCCCGAGACCTTTATAACGCTGGATATTGTTATTTCCATCTCTTCCAATCTCCTCCAGCTTCGCATTTAATTCCTCATCGCTGTAAACATAATAGGACTTTTTATTTTTCTCAATCCGGTAAAGCGGAGGCTGGGCAAGATATACATATCCTTCTTTAATGAGATTTGGCATAAACCGATACAAAAATGTGAGTAAAAGCGTAGCAATATGCGCACCATCCACATCGGCATCCGTCATAATTATTATTTTGTGGTAACGAAGCTTGTTAATATCAAAATCATCCGATATTCCCGTGCCAAAAGCAGTTATCATTGCCTTAATCTCGTTATTAATCAATATTTTATCAAGCCTTGATTTTTCTACATTTAAAATTTTTCCACGCAGTGGCAATATTGCCTGTGTTGCCCGGTCCCTGGCAGTTTTAGCGCTTCCACCTGCCGAATCTCCCTCCACAATATAAATCTCACAGTTTTCCGGATTCTTATCGCTGCAGTCAGCGAGCTTTCCAGGAAGGGAAGTACCCTCTAACGCCGTTTTTCTCCTTGTGAGATCTCTGGCATTTCTCGCTGCCTCTCTCGCCCGCTGGGCAAGAAGCGCCTTATCACAAATCTGCCTGGCAATCGTCGGATTTAATTCTAGGAATATCATAAGCTGCTCACTGACGATGCTGTCCACAGCACCTCTCGCCTCACTGTTTCCGAGCTTTTGCTTCGTCTGTCCTTCGAATTGTGGTTCGGGTATTTTGATACTTATGATTGCCGTCAAGCCTTCCCTTATATCATCACCGCTCAAATTCATATCATTTTCTTTCAACAATTTCTGGCTGCGCGCATAATCATTAAATGTTTTTGTCAATGCATTTTTGAACCCAGCCAGGTGCGTTCCGCCCTCCGGCGTCGTTATATTATTCACAAAACTATAACAGTTATCAGAATAGGAATCGTTGTGCTGGAAAGCAACTTCCACAAACACGTCCCCTTTTTGTCCCTCACAGTAAATAATATCCTCATAGAGAGCATCTTTGTGGCGGTTCAAATACTCCACATACTCTTTGATACCACCCTCATAATAAAATGCTTCTTTGGTTGGCTCTTCCCGTCTCTCATCGTGCAGCACAATTTTAATGCCCTTTGTCAAAAACGCCATCTCGCGGAGACGATGCTTCAACGTATCGTAATCATATTCCGTCGTTTCAGTAAAAATCTGTTTATCCGGAAGAAAGGATACTTTAGATCCTCGCATATCCGTAGTGCCAATCTCTTTTAGATCATACATAATCTTTCCGCGCTCAAACCGCTGTTTATAAATTTTCCCATCCTGGCATATTTCCACCTCAAGCCATTCCGAAAGCGCATTTACAACCGAAGCTCCCACTCCGTGGAGACCGCCGGATACTTTGTATCCGCCGCCACCGAACTTGCCGCCCGCATGGAGAACTGTAAACACAACTTCGACTGCTGGCCGGCCAGCTTTATGATTAATTCCAACCGGTATTCCCCGCCCGTTATCAATGACAGTAATCGAATTATCCTTATTGATATGTACATTTATGACATCGCAAAATCCTGCCAATGCCTCATCCACGGCATTGTCCACAATCTCATACACAAGATGGTGAAGTCCCCGTTCAGAAGTGCTCCCTATATACATACCAGGCCGTTTCCTGACTGCCTCTAGTCCTTCTAAAATCTGAATCTGGTCAGCGCCATACTCTATATTTTCCATTTTCTCCTCGCATTCTGCCGCACACCGGCTCTTTCATTCTTTTCTACGCTATTTCACAGAACCTGCAACTATCTCAAAGGTTTTATGGATATTCATCCCATGCTGGACAAATTCCTCCAAACCTGTACATGTAATGATTGTCTGAATTCCTTTTATATGCTCTAATAAAAAATTTTGTCTTTTTCGGTCGAGCTCAGACAAAACGTCATCCAAAAGCAAAATCGGCTTTTCCCCTGTTTTTTCTTCCACAATATGGATCTCTGTTAATTTCAGTGACAGCGCTCCGGTTCTTTGCTGTCCTCTTGAACCATATTTCCTCAAATCCTTATCGTCAGACACAAAAGATAGATCATCCCTGTGTGGTCCCACATGAGTTGTTTTGGCAAATAAATCCCTTTTCTCCGACATTGCCAGCTCCCGTCCAAAACTGTCTAACGTGACATTTGGCTCATAGGACAAATCCAACGTTTCTTTTCCGCCAGTCAGGCTCTTATGTATTGTTTTAATATAACCATTCAGCTTCTCTACAAATTCTTTTCTTGCCCGTATAATATAGGAACCATATTGTACCAGTTGACTGGTCCATATATCAAGTGTGTCCAATAATTCAGAATTTATACTAATTTGTTTTAACAATTCATTTCTCTGCTTTAAAACATGCTTATATTTTGTCAAATTATATAAGTACAGCTTATCGAGCTGACATAACTCCATATCAACAAATTTACGCCTGGCATCGGGACCATTTTGGATAATTGCTAAATCCTCTGGCGAAAAAAATACAACGTTACATATGCCGAGAAGATCTCCGCTTTTTTTTACCGGAACCCCGTCTACAGCCATACCCTTTGCTTTGCTCCGCTTCAAATGCACATCAATTTTATGCCGGATGCCATCTTTGAGTACAAACATCCTCAAATGCGCTTCTCCCTTACCAATACGGATCATTTCCTTATCCTTGCTTCCCTTGTGGGAACGTGTTGTAGAACAAAGATAAATTCCCTCCAACACATTCGTTTTTCCCTGGGCATTATCCCCATAAAGGACATTTGTCTCCCGGCTGAATTCAAAAATCTCCCTTTCATAATTTCGAAAATCTAACAGTTCCAAAGAGTCAATTATCATATTTGGTTTACCTTCACCTGGTTTCCTTCCAAACCAATTACATCACCCGGACACACCTTTCTGCCCCGGCGCAGCTCTACCTCTCCATTCACCGTGACCATACCGTCCTCAATCATGAACTTGGCATCCACACCAGAACCAGCTAAACCAGCCAGTTTTAGTGCCTGCCCAAGTTTAATATACGCATCCTTAATGACTATCTCTTCCATTTTTTTCCTCTTTTCTGAACTTATTCACCCTCGCATTACATTTTAATTTTCAATCAAATTCACAGGAAGGATCAGATATATGTAAGATTGGTCATCCCTTATGAAACACGGCGCCTTGGCATTAAACAAATACAGGTTTATTTCTTCTTCATCAATGACCCTTAATACGTCAATAATAAATTTAGGATCAAAAGCAATACGGAGATCTTTGCCTTCTTTTGTTATATTGATATTTTCATCCATAGAACCAATCTTCGTATTCATTTCGAGTTTAATTTCATTATTTTTTATATTTATGATGACCGGTTTATTTTCCGCCTCCCGAAGAAGAAGAGTAGCACGGTCTATACATGCCAAAAGCTCTTTCCGGTTTACGTTTACTTTAGTTTCGTAATCATTGGAAAGCATCTGATTGATATTATAAAAATTTCCTTCGATCAGTCTTGATATAATAATGGTCTTTGCAAATTCAAATAATACATGGTTTTTGGAAAAGTATATCTCTACTTCATCCTCAATCCCCCCCGTCAGAATTTTACTGACTTCGCTCAATGTCTTCCCGGGAATTACTACTTTTATATCGTCATAACTTTCCTTTAGCTGCATTTTCCGAATTGAAACGCGGTGAAGGTCTAGTGATGCAATCTGAAATTCATCTCCGTGAATTTCAAATAGTTCGCCTGTCAATATTTTATTATTCTCGTTATTTGAAATGGAAAATATAGTTTGTTGTATCATTTCCCTGAGAGTAAATTGTGATACTGTAATTTTCTTTGTTTTTTCTATTTCTGGGAGCATAGGAAACTCTTCATGGTTTTTCCCTGAAAGATTAAATTTTGCTTTTCCACAAAACAAAAGGATATTTTCCTTATCATCCGCCTCAAAAAATATTTCCTGGTCAGGCAGTTTCCGAATAATGTCTGAAATCATTTTTGCGTTTACAAGGATAATGCCTTCTTCTTCCACATGCGCAGTAATTCTTGTCTCAATGCCTAGCGACATATCATTTGTAGTGAGCTTTAACTCCTCCTCGAGCGCTTGAATAACTACACATTCAAGAATTGGCATCGTTGTTTTTCCCGGTACTGCTTTTAATACAATATTGATTGCTTCATTCATATCAGATTTATTGCATGTGAATTTCATGTAGCGTACATCCCCTTTCATGTGGAAATCATATAAATATAACATTTAAATTTAGTATTATGTAGTATTAAGGGCGGTTAATTTGTTTAAAACTAAATAAAACGCTTAATATAAAGCACTTGAAGCCAAATAATAACCTCTTTAGATACATTGGATGCAGTGTTGATAATGTGGGACAACCAATAGGGCGTCAAGGGTTAAGTTTTTTCATCAGCACATCAATCGTGTTTTGAAGGCTGTTATCAACTTTAAGTTTTTCTTTAATTTTGGTATAACCGTGTATAACTGTGGAATGATCCCGTTTTCCAAGCTTCTCTCCAATATCAGTTGTGGATAAGTCTGTTAATTCCTTGCACAGGTACATACAAATTTGCCTGGGAACTACAACACTGTTTTGTCTTCTTTTGGAGACAATTGCGTCTTCGGTCAGATTAAAGTGGTCGGTTACAATTTGAACGATAAAGTCAACCGATATTTCTCTGGCATCTGGTTTTATAATGTCTTTTAAAGCATCTTCTGCCAGTGAAAGAGTGATTTCCTGATGCGTGAGCTTTGAGAGGAATATCACTTTTTTATATGCGCCCTCTAAATCACGAATATTTGATCTTATATTCGTAGCGATATAACTTAAAATTTTATCTTCAAGCTTTACGGATTCATTTTCCTGGTAATTTTTTAGGATCGCCATGCTTGTCTCATAATCAGGGGGCTGGATATCGACCGGAAGGCCTGAGTTGAAACGGGAACGGTACCGCTCGTCGAGCTGGTCCATATCCCTTGGCGGCTTATCACTGGATATTACAATTTGCTTATTTGCTTGATACAGGGCTTCAAACGTATTGAAAAATTCAATCTGGGTCGATTCTTTTCCAATGATAAATTGAATATCATCAATAAGCAACACGTCTACGTTTCGAAATTTTTTCCGCAGATTTGTCGTGGCTGCGGTATCTCCCTTTTTCTTATTGGTACGAATGGCTTCGATTACCTGGTTCGTAAAATCTTCACTCGTCGTGTAAAGAACGTTTAACTCCGGGTGATGCTCAAGAATGTGTCTAGCAATGGAGTGCATCAGATGAGTTTTGCCAAGTCCGGAATTGCTATATAAAAAAAGCGGATTATAAATTTGTGAGGTAGGCGCTTCTGCAACGGCAACTGCGGCGGCATGTGCCATCGAATTGCTTCTGCTGATGACAAAGGTATCAAAGGAATGACCGGATTTCAAATAAGGGTACCGATCTGTCAGATTTTCTTCCTTTATATATGTAGAAATAGTATCCGCTTCATAAACATATTTTGTGTCGACTTCTTTTTCAGTCACAACTTCAATTGCTACTTTGATGTGAATATCATATCTCGATTTGAGTATGTCAATACAATCTCCCTGTGTATCTTTATTAATTTTAAATGTGACGGCATTATCTTCGTAAGAAATAATTTCTAATGGTTCTATAAATGTGCGGATTGCTGGTCCAGTAATCCCACTTTTTTCTTTTAAATAAGAAATAATGCTGCTCCATTGCGCCTTTATCTTGTTTTCCATGAAAAAACCTGCCTAACTCGTCAAAATTGAAAATAAGGGTATAAACGTACCACTATATTTTACCTCAAAACGATAGTTTTTTCAATGGCTATTTGCAAATTTACAATTTTCTTTGAATATTTTGCTTGACTATTCATCAATTCAATACTATAATTAGGCTTGATACGGATTTAATAACAAAAAGGAGGTGTGACGATATGAAAATGACATTTCAGCCAAAAAAGAAATCCAGGGCGCGTGTACATGGTTTCCGTAAAAGAATGAGAACTTCGAATGGTAGGAAGGTGCTTTCCAGAAGAAGAGCGAAGGGAAGGAAGAAATTATCTGCGTAATGCGGTATTGTGCAAAGTCACAAAGATGTTGTGGCTTTTTCTTCTCTTGTGAGGATAAAGATTGTGTTTGGAAAATTGGGAAAGAATTCGGAATTCCAAAAGGTTTACAAAGATGGTAAATCTAAGGCAAACAAATATCTGGTGATGGTTTTAGTAAAGCGGGAGGATGGTCCAAATCGATATGGATTTTCTGTGAGCAGAAAAGTTGGTAATAGTGTCGTGCGTCATCGGGTCACCAGATTATTAAGAGAATCAGTTCGAAAAAATGACGCACGATTGAAAGAAGGCTGCAATATAGTAATTATTGCCAGAAATGCGGCAAAGGGCAGGAGCTTTCAGGAAATCGACAGTGCAGTATGCCATTTGTGCAAATTACATGGAATTTTAAAATGAAGACATTTTTTTTATTGTTATTGAAAATATATCAAAAGT
The DNA here is from genome assembly GCA_910584245.1 of uncultured Eubacterium sp. Classification (GTDB taxonomy): domain Bacteria; phylum Bacillota; class Clostridia; order Lachnospirales; family Lachnospiraceae; genus Eubacterium_F. Next base: position 60,615 of record CAJTZF010000008.1, read on the forward strand.
TTATTTCACCGTTAAAACAAACGCCAACCTGCATTTATACTCCCTGTTGTTCTGAATATGCGATTCAGGCAATTACAAAGTATGGTGCGTGGAAAGGTGGTTTTTTGGCTGTGAAAAGAATTTTGAGATGCCATCCTTTTCACAAAGGAGGTTATGATCCGGTTCCTTGATTATTTTCAATTGCGGTTGTATACGTATGGCATTCTGGTAAAAAAATGGAGGTAGAATTATTGTTTGATTGGCTTTATACACTTTTCGGATGGATAATGGAAGGCATTGACTGGGCTGTTTTCCATACAATTGGTATCCATAATATTGGATTGTGTATTATCTTATTTACAATTATCATTTATGCATTGATGATTCCTTTGAATGCAAAACAGCAGAAGTCGTCCCGGCTTATGAGCAAGATAAATCCAGAGATTCAGCAAATTCAGGCAAAATACAAGGGAAAAAAGGATAATGATTCCGTGATGAAAATGAATGCGGAGACACAGGCTATCTATACGAAGTATGGCGTTAGTCCTTTTGGCGGGTGTCTGCCATTGTTAATTAGTATGCCGATCTTATATATTTTGTATGGAGTTATAAGGGAGATTAAAACATATGCGCCGTCTCTTGCACAGGAGGGTGCTAGTATGTTTTTAGGACTGGATGTGTCACAAACGCCGTCTGAATATGCAAAGGTGACGAAATTTGCTTATCTTATTCCTGTTCTGGCAGTTGTTTTTCAGTTTATTAATACAAAAATGCTTCAGGTTAAAACGGATAAGAAGAAGAACCAGCAGGAAGACTCAATGGCATCAAGCATGAAAATGATAAATTATTTTATGCCTTTTATGTCTGGATTTTTTTGTATGACGCTTAATATTGGTATTGGTATTTATTGGATAACTAGTTCAATTTTCCGTATTGTACAGGCATATTTTATTAATCGCCATGTAGATAAAATTCCGCTTGAAGAATTAATAGAGATGAATAAAGAAAAGGCCGCAAAGAAAAATAAGAAGCTGGAAGAGAGAAATAAACAGATGGAATTATATTCCAAGAAGAGGACAAGCTCTATTAAATCAGTATCAGAGTATCAGAATCCTTCATCTTCCGAGACAGCAGGTAAATCAGTAGAAGTGAATCAGAATATAGAGCCGGGCAGTATAGCAGGATATGCCCATATGTTGTCGGGAAAAAAGGATAATAGTGAAAAATAGTGCGGATACCGCTCTGACAGAATGGAGGAATAAATATGTCAAATTGGTATGAATTTACTGCCAAAACTGTTGATGAGGCATTGACAGAGGCATTGATTAAGCTTGAAACTACAAGTGATCAGGTTGAATATGAAGTAATTGAAAAAGAGAGTAATGGTTTTCTTGGAATGTTTAGCAAACCCGCTAAAATTCGGGTGTGTAAAAAAGAAAGTGTACAGGAAATCGTTACAAATTTTTTGAATAAACTTTTTTCTTGTATGGGAATAGAAGTAGAGCTTGTTATTGAGTATAAAGAAGAGGAAGGTGAGATGGATATTGAATTAAAAGGCGAGGATATGGGTCTTTTAATTGGAAAACGGGGACAGACTTTAGATTCGATCCAGTATTTAACTTCCCTTGTGGCGAATAAAGACTTAGAAGATTATGTGAAAATAAAGATGGATACCGAAAATTATCGCCAGCGCCGTAAGGAAACGATTGAAAATCTTGCTAAAAATATTGCAGGTAAAGTAAAAAAGACACGTAAGCCAATGCATCTTGAACCAATGAATCCGTACGAGAGACGAATTATTCATGCAGTACTTCAAAATGATAAATATATTGAGACGTACAGTGAGGGTGAAGAGCCATTTCGGAAGGTAGTAGTTACGGTTTCAAAGGAATATGCGAATATGCCGCCCCGTAGAAACAATAACTATCGCAGAAAAAATAATTTCAATAATTATAATAATAGACGCAAGTCTTATAACAAAAATGATAATCATGGAAACAAAGAGTATTTCCAGAAAGAAAAAGAAGAATGATATATGATTGTGAGGCTGAATCCGTGGTTGATGGATTCAGCCTTTTTGAAAGGTAAGGTTATTTATGTTTTTTCATGATACCGTTGCTGCTATAGCCACTTCCTCGATAAGTGGCGGGGTCAGTATTATTAGAATCAGTGGGGAGAAGGCAGTCGAGTGCGCAGAACAAATACTTTCTTTCTCTCATAAAAAACTATCGGATTGTAAAAGCCATACTGTACATTATGGTTATGTTGTGGATAAGACTGGAAATAAGGTGGATGAAGTTCTCGTATTATTGATGCGCGCGCCGAATAGCTATACGAGAGAAGACGTTGTGGAGATACAATGTCATGGCGGTATTTTTATATGTCGTGAAATTCTTGATTTAATTTTGTCAACCGGGGCACACATGGCAGAGCCGGGAGAATTTACGAAGCGCGCTTTTTTAAATGGTAGAATAGATTTGTCACAGGCAGAAGCCGTGATGGATTTGATTGAATCAAAAAGCAGATATGCGAGAGAGAGTTCGTTCAGCCAGTTGAATGGCAGTATTAAATATAAAATTGTTGAAATCCGTGATACAATTATAAATGATGTCGCATTTATTGAGGCGGCATTGGATGATCCAGAGCATATTGATATTCAAGATTTTTCAGCTCAGCTGGAAAAAGATGTAGAACACTGTATCAATGATTTGAAACAAATGATGGATAATTATGAAAACGGAAGGCTTATAAAAGAAGGAGTCCGGACAGTTATTGCCGGCCGGCCAAATGTTGGAAAGTCTTCTTTATTGAATGCAATGCTTGGTATGGAGCGGGCTATTGTAACAGATATTCCTGGGACGACAAGAGATACTTTGGAGGAAGATGTACGTCTCGGTGATATTTTGCTTCATATTATAGATACAGCAGGAATTCATGACACAGAAGATCCTGTTGAAAAGATAGGAATAGAGAAGGCGAGGACAAATATGCTGCAGGCAGATTTGTGTTTATTACTAATTGATGGAAGCAGTGAATTGACAGAAGAAGATATTCAGCTTTTAAATCAAATTTCACAAAGTAATGCGATTGTATTATTAAATAAAAATGACCTTAATGTGAAAGTAACAGCACAGCAGCTTATGAAATATACAGATAAAAAAATTCTTTCTTTTTCAACTAAAACAGGTAGTGGAAGAAGAGAGCTGGAAGAGTATGTGAAAGAACAGTTTTATATGGGGCATATTTCCTTTAATGACGAAGTCTATATTACCAATGAGAGACAGAAACAGGCAATTGCCGACAGTTATAAAAGTTTACTACATGTGAAGGAGAGTATGGAACTTCAATTGGGTGAAGATTTTTATACTATTGATATGATGAGCGCATATGAAAGTCTTGGAGCTGTGATTGGAGAAAGTGTGGATGATGATTTAGTGGATACGATTTTCCGAAAATTTTGTATGGGAAAATAAATCATGATGATGAGGTGAATAGGATGCAAAAAAGTCTTACGATACAAAAAGATGCAGTAGTTGTAGGGGCGGGACATGCGGGATGTGAAGCCGCATTGGCGCTGGCGCGTCTTGGTTTTCAAACAGTAATTTTCACTGTCAGCGTGGATAGTATTGCTCTCATGCCCTGTAACCCAAATATTGGCGGTTCTTCAAAGGGCCATTTAGTAAAAGAGATTGATGCACTTGGCGGTGAAATGGGAAAAAATATTGACGCCACTTTTATACAGAGTAAGATGTTGAATCAGTCGAAGGGGCCTGCTGTACATTCTTTACGGGCGCAAGCAGATAAAAAAGCGTATAGTGACCGGATGCGTTCAATATTGGAAAATAATGTAAATATTCAAATAAAGCAGGCTGAAGTGACCGATCTTATAATAGAAGATGGAAGAATAAGAGGGGTAAAGATTTTTACAGGAGCAATATATACGTGTAAGGTTTGTATTTTGTGCACAGGTACTTATTTGAAGTCACGTTGTATTACTGGTGAAGTATATACGAATACGGGACCAAATGGTTTGATGGCTGCAAATCATTTGTCTGAATCATTAAAACGATTTGATATTTCATTACGAAGGTTTAAGACGGGAACCCCAGCCAGGATAGATGGAAATACAGTAGATTATACGAAGATGGAACCGCAGTATGGGGATGAGAAAGTTGTTCCTTTTTCATTTACAAATAGCAGAGAAGATATTGAAAGAGAACAGATAAAATGCTGGTTGACTTATACAAACGAGGAGACACATGATATTATAAGAGATAACCTTGATCGTTCACCACTTTATTCCGGTATGATTCAGGGGACAGGTCCGAGATATTGTCCTTCTATTGAAGATAAAATAGTGCGCTTTTCGGATAAAAATAGACATCAGGTTTTTATTGAACCAGAGGGCTTATACACATCAGAAGTTTATATTGGCGGGATGTCAAGTTCACTGCCAGAGGATGTTCAGTATGAAATGTATCGTACAGTTCCGGGGTTAGAAAATGCAACGATTGTAAGAAATGCTTATGCAATTGAATATGATTGTATTGATTCTCTGGAATGTAAACCGACACTAGAATTAAAAAAAGTTGAGGGATTGTATAGTGCAGGACAGGCAAATGGCAGTTCGGGATATGAGGAAGCAGCAGCTCAAGGATTGATAGCAGGTATTAATGCAGCTAGAAAGATGCAAGGAAAAGAAGAAATAATATTAGATCGTTCCCAGGCGTATATCGGTGTACTTATTGATGATCTTGTGACAAAGGGTACAAATGAACCTTATCGTATGATGACCTCTCGAGCTGAGTACCGGTTATTGCTGAGACAGGATAATGCAGATTTGAGATTGACTCCAATCGGTTATGATATCGGATTAATTGATAAAGCAAGATATGAAAGACTAGTGGAAAAACAAGCACAAATAGAGGAAGAAATAAAACGGATAAAAAGAACGTCGATTGGAGCAGGAGAGACTGTGCAGAAGTTATTGCGTGAACATAATAGTACTCCATTGCAGAGTGGTATTACGCTCGCTGAATTGATTCGTCGTCCCGAGTTAAATTATAATGTTATCGCACCATTAGATAAAGACCGTCCTGAGTTATCAGAGGAAGTATGTGAACAGGTAAGTATTAATATAAAATATGAAGGATATATTGAACGGCAGCTAAAACAAGTAAAGCAGTTTAAAAAATTGGAAAAGAAAAGAATACCAACATCTATTAATTATTCATTGATAAAGAGTTTACGGCAAGAAGCTATTCAAAAGTTGGCGGATATAAGGCCAGAATCAGTTGGGCAAGCAGCGCGAATATCGGGAGTATCTCCAGCGGATATTTCAGTATTGTTAGTTTATTTAGAAAAGTACAATGTTTCACGTGAAACGTTAGAGGGGTAGAGGAACGTTATAAATGCAAAAAATATTTTCAAACTATGGGATAGATATACAACATAATCAGGTAGATATGTTACAAATTTATTATCATTTACTACTTGAATGGAATACAAAAATAAATTTGACTACAATAACTGAATATAATGAAATTGTAAAGAAGCATTTTTTAGATAGTTGCTTGTTATTAAAAGTGTATTCAAAAGAGAAATTCAATAAAAGTAATATAATAGATGTGGGAACAGGCGCTGGTTTTCCAGGTATACCGTTATCTATTTTATTGCCAGATGCACAATTTACTTTATTGGATTCACTAAATAAACGAATTGAATTTTTATCCGTATTAGTAGATAAATTGGATTTAAAAAATGTAACATTGATACATGGAAGAGCAGAGGAATATGGAAAAAATGAAGCATATCGTGAGAAGTTTGATTATTGTGTTTCGAGAGCAGTAGCGCCGCTATCATTGCTCTTAGAATATTGCTCTCCATTTATAAAGGTAGATGGAAGTTTACTTTTATATAAAAGTAGAAAAGTAGAACAGGAAATAAAGGAGGGAGAAAATGCTTTACATGTTTTAAAGTGTAAATTTGTAGAAAACCTACAACTAGCAAATGAAGATAATTTTCAGAGAAATCTTTTAAATATATGTAAGTTTGAACATACTCCGAACAAATATCCTCGCAAAGCAGGTAAGCCTAAAAAGTATCCTCTTTAATGTTTCACGTGAAACATTCGTTTCATTGAAAATTAATAATAATATGCTGGCAAATATATTCATATGGTGGTATAATGAAATTGTATGAAAAGAAAAAAGCTAGCTTTTGCTTTGTAGAAATGAGGATAGTATGAAGAATAAGATTATTGCAATTGCCAATCAAAAAGGTGGTGTTGGTAAGACAACAACAACAATAAACCTTGCAGCCGCAATCGCTGAAAAGGGTAAACGAGTATTAATGATTGATTTAGATCCACAGGGAAATGCTTCAAGTGGTTTAGGAGTTGAGAAGGATGCATTAGAATTTACGGTCTATCAGTTGATGGTAGGACTAAATACATTTGAGGAATGTGTACAAAGAAATGTATTAGAGAATTTAGATGTCTTACCTGCAAATGTAAATTTAGCTGGTGTGGAAATTGAGACATTAGATATGGAAGATAGAAATTATATTTTGTCAAAAAGAATTGAGAATGAAAAACAAAACTATGATTATATTTTAATTGATTGTCCACCATCGCTGAATTCACTTACAATTAATTCTATGACAACAGCAGATGCAGTACTTGTTCCCATTCAGTGTGAATACTATGCGCTGGAGGGATTGAGCCAATTAATTTATACGATTAATCTTGTGAAAGATCGATTAAATTCCAGGTTGGATATAGATGGCGTTGTATTTACTATGTATGATGGAAGGACAAATTTATCCTTACAGGTAATTGAAAATGTCAGGGAAAATTTGAACCAAAGGATTTATAATACGATAATACCGAGAAGCGTACGTCTTGCAGAAGCTCCCAGTTATGGTCTTCCCATCAGTATTTATGATAGTAAATCCACGGGTGCCAAGGCGTATCGGGCATTAGCGGAGGAGATCATAGAAAGAGGGGATGACTAAGTGATGGCAAAAAAGACGGGATTGGGTAAGGGATTGGATACGTTGATACCAAGTAAGAAGGTGGAAGAGCCAGTTTCAACTGTTGTAAAATCAGAAGAAATGGTTGATATCAATAGTATAGAACCAAATAAGGAGCAGCCTAGAAAATTATTTAATGAAGATTCTTTGATTGAATTGTCAGAGTCTATCAAGCAGCATGGAATTGTCCAGCCTCTTGTTGTGACAAAAAAAGATGGTTATTTCAAAATAATTGCTGGAGAGAGAAGATGGCGCGCGGCGAAGCTAGCGGGTTTGAAAAAGGTTCCTGTGGTGGTAAAGGATTACTCCCCCCAGGAAATTATGGAGATAGCCTTAATTGAAAATATTCAGCGGGAAGATTTAAATCCGGTGGAGGAAGCGACGGCATATCAGAGATTGATTCAGGAATATAATTTAAAACAGGATGAGGTGGCGGAGCGAGTATCCAAAAGTCGAACAGCTATTACAAATTCCCTGAGGTTATTGAAGCTGGATGAACGGGTACAAAATATGCTTATTGAGGAAAACATTTCGAGCGGACATGCGAGAGCTCTTTTAGCTATTAAAGATGCGGAACTGCAATATGAAATGGCGATGAAAATATTTGATGAAAAACTTAGTGTGAGAGAAACAGAAAAGTTAATTAAGGCAATGGGAAAGGAGAGTAATCCGAAAAGAAAAAGGGAAGAACTTAAAAACGATTTTGTTTATCGGGATCTGGAGGAAAAATTGAAGATTATTACCGGGACAAAGGTGACAATAAACAGAAAATCCGAACAAGCAGGTCGAATAGAAATTGAGTACTATACACCGGAAGATTTGGAGAAAATCGTTGCACTACTTAATAATTAGTATGAATATTCGATAGGAGAGATAAAAATGTTTCATTTTAAAGACTTTGGAATTGATTCAGATATGGTGATTTTGACACTGGCAGCTATAACTATTTTTTTAGTGATTATGCTTATTGTGTTGCTTGTTAAGATCAGTAGGTTAAATACAAGATATATGTATTTTATGAGGGATAAGGAAGGAAAAAGTTTAGAGGAAGTTTTCCACAACAAATTTCAGAATATGGATTATATCAATGATGAGCTGAAAAGGATAAGTGGACATCTCAATGAGATTGATCTCAATCTTATGAGAACATATCAGAAGATAGGAATTGTCAAGTATGATGCGTTTAAGGAAATTGGCGGTACATTAAGTTTTGTTCTTGCATTGCTTACAAAGGATGACGATGGTTTTATACTGAACTCTATGCATTCAAACAGTGAAGGCTGTTATACCTATATTAAAGAAGTAAAAAAAGGTGAAGTTTTTGTTGAATTGTCCGAGGAAGAGAGAAAGGCTCTGGAAAGTGCAAAAGGAAACCGCGCATTATAAATAGAAAAAATAAGTACAACGGATATGAATATGTAAAAGAAATATCCGTTGTACTATATAAGTTTTAAAACACAAATAACATAAAAAAAGCCCTTACCCAGCAGTTGCAGGTCTGCCAAACAAGGACTCGGGATACGCCTTTGGGGGCTCGAACCCCAGACACCCTGATTAAGAGTCAGGTGCTCTACCAACTGAGCTAAAGGCGCTTAACTAATTTGCAATACTTATTATATAATAGAATATGCAAAAAAGCAAGGGAAAAAATATAAAATTTATATAAACTGTTAAGAAATTGTGAATAATGTAAATACGATGCATCTTAGAAAGGACTCGATATGAATAAAGATATGAATACAAATCAAAAAATTAAAAGTTTTTTAAAAGCATTGTTATCCAATGCAGGTACATTGATGCTTATTATCGGTGTTTGTACAGCAGTGATCGCTATTATTTTAAATTGGGAAACGGTGACTTATGAATTTGGCAGGTTAATTAAAGTATTAATGCCATTTGTATTTGGTGTTGTACTTGCATTTTTGATTAATCCGATGGTAAATAGCATTAATAATTGGTTTTATACGGTTATTTTTAAAGGCCGGAGTGAAAAACTATGTAAATATGTAAGTGTGGCAGTTTCGTATCTTATTTTACTTAGTCTTACAGTGATAGTGATTGTATATATTGTTCCACAAATTTCACAAAGCGTAAAGGAGCTGACGAAATCACTCGGCAATGGTTATTATTATATTGTCAACCATTCGAGAGAGATTCAGGAGAAATATCCATTTTTACCGATGAGGGAAATTAGCAGGTTTATCCAGCAAGTAGTCCCAGCAGATGTATTCGGGTATGGCACAGATTTTGCGAAGTTTGTATTCCCTTATTTGTATAATATTTCTGCTTCCTTTATTTCAGGACTTGTAAATATTATTTTTGCTGTTGTGATTTCCTGTTATATTATTCTTGACAAAAATAAAATTAAAAAGGAAATACGCAGGATGATTTACGTGTTTACGAGTAAGAGAAATGCACCGACGATATGGAGCACATTTTGCGAATGTAACCGTATATTTAACGGATTTTTGTATGGTAAGTCGATTGATTCTTTAATTATAGGTATTTTGTCACTCATTGTTATGTCCATTATAGGTTTACCCTATGCTATGCTACTAAGCCTGATTGTAGGGGTGACTAACATGATACCGTATTTTGGCCCATTTATAGGGGCGATTCCCGGAGTGATAATTTATCTCGTTATCGAGCCAAAGTATGCTATCATTTATGTTGTCATGATTTTTGTTCTTCAGCAGTTTGACGGTTTGTACCTTGGGCCAAAGATTTTAGGTGATCTCACAGGCATTAAGCCTCTCTGGGTTATTTTCGGGATTACGGTAGGGGGCGCTTATTTCGGAGTTCTTGGTATGTTTCTTGGAGTTCCAACTGTAGCTGCACTTATGCATATTTTATCTGTTATTATGGAAAAGAAAATGAAAGTAAAAATGATTGAGAAGCTGGAGGACAAAAGCAGTTGACCCGGCATAAAATAAGCGTCGGATAGCCGGCGCTTATTTAATATTGAGCAGCTTCATAATGTAGCAGGTAGAGTCTGCAATTCGATGAATTGTCTTGCAAAGACTCGGTTTTCCCATAAAAAAATTCCGAACGATTCGATTAACCTGTTTCATAAAAAACTCTTTTTCTTTACTATATGATACAATTACCGATATGCTACCAGGCGATGGATAGGCATACCTTTTGATGAAAATTTCTCTTCGTATTCTGTCATCACGTTTTCTTCTGCGTAGGGACTGTTGTGCAGATCGTATGACACATCTTTGAGCTTCCACGAAGATGTATTTTCTATCGTTTCTACCGAGTAGTCAAATAAATTTCGGTTATCCGTTTTAAAACATATGGTACCGTTCTTACTTAAAATAATGTGATAGCGTTCAAGAAAAAGAGGAGAGGTCAGTCTTCGCTTGGCATGTCGTTCTTTGGGCCAAGGATCTGAAAAGTTCAGGTAAATCCGATCCACTTCGCCATTGCAAAATACATCACAGAGATTTTTTGCATCCATACGGATAAAATATAAATTTGGCAGATCCATTTCTTGCCGTTTTTCAATGGCCCGGTACAGCACGCTGGAGTACATTTCAATGCCGAGATAGTTGACGGAAGGATTTTGACTGGCAAGCGTATGAATAAATTTTCCCTTTCCCATACCAATTTCAATATGAAGGGGATGGTCATTTTCAAAAAATGTATTCCATTTTCCAAGGTAGTCTTCCGGATTTTGAATGACGTATTTACTGTCAGCAATGAATTGTTCTGCCCCTTTTATATTTCGTAATCTCATATTATCCTCATTTCTGCATACATCGGTATGCGCAAGTTTATCCTCACTTATTTTAGCATAAGAGAGAAAAAAAACAAGAAAATCCGAAAAATTTAATAAAATAGTTGGAAAAATGATTCAAATCGTGTATGATTATAGATGGTAGAACGAAATAGTATACATGAATCTGGAAATGGTGATCAAATGATGGAGAAGGATATAATTACTGTTCCAGTTAGCAATCTCGTTCCCGGTACGATTGTGGCGAGAGATGTTTATACGAGGAATAATCAATTGTTGATTCCAAAGGATTATGTTATTGACGAGAGGGTTATCACGAGAATTACATTGTTTGGCATTTTAAGCGTGCCCGTATATGAAGATGATGTAAGGATGAATCAAATAGATGAGGATGACCTGGAGGACAATATTTTTACACAGCAGGAGAAACAAGAATTTTTGGAATTTAAGAAAGATTATGACTTAACTACAAATGTAGTTTCAAAAAATATGAATCAGCTTTTAAAAGCAGATGGGGAAATCAATTCCGATCAATTAATTGAGGAGGTAGACAAACTCGTATTTAAGTCGAGGAGTAAATACCATGTATTTGATATGCTTCACTGTATTAAAGGTTATGATGATGAGACATACCGGCACAGCTTAAATGTAGCTATGATTAATAGTGTGTTTGCTGATTGGCTGTCGATGGATGGCACGGAAAAAAAGCATCTGATTATGTGCGGACTTCTTCATGATGTGGGGAAATTGCAAATTGACCGAAAGGTGCTGAGAAAGCCTTCCGGCCTGACAGACCATGAGTACGAGCATATTAAGCAGCATCCTATGCGTGGATATGAGAGTTTAAAAGATAAGAAGATACCAGAAACAGTCAAGCGGGCAGTTTTGCTTCATCATGAGAGATGCGATGGGAAAGGTTATCCATTTGGATTTACCGTTTTGGAAATTGATCCATATGCAGCAATTACGGCAATTGCGGACGTGTATGAGGCAATGACGGCAAACCGGGTTTACCGAAAAGGGATGAGTCCCTTTGAGGTTATTCAAATTTTTGAGGAGGACGGAAAAAATCAGTTTAATCCGATTTTTCTTGTGCCTCTGCTAAATAGTATGGCAAATACATATTTGCAGCATAAGGTTGTTTTAAATAATGACATGACTGGGAAGGTAGTTTTAATTAACCGGGACGAATTGTCCAAACCGATTGTCATGCTCGATGATGGCAGATATATAGATTTATCTAGGGCACGGGATGTTATGATTACGAAAGTAATATAGAAAAGAACAGAAATGGAGTAGTGGAAAAATGAGATTAGGCAGAAGAAAGTATGTAAACATAATTATAGCAAGTATATGTATGTTCATGGCGGCGGGTACTGTTTCTGTAACAGCCCAGGCGGCGAAACCAAACATTATTTCAGAGACAGCATGTGTGATAGACGTCCAGTCTGGCGCCGTACTCTATGAAAAAAATATGAACCGCAAGGAATATCCAGCAAGTATTACAAAAATAATGACGACGCTTGTCACACTTGAAAATTGTTCACTGGATGAAGAAGTCACATACACGGATAACGCATTTTCAAATTGGGAATCGGGAGCTTCGAATGCGGGTATCAAGGTAGGCGAACGCATTAATATGGAAGAAAGTCTTTATGCAGTTATGCTTGCCTCTGCGAATGAAGCGTGTAACGGTGTGGCCGAACACGTCTCAGGGAGCATTGATGCCTTTGTAAATAAAATGAATCAGAAAGCGAAGCAGCTTGGTTGTAAAAATACGCATTTTGCTAATACAAATGGTCTTTGGAAAAAAGATCATTATACAACTGCCTACGATATGTCCCTGATCGGGCGGGCCGCAATTCGTAACAGTGATTTTAAAACAATCGCGGGAACGAGAACCTATGTTATGTCGAAGACAAATAAAAATAAAAGAGGTAAAAATGAACCTCTTGCCAACCATCATAAGATGATTAATCCTGCGGATTATCCTCAATATGAATATGAGTATTGTGAGGGAGGAAAGACCGGTTATACTTCGAAGAGCCGGAATACGCTTGTGACCTTTGCCAAAAAGGGGGATATGGAGCTTGTATGTACCGTTATGAAATGCGATAATTCCGTGTGGATGGAGCCAAATGCGTACACAGATACGACAAAACTTTTTAATTATTGTTTTGAAAAGTATCATAAAGTAAAGATAGCTGACCATGCGGCAAGTGAAGTAAATGAACAATATTTGTTTACGAATTTTAGTCCTTTTTACAGCAAAAATACGAGTAGTCTGCACATTGACGAGGATGCGGGACTTATTCTTCCAAAAGGTGTCACAATAGATAAGGCTGAGAAAAAAATCGAATATTATGACAATGCATTAGAGGAAAATGGAAGAAAGATTATTGGAAAACTTTCATACACATATAAAGGACAAGAAGTCGGGTCGTCTAATATTTATTTTGAAAAAAACGATTCACCTACTTTGAAGGACAGCATTGATATGAGCAAGTGGTTTGACGAAGCGGTAGAAATAGCAAATAAACAACCTCTGCCCTGGAAAAAAATCGCTATATTAATTGTTCTTTCTGTATGTGTTATCGGCATTAGCATTGTATGTTTGTTTAAAATAAGAGAATATCAGAAAACAACAGAGAACCGCCGCAGATTTAAAAAGGGGCGCAGGCGCAGACAAAGAAGAGAGCGGGATTTTTTTACGAAATGTTAGTTTGATTTAAAATAGATTATTATTTAAGGCGGCAGGAATCGAAATCCATACCGCCTTTTTCTTATTTACCTTTTATGTTTGCTACTTCTTCTTTTAAGTGGTCGGCAGTTTCTTTTGCAGCCGTAATTTTACTTATCAATTCATATAGATCATCTTCCGTAGCGTCTTTATGCGATTCATAGTAAGTTTTTCCTATTTCCAGATAGGTGCTTTCGATTATTTTTTCCTGGCTCCGTATTTGCACATTGAGAGAGGAAACTTCAGAAATTTCTTTTGCTTTATCAGAAATCTCATTTGCCGTATTGTTTATCACATCAGATACTTTGTCAAAAAAACCAGCCATTTTTATCATCCTTTCTAAATTTTCAATCGCCTTTGCACAAATATTATAACACAATTAAATAGGAAGTAGCAACTATATAAAGAATAAAAGAGGAAAAAGGTTGCATTTAAGTCAAAAATATTATATGCTGGAAATGAAACATCATGACTAAGCGTTTAAAAGAAACTTATTTGAAAAGGAGAGTGTGTATGCAGATGTTATCACTGGAAAAGGAATTGAAAGAGAATGCGTATCCAGGCCGCGGGATTGTCATTGGCAAATCTCCAAATGGAAAGTATGCTGTTACTGCCTATTTTATTATGGGCCGCAGTGAAAATAGCAGAAACCGTATTTTTGTACAGGATGGAGAGGGAATCCGCACCCAGGCGTTTGATCCGTCAAAGCTGAGCGACCCGAGTTTGATTATTTATTCACCTGTTCGGGTATTGGGAAATAAAACGATCGTGACGAATGGGGATCAGACAGATACGATTTATGAGTTGATGGACCGGCAGCAAACATTTGAGCAGGCACTTCGTACCAGGGAGTTTGAACCGGATGGACCAAATTATACGCCACGTATTTCTGGTATTATGCATGTGGAAAATGGAGAGTATAATTATGCGATGTCCATTCTAAAAAGTAATAATGGAAATCCAGATTGTTGTAACCGGTTTACATTTGCATATAGCAACCCAGCTGCGGGTGAGGGACATTTTATACATACGTATCAATGTGATGGAAACCCGCTTCCGAGTTTTCAGGGAGAACCAAAACTTGTGAAGATTGCCGATGACATGGAGATCTTTGTCGATATGTTATGGAATAGCTTAAATGAGGACAATAAAGTATCTCTTTTTGTCCGCTACATTGATATTGCTACAGGAGAATACCGCTCCAAAATTGTAAATAAAAATAAATGAAAAGGAAGGAAAATCATGAAAGAACTTGAATTAAAGTACGGTTGTAATCCAAATCAGAAACCTTCGAGAATTTATATGGAGGAAGGAGAGCTTCCTATTAAGGTGTTAAATGGAAAACCAGGTTACATCAATTTCCTTGACGCCTTTAACGGCTGGCAGCTCGTGAAGGAGTTGAAGAAAGCTACAGGACTTCCCGCAGCTACGTCATTTAAGCATGTGTCGCCAGCGGGAGCAGCGGTTGGTCTTCCGCTCAGTGAGGTGGAGAAGAAAATTTATTGGGTAGATGATCTTGGAGAGTTGTCGCCGCTTGCCTGTGCTTATGCAAGAGCGAGAGGAGCAGACCGTATGTCTTCTTATGGAGATTTTATTTCTCTTTCTGATGTATGTGATGTATCTGCCGCAAAAATCATTAAGCGGGAGTTTTCAGACGGAATTATTGCACCTGGATATGAGCCGGAGGCGCTGGAGCTTTTGAAGGATAAGAAAAAAGGAAATTATGCGATTATCGAAATAGATCCGGATTATGTACCGAAAGAACTGGAACGCAAGGAAGTGTTCGGTATCACGTTTGAGCAAGGGCGCAATGAATTGGTTATTGATGATGAGTTTTTTAGTAATGTAGTAACCGAAAATAAGGATATCCCCGAACAGGCAAAGATTGATATGGCTATATCAATGATTACATTGAAGTATACACAGTCAAATTCTGTGTGTTTTGTCAAAGGCGGACAGGCAATTGGTATCGGCGCAGGACAGCAGTCCCGTATTCACTGTACAAGGCTTGCTGGAACAAAAGCAGATAATTGGTTCCTTCGTCAGTCGCCGCAAGTACTAGGCCTTCCATTTAAAGAGGATATGAAGCGCGCCGAACGCGACAATGCGATTGACAATTATATCGGAGAGGACTATATGGATGTTCTGGCAGATGGCTGTTGGGAAAAATATTTTACAGAAAAGCCGCCAGTGTTTACGAAAGAGGAAAAGGCCGCATGGTTAGCAGAATATGCTAAGGATGTTACCCTTGGATCAGACGCCTTTTTCCCATTTGATGACAATATTGAGCGCGCATTCCGCAGTGGTGTGAAATATATTGCACAGCCCGGCGGTTCCATTCGTGACCAGGATGTCATCGACGCTTGCAACCGGCACGGTATTGTGATGAGCTTCACAGGTTTAAGGCTATTCCATCATTAATAATAAATTTAAAACAGAGCATAAAAACAGGAGGGGAATGCGAATTCCTCCTCCTGTTTTTTACACTTTACTATTTAATTTTCATGCTTTTTGTAACTCCTTGTGCTTTTTTCAGCATTTTCTTATATTTAGAGAGTTGTTTTTTCGGGACTGTAAATTTGGCTTTTGTATAAATACCTTTAAATGCCTGTTTTCCTATCTTCTTCAGTCCAGTTGCCTTTATTTTTATGTTTTTCAGCTTTTTGTATCCTTTGAATGCTGCTTTGTCAATAGCGGTTACTTTAAATTTAGTTCCGCTTATAGATATAGAATCTGGTATTTGGATACTTTTTGCCGTTTTCTTTTTTGCCCCAGTTACGGTGACGGTTCCCTTTCCAGAGAGATCTGCCTTTGTTATTTTATAAACAAGGCTGCCAATCGTAAAGGATTTGCCTTTTAAAAGAGCGGTCTTATTTGGAGCTGTACTTGGGGCAGTTGTATTTACGGCCTCCGGACTTGGTGATGCGGGTGCTGTGGACGAACCAGGCGCCGATGTATTCGCGTTCGGATCTGAAGTAGGTGTCGGTGGAATGGTCTCTTCCGGTTTTACATAATCCTGTCCCTCATCTTCATCTGTCACGGTATCCTCACCGAACTGGAATGCCTTTAAATCACAGAGGTTTCCGCTGCCTCCCTTGAAAACAAAGTAAAGTGCATGTTTGCCTTTCATCTCACTTAAATTATCAATTTCTGCTGTCTTTACTACTCCGTCCTTGTCGTCATCGGCCGAAATTTCTATTGTTCCGATCTTAGTACCGCCATCTTGTTCCCAAGGACGGTCTATCATAATATCAATCGTTCCATTTTTGCCCTTAGGTAAAAATTGTACGGCCATCTTATTCTTATCACGGCTGCCTTTTCCCGCATCAAAGTTTAAGTATTTGAAACCGACAATGGAACCGTTTCTAATGTTGATAACATTGCTTCCCGGATTGGATTCGTCATAATGAGCTTCAATTTGCGGGCCTCCCGTCAGGAAACAGGCGCTTCCGGCGGTCTGCATTTTATATGGATTCAGTCCATCAATCTCAAATCCCTGTGATGTTACTTCTGCCTCTTTTATTTCAACCTTACCGTCTTCCGTAACATTTACGTCAATGGCTTCTACCGTTGCCTGGCGGGAATACATACTGTTGTTAATACAGCGGTGGTAAAATACATACCATTGCCCGTTTACTTCCAGTATGCTTCCATGTGTATTTCCCCAGGATTGTAACGCGCAAATCGCTTTTCCGTTTTCATCGGTTTCTCTGGCGCGGGCGTCAATAAGTGTGCCGCCATACGTCCAAGGGCCGAGAGGAGTGTCGGCATAGGCATAGGCGAGTGTAGAGTTGCTGGCACCAAGGCCAAACTCCCCGTCTTTTGTGTTACGGCTGTATACGAATACATATTTATCTTTGACCTTGCGGAGGGAGGATGCTTCAAAGAAGCGGAAATTGTCCCCTTCGCTTCCATCAATACCCGTATCACTTTCTCTGAGTATTTCACAGCCAGATTTTACGGTACACATAGTATCCGGGTCTAATTCAGCCATATTAGAGGACTGGAAGCCCCAGTAACCGTAAACCCTTCCGTCATCATCGATAAATACAGCGGGGTCAAATCCTAATACGCCGTCCGCTTTTGTTTTGTTTTCATCTTTCCAGTTGCATACCTCGAAGGGGCCTTTGGGACTGTCTGATTTGGCGATCATTCCGCCACGGCCGGAGGACTGGTTGTTTGGATAAAGATAGTATGTTTTTTTTCCATTTTCATCCTTCTGTTCCACTACATCCGGCGCAAACAACACGTCCGGCTCTCCATTGACGATAGATTCAAATATAATACCTTCATATCTCCAGTCGTTTAAATTTTCAACAGGCGCCGACCATGTTACTAAATCATAACCGCAGTACTTGTCCTTTCTTGTATCGTGGGATCCGTAAATGTAAACACGGTATTTTCCCGGGTTGTCAGGATCCTCAAATAACCTTGGCTCGCCGTCCGGTATGTGCTCCCAGTGTGGCAAATAGGAATTTGCAGCATTTGACTGTGGGGCGTTAAGAAGACTAAGCCCTACGAGAAAAAAGGCTGCAAATGTACATAAAATGGCTTTTATGTAATGTTTCATAAACAGTGACCTCCTTTTAATAATAGATGGATTCAGTATATCATATTACTCAAAAAACTTCTACCTATTTACTCCACAAATAACTGTAAATTTGTGTCCTGGCTGTAAAAAGAGAGGATTGCAGAAGCCGGCGCACGTCTTCTTTTGTGTACCAGCCGGCTTCAATTTCTTCTACTGCGGAGCTGCTCTCTTGAAAAGTGCCTGCCGCCGTTCCCACGGTGCACAGATTTGTCTCATTTGAAAATCCAACAGCGCTATAGCAAAGAGGTAGTATTTCTTTTATATTTACAAGATCAAGCCCAGTCTCTTCCTTGAGTTCCCGGCGGGCAGTCTCCTCGGGCGTCTCGCCGGGTTCTATGAGTCCCGCCGGAAAACTGTATATCCAATCGCCCATTGAGAGACGAAACTCCCGGTTGAGAAGGAGTTTTTCGCCGCTCTCGTCATGAAGGATAAGTACGACAGAATTGGCTTCTTTTTTCTGTAAATCCTCAAGTGTTTTTATGCGGGGATTCCGGCTAATCATTTCGTATATTTTTTTCCGTCCATCCTTTGTTTCATAAGAAATGTCATACCGATGGACGAAAGCCCCTTCATGTACTTTTTTGATTGATTTGAAAATCATAGCCAAAATCTCCTTTGATTAAAATAATTCAATGATGTCGCTGCCTTCCCGCACAAATGCAATAAATTCCCGTATAGATGCTGTGCAGGTGATCCGCTGGTTTCCTTTACATACTTCTTTTGAATTTACATTAATCCAGTTTCCGGCTGGGAGGTATACGCTCCGCTCGGTCTGTCCTTGTGCCGTGATCGGGGCAAATAAGATCTCTTCCCCAAACATATATTGGTCCTCGAGTGTGTAACAAATCTCATCTTCATAAAAGTCAAAAAACATGGGGCGCATAATCGGGGCTCCTGTTTGTGATGCCTGGTTCATATAATGGCATATGTAAGGACGTAGACGCTCCCGCAATTCAACCAGTGATTTCAGGATATCATAGTTTTCTTCTCCAAAAGACCATATTTCGTTGTCGCCGCCGCTGCGCTCTTTTACGCCCGGATGGCGGTCTTTTTGATTTTTTGTTTTCAGCCGGGAGCCGTGCAGGCGCATAACGGGACTGAAAACACCAAATTGTGCCCAGCGTACGACCAGCTCTTTGAAATAATCGCTTTCGATATCTCCCATAAGAAAGCCGCCAATATCGCTGTTCCACCATGAGATTCCGCTCATAGCCATAGAAAGTCCGGTTTTTACACTCATTCGGAGGGCGTCAAAGGTAGACATGATATCACCATTCCAAACGAGAGAGCCATATTTTTGTATCCCTGGATAAGCGGCACGGGTTAGAAGTATAATATCCTCTTCCCCTTCAGCTTTTAAACCTTCATAAAACATTTTGCTATAATAATAGGGATAGAGCATAGCGGTCTGTGCACCGTTTCCAGCGTATAGCTTTAAGTTTGAATATTGTTGCGGATGGACTTCTGGTTCTGCTTCATCCAGCCAGAATGTCCGTATTCCATATTTATAGTAATGTTCCTTCACTTTCTCCCAGACGAAGGACCTTGTTTTTGGATGGGTTACATCAATAAACGTCTGTTGTCCATAAAATTCAAATGTCCCATATTGTCCGTTTTCTGTGCGAACGAGCATGTTTGCCTCATTCATTTCCTCATAATTTTCACTGTTTGGGTTGATCGTGGGCCAGACGGATACGACAGGCTCAATTCCCATATCTTTTAGTTCCCTGCACATAGCTGCCGGGTCCGGCCAATATTCGGGATCAAATTTCCACTCACCCTGTTCGGTCCAGTGAAAATAATCAATGACAATAGCTGAAATTGGCACGCCTCTTTTTTTGTATTCACGTGCGACTTCGAGCAAGTCCTCCTGGCTCTCATAGCGAAGCTTGCTCTGCCAGAAGCCGGCTGCCCACTTCGGAAAATGTGGTGCGTATCCGGTCAGGTCACTGTATATTTTTAGTACCTTTGCGGGCGTTTCGTCGGCATATATGAGGTAATCTGCCTGGTATGCGCTATCTGCCACCCACATTGTGTGGTTATTTGTTGTCTCGCAGCGCCCAGGTGCGGGGTTGTTCCAGAAGAAGCCATAGCCGAGAGAAGAATAGATGACAGGAATAGCGGATTTTGTATTATAGTGCTGTAAATTACATGTGCTTCCTTTTCGGTCAAACTGGTCTTCCTGCTCCTGTCCCAGGCCATAAAAGTGTTCTCCCTTATTGGCGTCGAAAATAATCTTGATCTGATAATGGTCGCCCTCTGTATGTACATTCCGCCCAGTGTAATCCCCCTCAAATTTTGTGTGAAGGATTTGTTTGTCTTTGCGGTAATATGAAATGACTCCTCCGTACCACGGCTGTCCTGCTTCTATTGTAGCAGATACCATTCCGTTGCGGATCGTCGCATTTTTTTCATCGCCCTCTGTCTGGCATTCGTGTTCGCTCGCGGGGGGAAGGAGTGTCCAGTCCTCATCTAGAATTTTTGAATTTTTCGTTGAGCGGCAGCGCAGGCAGTTTTTTCCATACGGCTCAATAATAGTAGTCTCGTCTCGCCGCTCAAAAATTAATTTGTCTTTGTAAATAGTGATTTTCCCCATGTCATTACCTTCTTTCCGGAAAATATGGTATCCATTTTCCTGCTTTTATAAACAGTATATTGCCTGTACAATAGGATTTCAAGAATTATTTTTAGAAAATACGAAAGTTTCACCGTTTATTTCAACTATTGCGTATACCGTAAAAAATTGTTATAATAAATGCGTATCTATAAAAATGAAATGTACAAGGGGGTTTAAAATGAAACATCGATTGTTAATTATGGTTCCGGCATTGGCGTTTGTATTTGTGGCGGCGCTTGCGCTGGATAGTACTGCATCATCGGCAGCAGCAAAAAAGAAGACAAAGTTATCTGTTCAGCTAAATAAAAAAAAGTTGTCTTTGCAGCTAAACAAAAGTATTAAACTGAAATCGAAAGTGAAGCCGTCAAAAGCGAAGGTATCATGGAAGTCTACAAAGCCAAAGGTTGCCACAGTGTCGCAGAAGGGAAAAGTTACGGCTAAATCGGGGGGATCTACTACGGTGATTGCGACTGCCCGTTATAAGAAAAAGGCAAAAAAGGCGTGGTGCAAAGTAACAGTATTGAAAAATGCCGATCCGTCAAAACAAACACCAGCTCCGCCATCGAACCAGCCGCAGGCGCCGGTAACGACGAAAGTCCAGCAGATCGTGACAGGGCAGAGCAGCTACACGATGGAGATCGGAAAACCGGTTTCGCTGAATGCGTCCGTGCTTCCGGCAGATGCCACCAATAAAAATCTGGCTTATATGAGTGACAACCCTACAGTGGCATCTGTAGATGAAAAAGGGCTGGTGCAGCCTGTCAGTGAAGGGACGGCTAATATTATGGTCCGTGCCACGGATGGCACACAGGTGAGTACCGTTATCCAAGTAAAAGTAATCTCACCAGTTACGTCTATTGAAGCTGATGAGACGATTCAATTGAAGATAGGTGAAACATATACATTCACACCAACTATCGTGCCGCAGAATGTTTCATTACATAGTTGCAGTATTACTAATTCAAAAGATTATGTGGCTTCTGTAGAAGATGACGGCAAAATTACAGCAAAATATCCGGGTATCACAAATGTTACGGTTTCTTCTTTGGTGAATCCAGAGATAAGTTGTCAGTTCCGGGTTCAGGTGACAGATGAATTTGCACCGGCAGACGGTTTTGACCAATATGACGATACGATCAAGCATGGAGAGCTGACAGATTTTTATTATGCATCGGATTACCGTCCACTTGGCAGGGGTCATGCGCTGGTATGGCTTCCGCCAGAATATGATAAGAGCAAGCAATATAATTTGTTATTCTGTCTTCATGGCGGTACAGATAATGAGTACTACTGGACGTCAGACAAGGGCGGTACAAATGACGGCTGTTCCGCGGATAAGGTACTCGATAATGCTTACGCAAAAGGGTTAATGGAAGATACCATTGTCGTTTTCACAAGTGGTGTGATCAATTACAAAGAGGATAAGGAATATCCGAATGTAGTGGAGAATCCGCTGCTTACAGATTTTTGGAAGAATCATTTTCTGCTTGAATTTGAAATTATAAATAATCTGCTTCCTTATATGCAGCAAGAGTATCCCGTAATGACTGGCCCAGAGCACACGGGAATCTGCGGTTTGTCGATGGGTTGTGCCCAGACAATGGAGATTGGGTTGAAACATCCCGACCTGTTTAGTTATGTAGGCTGTTTTTCGGCCGGTCCATTTGAGACCGATAACCAGCCTTTTGTCACAAGCAGCGAGGATGCAAAAAAGTTGAATGAGAAATTAAAACTTCTCTTCTTCATTACCGGGGAAAATGACCATATGATGGATGACAGTATGCGTAATTTTGTGAAAACATGTGACGATTTCGGAGTAAACCATGTATTTTATGAGGTTCCGGGACGTGGACATGATGATTTTTGCTGGGACCGCTGTCTGTACGCATTTATGAAATACGCATTTAAGTAAAACGGAAGAACGTAAAATAAATAGTTTAATCCATTGAATAAGGCTATGACGGTATTGGTTGTAGCCTTATTTGTTATAAAAGTAAAAAAAGTTATTGACTTTCACGTTACGTCATGGATTATAGTGGTCATATGAAGAACAGGAGGCCAGACACGATGAGGACAGTAAAGGAAATTTCAAATATTACAGGTATTAGCGTGCGTACGCTTCACTATTATGATGAGATCGGTTTGTTTAAGCCGACGGATAAGAGTGATGCGGGATACCGGCTTTATGACGATAAGGCTTTAGAACAGTTGCAGCAGATTTTGTTCTTTCGTGAGTTTGATATTCCCTTGAAAGAAATCAAGGCGGTTATGGAAAATCCGGTTCTTGGTAGAAACCATATACTTCGGATGCAGCGCAAAATGCTTAGAGCAAAAATAGAGCGTATGGAAAATTTAGTTGCCAGCATTGATGATATTCTGAAAGGAGACAATAAAATGAATTTTGATATTTTCAATAAGACAGAGATGGAGGAAATTAAAAGGGGAAAGGTGCGCGAAATTTACGACAATGGAAATAGCCTGATTATAGTTGCCACGGACCGGATTAGCTGCTTTGATGTGGTTTTAAATAATGAGGTGACAAAGAAGGGTACGGTTCTCACCCAGATGTCAAAGTTTTGGTTTGACCTGACGGGGGATATTGTACCAAACCATATGATTTCCGTAGATGTTAATGATATGCCTGAGTTTTTTAGACAGGATAGATTTGATGGAAATACAATGCTCTGCAAGAAATTAGAAATGCTCCCAATCGAGTGTATTGTGCGCGGGTACATTACCGGAAGCGGCTGGGAAAGCTATAAAGAAAATGGTACGGTATGTGGAATCCGTCTCCCAGAAGGTTTGCGGGAGTGTGACAGGCTTCCGGAGCCAATCTACACACCTTCTACGAAAGAAGAACTAGGAGGCCATGATGAGAATATTACTTTCGAGCAAAGTGCCGCACATCTTGAAAAGCATTTTCCTGGAAAAGGGGAGGAATATGCGGCGAAGATTCGGGATTATACAATAACTTTGTATAAAAAATGTGCGGAGTATGCGCAAAACAGGGGAATCATTATCGCAGATACAAAGTTTGAATTTGGTCTGGACGAGGCTGGAAATATAGTCATTGCAGATGAGATGCTGACGCCAGATAGTTCCCGTTTCTGGCCGGCAGATTGTTATGAGCCGGGACATGGACAGCCATCTTTTGATAAGCAGCTTGCAAGAGACTGGCTGAGAGAGAATGAAGGCCATAACTGGACATTGCCACAGGAAATTGTCGATAAGACGATCAGCATCTATTTGCAAGGATATGAGCTTCTTACAGGGAAGAAGCTGTAGCATATAGGAAACGAAAAAGGAATTATCGCATATAGCGGCATGTATTTTATAGAAGGTTTTGTTCCCACTCCATTTCACGGAAGCCTACCAGTACAATGTCGTCCGTGATTACTAGGGGGCGCTTCACGAGCATGCCATCGGTTGCCAGAAGTTCGTATTGTTCTTTCTCGCTCATGGTTGGAAGCTTATCCTTTAAATTCAGTTGTTTATATAGCATGCCGCTAGTGTTGAAAAACCGTTTCAGTGGAAGTCCGCTTGTTTGATGCCATTTTTTCAGTTCTTCCACGGAAGGCCGATCCTCTTTTATGGGCCGGTCCTCATAAGAAATTCCGTGCTCATCAAGCCATTTTTTCGCTTTTTTACAAGTGCTGCATTTTGCATATTGAACAAACAGCATAGTGATCCTCCTTTTGGCGATTTATTTTATTAATTATAGCACGATTATTTTTTTTATGTCAATATATTCTGATTCAGGGAAGGAGACCGTTTATGTGGATTTTGGCCGCAGCATTATCCGCATGTTTCGCAGGATTGACTGCGATATTTGCGAAATGTGGAATTAAAAAAACAGATTCGGATGTGGCGACGGCATTGCGGACAATAGTTGTTTTACAATTTGCGTGGATTATGGTTTTCATTGATGGTTCTGTAAGCTCAGCTGCAAATATTGATATGAAATCATTGCTTTTTATCATGCTATCCGGACTCGCCACAGGCGCGTCCTGGCTGTGTTATTTCAAGGCATTGTCCATAGGGGATGTAAATAAAGTGGTATCGGTCGATAAATTGAGCACCGTGCTAGTCGTCCTAATCGCAATCATCGCATTTAATGAAACAAAGCACCTGCCATTAAAATTGATCGGTACGGCTGCTTTTACTGCCGGGGTTTATGTTATGGTGGAAAAGAAGCAGGTAAGCAAGTCGAAGCAAGGGAAATGGTGGGTGGTCTACGCTGGTGGTTCGGCTATATTTGCAGCATTAACTTCTATTCTTGCCAAAATTGGCATAACAAATGTACAATCTAACCTTGCGACGGCAATACGGACAGGAGTAGTGCTTGTAATGGCATGGCTTGTCGTATTTGTCAAAGGAAAGCGTCCACAAATAAAAGCACTTGATAAAAAAGAAGTATTTTTCATTTTTCTTTCAGGAATTTCGACAGGAATCTCTTGGTTGTGCTATTATTATGCGATCCAGAATGGTATAGTCAGTGTTGTTGTGCCGATTGATAAGCTTAGTATCGTAATAACTATTTTATTTTCTTATTTTATACTGAAAGAAAAGCTCAATATAAAGACTGTAACTGGCCTTTTGTTGATGGTATGCGGCACACTTATTTTAACTATATAAAGTAATTATTTAATATAATGTACATTCGAGCTGGCAGTCATATGGTTCCTGGTCGACGTGCTTTTGGTTGTACTCTTTTACTTCGACGCAACCAACCGATTTATAAAATGCCTGGCTTTCTATAGCAGAATGGGCAGAAATATATAATTTTTTTGCTCCTTTTTTTCTCGCCCAGTCCTTGGCCGCAAGAAAAAGGGTTTTGCCGATGCCCTTTCGCCGCATGTCTTCAGATATGTGAATACTGGAAAGATCAAGGTACTGGTTTTCACTCCCAAAAAATGCAGGCTCTACGGAAACAAATCCTTTTAAAAAGCCATCATAGAAGGCAGCGTATACGAATCCCCCTGTTACCACGGTATTTTTTAAGCATTCCACTAACATTTGGTAATCTTTTTCCGACCAATCGTCGATAAACGGATCGTCTTTTGTTATCCAACAATTGTTTTCGCGCCGGAGGCATTTTACCACGACTTGGCGGCGGATAAAATGCTGAAAAAGTTCCCGGTCAATTTCTTGTTCTCCCAGATTTTTGTATTGAATCATGGATAATCTAACTCCTTTTCGTCTGATGCATGTACATCCGTGATAGTTGTTCTTCTCCGTCACCTCGTACCATGCATAAAAAGTTCCAGCCGTATCTCTCATAAAATCTGGTATGGTCTGTCAGTAAATACAAGATATCAATGCCCTGTGCGTTCATATCATTACAGACGAAATCAAGCATTTTTCCCGCTATTGCTTGTTTTCGGTAGCGCTCTTCTACATATACAGCGCACACATTTGGTGCCAGATCTTTTCGATTGTGGAAGTCATTTTCTATGACGCCAAGTCCAGCGATGATTGTTTCCCCATCTAAAACGACATACCATTGAGGGACAGCGGATTTATTTTTTAAACATTCTGATATGCTCTCTGAATATGCAGCTTTTGGAATATTCCATTTTGAATGAAACCACTCGGCAGTTTGTTCTGCAAGCTCTCCGTGTTCCCTGAGTTTTATAAAAGTATACTTATTCAAAAAAGTTCCTCCGTTACATTATAATTATTGTCTATGTAGCAGTATGGCAGCTCATATTTCTTACACATTTTAACATTTTGTATATTATCTTTTATCAATGCATCTGCATTCAAATATGAATAATCTTCCAATCGCTCTTCAATGACATTTGCATGCGTACAAATATCATCAAAGTGGTTGCGGATATATTGTTCACTCATAATTAAACAAATATATTGGATCTCAGTCAAATATCTCTCTGAAAAACTATTTTTCCAATCAAAGGGAATGTAACAGCCTTCCACAATTAGATTTTGTTTGTTTTCAATTGCTGTTTTTATAATTTCTTTTGTTATATCCCATAGGTATGGTGTTAAAAGCCGGTCATCGGATGGAGTCAGCTCCGTTTGACCGCTGCGGATTAGTCCCATTTTCAAATGATCCATTGAAAGATATGGATATTTATATTTTTCAAGTAATTTTTGTGCCAAATTTGTTTTTCCCGTATGTGTACTGCCAGCAATGAGGATAATCATGTTTAGCTATGCTCCTTTCCAGGGGATAAATAAAAGTGTAAGTGTATATTATTTATATTTACATTTTATAAGTATACTCCGAATAGTGAGGGAAGTCTATAAGTTATTTATTCAAAATATCAAACTTTATTTTAGGATGTTTGATATAATGATCTTACGATATCGAAGGAGGCTGGATGATGAAGAATATAGAACTGTTATTAGCGGCGTTGGAGTATATAGAAGCTCATTTGTGTGATGAAATCAAAACAGAGGATGTTGCAGTTATATGTTTTTGCTCAAAATCCACCCTCGAAAAAATATTTCGCAGTGTATGTGATATTTCCGTGCATGAATACATCATCCGCAGGAGGATGATGTTAGCAGCAAAGAAATTGTCCCAGCAGCCCGGGATGTCCATTTTGGATATCGCCCTGGAGTATGGATATAGTACACACGAATCTTTCGCACGTGCATTTAAACAAATTTGGAACTGTAAACCTTCTGAATTTCGCGAGGTGAGATTCACAGAGTTATTTCCGAGGTTACGTGTACCTCCCAAGAAAGGAGACAATTATATTATGCAGAGAAGACATGTGGATATAAGTGAGTTATATGATCTATTTCAGGAAAGGAAGGACTGTTTTTTTGTCCTTTGTGATATTAAACATATGATAGCAATTAATGAGATATCCAGAAAAGCCGGGGATTTGGCAATTTTAGAGCAGATGCGGCGTATGACGGCGGCATCTGGGGAAGACGATGTTGCGTTTCGTATTGGTGGAGATGAATTTTGTATTTTAACAGCAAGTAATAATATGTCATATGCACAACAAATTGCAGATAAAATTTGCCGTATGAATAATGAGGTGTTTTTGTACGAAAACCAGGAGATACCTTTAACTTTACATGTTTCTGCCATAAGCTTGAAAGAATGCTGCCGTTACGAGGAAGTATTTGCAGGATTGCATAATGCAATTAAAGATAGTAAAGAGCTTAGCGACGAATTGTAAAAATTACAGGGGTTATTCGTCTGTTGTGGCGATTTATGATTCAGGGATGAGAACCACGTAAGCCCTATGTCTTGCTTCCAGCTCCTTCTTCTGTCCAGGCAGGGCAGCAGTGAGTTGCTGGAAGCGGAGAGTAGGTTATCAAGTTTATGCGTTGCGCAAACCGAACATAGCATTGTTCTTAGTTTCTACTTGAGTGTGTCTCCTGTCAGGGATCCACCCGGATTGCATTGGGATAGATTCGTTCTATTCTATCATCCTCAAAATGTTCATCAATCCATATCTGCCATTCTTTTTCTGCTGCCGCCCCTTTCTGCCGCTGGTCGTACCGCACAAGGGCCATGCAGGATACTATAATGTTACAGCACATGAACAAAAGCAAGGCCCACGTAAAAATTTTCCCAAATAACACCGGAAGCTTTTCGATCATCCGGGAAAGAAATGGATAACAGCATTTGAACCACACTACTGCCGCGATGCCCCAGAAAAAACAGTAAAGAAGGTTAATCCTACCTCCCAGATTAAAAGGGATGTCACTGTAATCCCAAAAAACCGTACCGAAGACCATTTCTGTAAATACACTGCAGAAATATTCATAGGCTCCGCCCAAAAATGTTCCCGCCAAAAATAAAAACCGATCTGAACGATTTCTATATTTATAGAGCATAGCTGTCACTGAGGCGATGGCAAGTCCCCACACAATACTGAACGGCCCCCACACCACACTGCTTCTGCTCATCCACACTCCTGTTGTAATCCGGCAGAAGATAGTTTCTGTAATATCTCCCAGAAAGGCGCCAGCAAAGAACAGCAGCACTACCTTATAAAAACCACAACCTTCTGCAAAGGTTCCAAAAACTTCATTCAGTTGCAGCTGTTCTTTCACATGGTATGCACTGTGAATTCGCTTTTCCACCTGTCTGGAAATCCATTTTCCAGTCTGTGCGGCCACATGTGCAAACTGATTGTTTGCTGCCTCCCAGCGATCTAGATATCCGCTTTTTCCCGTAATCAGGACATAAGACGCCAACGCATCCACAAACAATGCGATACACAGCGCCCACAGCATTATATTTTGGAGAAGCCCTGGTACAATGCCGAACAATTTAACAAGAAACAGATTTCCCCACTTTACGCAGAAAAACCCAAGTGTTCCCCAAACAAGGGACATAGGAACACAAATATATCCGTCCAGATTCCAGCGGATTTCAGAATAATCCCACCATCTTTCATGGTAATATTTCTCAATGAGATGACCTGCGATCCACTCTAAAGTCACGGCATAAATCATACTTCCTAGAAACAACCATATCCCTGATACCTCATGGAGCCCCACGCTCATAAGAACGGCCGCGATACCATAGATAATACAGAGTGGCCCATTAATCACACCTCTATTAACAAATTTCTTTTGCTTCGCTGCTGCTGTGGCCGTTTCCAGAACCCATCCCAGAAAAGAATACACGAAAAACAGCCAGAGTAGTTCATATCCCGTATACTGCATATTTTACCTCATTTCTTCTGACGGATTTTCAAAGCTTTTATTGCTTTCTTACAGAAAAAAATTATACACCTATATGTTCATAAATGAAATCCTTTTTTTGATAAAATATGTTGACTAAAGCAGATTGCAGTGCAATGTACTTATGTTATTTCTGTGGAAAAGAATGTTTAAGATTGTGCTGTCCTGTTATTCGGTCACGTATTTGGGATGAGGGAAATCGATTTCTCGTATTGCTCTTTTGATATAGAGTCAGGGTGTCCGTTTCTTTTGTCTGAAAATATATGATATTTGATGTGGTAAAATAAAGTTGTAACGCATACAAAGAACAAGAAATGATAAAATGATTAAAGCAAAGAGTAGGTGAAATTAATGATAAACATAAAAGGCAGCACAAGAAACCGGTATAAACCAGAATTCAAAAAAGAGATTGTACGTTTGGTATTGGAAGAAGGGCGAACAATTGCAAGTGTGAACAGGGAATTTAATCTTAGAAAAGAGCTGGCATTGCATTCTTCATACAAAATCCACGCTTCTGTTTAGAAGAAAATCGCCAAGTTCGATTCCCAGTCAAATGGAATTGCTTCATTATCCGATATTTCGTCGTGCGGTATGCCCGGCAAAGCCGGTCATCCCACGGACTATCGTCCTATAAAAAGAAAACAGTATAAACATTATTGAGCAAGCTCAAATGTCTATACTGTTCTCTTTTTGCACTCCTCAATGTCTTCGCGAGTACTCCCAGCTGGAATCGAACCAGCAATTCACCCTTAGGAGGGGTGTGTTATATCCATTTAACTATGGGAGCAAATCATGTGCCATCACAACTGTGCAGGCACATGAAAAATTACTATTCTATTCTAATCAAAAATGACAGGTAAGTCAACCCCAAATTACAGATATCTTTTTAGTTCTGTAGCCTTGTCGGTTTTTTCCCACGGCAAGTCAAGATCTGATCGACCGAAATGCCCATATGATGCTGTTCCTTTGTAAATCGGTTGGCGAAGGTTCAGCATTTGAATAATTCCTGCCGGACGAAGATCAAAGTTTTCTGTGATGATTTCGGTAATCTTATCTTCCGGAAGTTTACCGGTACCAAATGTGTCAACCCGGATGGATGTCGGCGATGCAACGCCAATAGCATAGGAAAGCTGTATTTCGACTTTATCACAAATTCCTGCTGCTACAAGATTTTTTGCGACATAGCGAGCGGCATATGAGGCGGAGCGGTCAACCTTTGTCGGGTCTTTTCCAGAGAAAGCCCCGCCGCCGTGGCGGGCCCATCCGCCGTATGTATCTACTATGATTTTTCTGCCGGTAAGTCCGCTGTCCCCGACAGGCCCTCCGATTACAAAACGTCCCGTTGGGTTTATGTATATATTTGTTTCATCATCCAAAAGATCTGCTGGAAGGATGGGATCAATCACATATTTTTGAATATCTTCTTTGATTTGCTCCCAGGAAACGTCCTCGCTGTGCTGGCTGGAAACGACGACGGCATCTAAACGGACTGGATTTCCTTCGTTATCATATTCTACTGTAACCTGCGATTTCCCGTCGGGCCGGAGATAAGGCAGTGTGCCGTCCTTCCGGACTTTTGTGAGCTGCCGGGTGAGGCGGTGTGCCAGATAGATTGGGTATGGCATGAAATCGCTAGTTTCATTTGTGGCATAGCCAAACATTAGGCCCTGGTCTCCGGCGCCAATAGCCTCGATTTCAGTATCTGTAAGTTTTGCCTCAAGAGCTTTATCCACACCGAGGGCGATATCAGCAGATTGTTTGTCGATAGCGACCATGACACCGCAGGTTGAACAGTCGAACCCTTTTGCAGAGTCATCATAACCAATTTCTTTTATTGTATCACGGATAATGGTTTGAAAATCCACTTTGGCGGAAGTGGTAATCTCTCCCATTACAAGTACAAGACCTGTAGTAATAGCTGTCTCACAAGCTACACGGCTCATCGGATCCTGTTCAAGTAAAGCATCTAATATAGAATCCGAGATCTGGTCACATATTTTATCTGGATGTCCTTCTGTAACGGATTCTGAAGTAAAAAGTATTTTGCTCATTGTATTCCTCCTCAGACGAAATTCTAATTATTATAAGTATCTTAATCAGTTAAATACGTGCCGAGCATATTTCAATAATAAGAATACAACAGACCTCTTATTTTTGTCAAGGATTTTTCAGATTTCCAAGCATGTATGAGAAATCTGAGAAAATGCATGTTCCTCCGGTTTCCGCTGTACTGTACAAGAACAAACCTGCGCGGCATCCTACAAAGTGATCAAGCTTAAAGTAAAGTTTATGAGGTTTGGTGAGAGGAACCCACTCTTCATCGGTTTTATAAAAGAAAGTTACCTCATCTTTCATATCTGTAAAATCCGCGCACATTTTCAAGGAAACAGTGGAAGAAGAGATTGGGAGCTGTGCCGTCTCTTTTCCGGGAAGGGTATCGCCGTCCCCCATGTTTTGGGATATTTCCCCTGGATTCCGCTCCATCTGGATTAACCGGTATGTTCCTGAATCTTTTGTGAGGGCTAGAAAAGCATAGCAACCTTGTAGTGCGGCCAGTCCCGCAAAATCGCCGTCCTTCATTTGAGAGCCGTCAAGAGTAACCATCACTTCTGTACAAGGATACATCAGACGCTGCGTTAATGTATTCACAGCTTGTGTAAAATTTGTGGATAACTTGTTTGTGGTAATAGTATAACTTGTTTGGTCTATTGCATAAAGGGAAGGATCCGGCAGATGATTCCACTGCCACTGTAGTTTTAGCCGTCCGTTGTTATCCACAAAGTCACTTGTGAATAGCGGTTCATAGAAATAATTTTCTTTGTTCTTTTTCGTGCGTGTGTCTGGAAGTTTCCCCGGAGTGCCGAAAACAGGAAAACCATTTTCAAAATGAACGGGAATAAGTACCGGAATTCGGCCAACAGCGCCACTGTCCTGAAAAAGTATAGCAAACCATTCTCCTTCAGGCGTATTTACGATACCGCCCTGTGCGATTCCCTGATTGTGGTATCCCATATCCTCATCCAGTACATCATGTCCAATAAATTCTCCGGTCAGGGAGTCGGATACGAAACAGGCTTCGGTGCGACGGGCACGGTTTTCCCTGCCCCAGTGGATGAAAAAGATATAATATTTTCCATCAATCTTATATATATGTGAACCTTCATAGCCCAGGCGTACATTTCCAGTATCCTTTACAAGAAGCCGATGTAAACCACCCTTTAGAGGACGGCTCAAATCCGACGTGAGTTCAGTAATATAAATATCTGTATTTCCATATACAATATATGTTTTTCCCTCGTCAAATAAAAGCGAGGCGTCGTGGTAAAATCCTTTGATTTCCTGGCGGTCCCATGTACCTTCAATGTCTTTCGTAAAAAACAGGTAGGTTTTGTGGGTATCATTTGCTACAAAACAGACATAGAAGGTTCCATCGTGATAACGCAGCGAGGGAGCCCACATGCCTTTTCCATATATATTCTGTCCGTCTTCAAGACGGGCACTGGACGTATTTTCAAGCACTTCGTAAAGATAATTTACGAGTTCCCAGTTTACGAGGTCGTAGGAGCGAAGAATGGCTCCGCCGGGGAAGAAGTGCATTGTAGTGCTGAGCATATAATAAGTATCGCCGACCCGTATAATATCCGGGTCCGGGTAATCACAGTTTAAAATGGTGTGCCTCATTGTAATATCCATCCTCCCTTTTAAATCAAAGCATGTCCGCTATCTGGTAAATGAGTTTTTCCGTCTTTTCCCACCCGAGACAAGGATCTGTAATAGATTTGCCGTAAATGTGTTCACCGATTTCCTGACATCCGTCCTCAATGTAGCTTTCGATCATGAGCCCCTTCACCATTTTTTTTATGTCATTGGAGAAATTGCGGCTTTCTAACACTTCTTTGGAAATACGGATCTGTTCTTGAAATTTTTTCCCGGAATTGTTGTGGTTCGTGTCAATAATTACGGCCATATTATCCAAATTGCGCTCACTGTAAATTTCGTGGAGCAGCAGAAGATCTTCGTAATGGTAGTTTGAGAGGCTTTTTCCGTGTTTGTTGACGCTTCCCCGCAAGATTGCGTGGGCGTATGGGTTGCCTTCCGTTTCTACTTCCTGCTGCCGGTAAATAAAATGATGGCTGCACTGGGCAGCTTCGATCGAGTTTAGCATGACGGTCAGGTAGCCGCTTGTTGGGTTTTTCATACCACAGGGAACTTTAATTCCGCTTGCAGTCAAACGGTGCTGCTGATTCTCCACAGATCTTGCACCGATTGCCACATAGGAAAGGACGTCGGACAGGTAGGCATAGTTTTCGGGATACAGCATCTCGTCTGCACAAATCATGCCTGTCTGCTCGACAACTTTTACATGGGTTCTCCGAATTGTGTGGAGCCCTTCAAGCATATTTTCTTCTTTTTCTGGGTTTGGCTGGCTCGCCATCCCCTTGTATCCTTTTCCCGTCGTACGCGGTTTGTTTGTATATACTCTCGGGACAATAAATATTTTTTCCTTAACCTTGTCCTGAATAGCGGCAAGACGATTCGTATAATCGATCAGCGCGTCTTCGTTGTCAGCAGAGCACGGGCCAATGATTAAAATAAACAGGTCATTGTCTCCAGCTAAAATATCTTTCAAAATTTGGTCTTTTATTTGTTTTGCTTTTTTTACTCTGTCCGAAATAGGAAATTCTTTTTTTACTTCATCCGGTGTTGGTAAATTTCGTAATATTTTCATTGTCTTCACTCCTTCATATTTCTTTAAATTTAACACTCATAGATAAAGGTGTCAAGTAAAAAAAAGGGAAAAATGCCTTTGTGGCGCCATAAAAATGGTATATTTAGAGCTATTGTGCAAATTATAAATAAAAAATGAAAAGAATTGTTGCAAATTCTATAGGAAATGCGGTAAAATATATCACAACCATAATTGATAATAAATGTTTAAAAAGGATGGAAATAATTCCCATTTCTTATAAAGACAGCCAAGGAGGGATACATGATGAATAGAATACTGATTGTAGATGATGATTTGCTAACCGCAGAACTTGAAAAGGACTATTTGGAACTCAGCGGATTTGAAGTGGTGATTGAGTCGAATGGAAAGGATGGGTTGGAACAGGCGCTCAATGGGGACTTTAACTTGATTATTCTCGATATAGTACTTCCTGGCATAGACGGATTTGAGATTTGCAAGCGGGTTCGCGCAGCGTCTGAAATACCAATACTGATCGTATCAGCCAGAAATGAAGATATTGATAAAATCCGGGGACTTGGAACAGGCGCAGATGATTATGTCACGAAGCCGTTTAGCCCTGGGGAGCTTCTTGCCAGGGTAAAGGCGCACTTAGAC
This sequence comes from uncultured Eubacterium sp., assembly GCA_910584245.1. Lineage (GTDB taxonomy): Bacteria > Bacillota > Clostridia > Lachnospirales > Lachnospiraceae > Eubacterium_F. Next base: position 95,339 of record CAJTZF010000008.1, read on the forward strand.
CGATATAACCGGTTGATTGGAGGCGGTATGGAGACGCAGAATGAAGTGATTACGACGGGAGGGTTAAAAATAGACCGCACGGCCCGGCGTGTTCATGTAAATGGAGTTGAGAAGTCTCTGACAACGAAAGAGTTTGATCTTTTGTATTTTCTTGCCAAAAATCCGAACCGGGTATTTTCCAAGGAGGAGCTTCTGCAGGAGGTGTGGGAAATGGATCCGGTTGGGGCAGACATTGCCACGGTGACGGTTCATATCAAAAAGATAAGGGAAAAAATAGAAGAAAATTCGCAAAGTCCCAGATATATTGAAACGGTTTGGTCGGTGGGTTATCGGTTTATCATTTAAGAACCCATTTGTGGAAGGATTTCATTTCATTTGGTTTTGCTTCAACATCCGTAATATTGTAGCTGCCTTTTGCTCATACTATTGTAAAGCAAGTGTATGGTGAAAGGAGAAACACAAGATGAATCGTAAATGGAAGAATATACTAATCATACTTGGAACTGCGGGAGTAGTATATATTAGCTTTTATTATTTGCTGCCCTTAGTAGTTCCTTTTGTGTTCGCGTTTGTTTTTGCAAAAATAACCCAGCCGGTAGTTCAGAAGCTACATAAATGCTGCCATATCAATGAAAAGATAGGCAGTCTTCTGATTATTATTTTATTTTTGGGCGCGATCGGAAGCTTTTTTTTCTATATAGGATACATTTGCATCGGCCAGCTCGCCGATTTATTGAAAAATGCACCATCCCATATGGGCGCATGTATAAGGCTGTGCGAACGGACTTGCGGTAGGGTTGATAATTTGCTGGGACTCCGTGCAGGGGACACATACGTGTGGGTGGAGAATAGCCTGTCGGATATGGATGTACAAATATCGCAGGTGTATCTTCCGAAACTTACCGGCTGTATTCCGAAAATGCTTGTGACGCTCGGACAGTGGGGAGCCGGTTTTATCGTATTCATTATGGCGACGTTGCTCATTTCATTTGACCGGGAAAGCAGCTTGCGGTACCGCGGGCTGATGCCGTTTATCAGGCGTCTGAAAACTACGGGGCTGGCATATTTAAAAGCACAGGGCATTATTATTTTTATTGTGGCAGCAGTATGCGTGGCGGGTTTGCTGCTTATCAAAAGTCCGTATGCGATTCTGATCGGTATCACGATCGGAATTGTAGATGCATTTCCTATATTTGGAAGTGGAAGTATTTTAATTCCCTGGGCAATTATTGAGCTTATCCAAAAGGATATGTTTCATGGGGCGGTACTTATTACGCTTTATGTGGTGACACTTCTGCTCCGGGAGATTTTAGAACCCCGTCTGATGGGGAAGGAGATGGGGTTAAAACCCCTATATATTCTAATGTCCGTCTATGTCGGGATTAAGTTGTTTGGACTGGGTGGGATCCTGCTCGGACCGATTGGACTGACAATTTTGAAAACGGTGGCAGAAACGAAAATAAAGGTATGACGGCATCTTTTTTAATTATACATTGACAGGCATAGTTTTTCCCCTGGCTTCATAGAATGTAAATGCATGAAGGAGGGGTGTAAGTGGAGGATAAGCAGGAAACAGCAGTTGCCAGATATGACTTGACGGTGCATAAACGGTATCGTTCCCGGGGAGGCTGGGTGCTGGAAACAAACAGGGGTCCTAAATTGCTGAGAGAATATGAAACAATCCGCAGCCATTTTCATTTGGAGAATAGCATCAAGGAGCACTTAATCGGAAGCGGTTTTTGTATGGTAGATGACGTCGTGCCAAATATAGACGGTAAGTTGGTTACAGAACTGGAAACTGGGGAGAAATATGTGATTTATAACTGGTTTATAGGAGACGAGTGTGACCTCAGATCGGAGAGCTGTCTACTGGCAGCAGGAGAAAATCTCGGAAAGCTTCACCGGGCAGCCCGCGGTTTTGAACCGTCCGGTGCGGAATCAGGGGAACCGGGTGTGCTTCTGGAACAATTTCACAGGCATAATAAGGAATTGAAGCGCGTGAATGCCTATATGAAAAATAAAAAGCGAAAGACAGAATTTGAAATATATGCGATCAATTGTTTTCACGGTTATTATGAAAAGGCATGCCAGGCGGCAGAGCGATTGGAACAGTGTAGTTATTATCTGGCGTCGGGAGAGCATATCCGCAGTATATGTCATGGGGATTACAACTATCATAACTTAATTATGGCCAGCCGGGGAACGGCGACAATCGGATTTGAAAAGGCGGGTTATGGGATCCAGTTGTTGGATCTGACATATTTTTTAAGAAAGACTTTGGAGAAGAATGGATGGAACAGGCATGCCGGGGATGCCGTAATGAGCGGGTATGATAAAGCGAACACCCTTACCGGAGATCAGATTGATTTTATTTACATTATACTGGCATATCCAGAAAAATATTGGAAGCTGATGAACCATTATATGAATAAGAAGAAATCCTGGCTTTCTGCAAAGAATCTTGAGAAATTAAAAGATGTAAAAAGTTTGGAAAAAAAGCGCGAGGAATTTTTGAATGGGCATTAGAAATATGTGGAAGTTTTGGCGGATTCGTGCTATACTACTAATAAACGCATATTAAAGTAGGTGAACGCATGAATCGGAAAATTTGTAAATGGGTGGCGATGGTCCTCATAGTGTGTCTGGCTGTTTCCGGATGTGGTAAAACAAACGGAAACAGGCGGCCCACTGTGACAAGAGAGCCGAGTGCTCCCCTCACATATGAAAAGGGAAGAGATTTCGTAGGAGTGATTAAGAGCCTGGATTTGGAAAAGGAGACGATTACTTTTTATAACACGACATTTGAGGAAGAAGTGGTTTGTGAATTTAATGGGGCCACAGAGATTTTGACGAAAAATGAAAAGCAGATTTCGTCAGGATCTCTTGAAATTGGACAGGTTGTGGACGTGTACAAAAATGCGGAGACAAACCGGTTGACGAAAGTCCAGATCTCAGCGGATATTTTGGAATATGAGGGCGCCACCGGGCTGCTTGTGGATTCCGATGCCAGCTCGATTGACATAAATGGAACTAAATACCGGTATGGAAGCGGTTTTACCGCATTTTCGAATGGCAAGCCCATTAATATCCAGGAAATATCGCAGACGGATGAGGTTACGTTCCGTGGCGTCAAAGGAAAAGCGTATTCTATCATCGTAACGAGGGGACATGGTTATCTTCGCCCTGTGAAATATAAGGATTTTGTGGGGGGGACGATGACGGTAAACGGCGTTATGATCGTTCCGGTCACAGAAAAGATGCTAGTGCCTGTGCCGGAGGGCACTTATGAGGTCTCAATGAAAAATGGGGATTATGTGGGCAGCAGGTCGGTGAATATTGAGAGAGACCAGCAGATGAAGCTGGATATGTCCCAATTTAAGAGCCTGGCTCCAAATACGGGACAGGTTGTATTTGATATAAATCCAGATGGGGCTGAGTTGTATGTGAATGGCACCCTTACCGAGTATGCCAAGCCTGTTCCACTCAAATATGGGAAGCATTCCATCCGGGTGCTGCTGGAGGGTTATGAGCCATATTTTGGGGTTCTTGATTTACAGTCGGCAAATCCGACGGTGCGCATAAATCTGTCCGATGAAAAGGCAGAAGTGCCGGATGAGAATGACACCAGCGTGTCCAAACAAGACTCATCCCAGGAAAATACGGGAACACAGGAATTCGACAATCTTCATACGATTACAGTCAGCGATCCGATCGGCGCAAGCGTATATATGGACGGTACTTATAAAGGGACGGTACCTTGCTCATTTCCAAAAAAGATCGGCAATGTAACGATTACTCTTTCTATGGCAGGTCTTACAACGAAAAGCTATACAATGAAAACGCTGGATGACAGTAAGGATGTGACGTGGAGTTTTCCGGAGCTGGAGAATATCGCTGTTGGATAGCTATAAAACGATACCAGGGTCAAAAGGCTATGCTTATATATATGGGTAAGCGTAGCTTTGGGCTTGCAAAAATAAATAAAAAGGAGGAAAAAATATGGGTTACATGGAAAATTACAAGGAGTGGATGGAGAATCCTTATTTTGATGCAAAGACAAAGGAGGAGCTAAAAAGCATTGAAGGTGACGAGCGGGAAATAAAGGAACGTTTTTATGCGGAGCTTGAATTTGGGACGGCAGGTTTGCGCGGTGTGATTGGAGCGGGTACGAACCGCATGAATATGTACACGGTACGAAAGGCTACACAGGGACTTGCCAATTACATAATTAGCCAGAATGCACAGGAAAAGGGAGTGGCGATTGCATATGATTCGAGGAGGATGTCGCCAGAATTTGCGGATGAGGCAGCTTGTTGCCTGGCAGCTAACGGCATAAAGGCATATGTGTTTGAGAGTCTTCGTCCGACACCGGAGCTCTCTTTTGCAGTCCGGGAGCTCGGATGTATTTCGGGTATTAATATTACCGCTAGCCATAACCCGCCAGAATATAACGGTTATAAAGTGTATTGGGAGGATGGCGCGCAGATTACGCCGCCGCACGACAGTGGCATTATGGATGAAGTTAAAGCTGTGACGGATTATGCTTCTGTGAAGACGATGAGCAGGCAGGATGCAGAAAAAGCAGGCCTGTATGAGAGCATCGGAGCAGCAGTCGATGACCGTTATATGGAAGAATTAAAGAAAAATGTACTTCACCCCGCATGTATTAAGGAAGTAGAGAAAGACTTGAAAATTGTGTATACCCCGTTGCATGGAACGGGAAATTTGCCCGTTCGCAGAGTATTGAAAGAGCTGGGATTTACAAATGTATTTGTCGTGCCAGAACAGGAGCTCCCTGACGGCGAATTTCCGACAGTCAGTTATCCGAACCCAGAGGCGAAGGAAGCTTTTGACCTTGCCTTGAAGTTGGCGAAGGAAAAAGATGCAGACCTTGTATTGGCTACAGATCCGGATGCAGATCGTCTGGGGGTTTATGTTAAAGACAGTAAATCTGGTGAGTATATTTGCCTTACGGGGAATATGTCGGGAGCGTTTTTGGCCGATTATGAGATTGGACAGAAACTCGAGATGGAAGGGAAGCTGCCAGAGGATGGTATGCTAGTCAAGACGATTGTTACGACAAATCTCGTTGATGCGATTGCGAAATATTACCATATTGATGTTGTGGAGTGCCTGACGGGATTCAAATGGATTGGAAGGGAAATACTAAAGACAGAGAAGACGGGAAAAGGAACCTATCTCTTTGGATTTGAGGAGAGCTATGGCTGTCTGGTTGGCACCCATGCGAGGGACAAGGATGCCATCGTGGCATCTATGGCGTTGTGCGAGGCGGCAGCCTACTATAAAAAACGAGGCAAAACATTGTGGGATGCCATGATTGATATGTATGAGAAATATGGGTATTATAAAGACGATGTCATTTCTATTACCCACAAGGGGATTGAGGGATTGGAGAAGATCAAGTCCACGATGGATGGACTTCGGACGAATCCGCCGTCAAGGTTTGGGAATTATGATGTGACAGTAGTGAGAGATTATGAACAGGATACGATTAAAAATCTCATAACTGGCGAGGAGGGAAAGACAGGACTTCCGAAATCTAATGTGCTTTATTATGAACTTACTTCGGATGCCTGGCTGTGTGTACGTCCTTCCGGTACGGAGCCGAAAATCAAGATATATTTTGGCGTGGTTGGCGGGAGCCTAGAAGATGCGGACCAGAAGTCGTCAGAACTGGCGGAGGTTGTGAAAAAGCTTTTTGCAGAGTGATAAAGAGGAGCAGAATGGATGAACGAAGTATTGAAAGAGTGGATGAATGCCACATTGATTGAGGAAATGGATGAAGGCGTGCTGAATGCCCCACAGGATTTGCTCGGTATGCACATGTATAATGGGATGCAGCTTTTTGTTGTAAGGCGTCCTGGTGCGGAAGCGGTATGGATTACTTCTGTCAAGGGAGATAAAGCGTACGAGGCGGAAGAGCTGGACTGTGAGTTGGGCTTGTTTGGTTTGGAAATAAAGGCGAAAACTAAGCAGCTGAAGGACTACCGGGTGAGAATCCAGTATTCCCCAGAGGATGTAATAGAGATTGCAGATCCCTACAATTTCGAGCCGAAAATAACAGATTTTGATAGTTACATTTTTGGTGAGGGAAAGCACTATAAGATTTTTGATAAAATGGGCGCCCACGTAGAAACAGTGAATGGCGTGAGAGGAACAAGATTTGCTGTCTGGGCTCCTGACGCAAGAAGCGTAAGCGTAGTCGGTGATTTCAATATGTGGGACGGACGGCTGCACACGATGAGGCTCTTGGGGCCAACGGGGATTTATGAGCTCTTTGTGCCCGGCGTCGAGGAAGGCAGGGTTTACAAGTATCAAATTACAACACGCAGCAAAGAGATGCTGTACAAGACGGACCCATATGGAAATTATGCTGAATTCCGGCCTGGAAATGCGTCTGTTATCACCTCTTTAGAGGGATATAAGTGGAATGATGAATCGTATATGCAAAAGCATGAGACGAAGACGAGAGAAGTCAGGGAACGAAGTCCCATGAATATTTATGAAGTTCACCTAGGATCGTGGAAAAAACGTGTTGAGGACGACGATAACGGTTTCTATTCTTACCGCGAGCTTGCCGGTATGCTAGGGGATTATCTCGTAGAGATGGGATATACCCATATTGAGCTGATGGGAATTTCGGAGTATCCATTCGATGGCTCATGGGGATACCAGGTTGGCTGCTACTATGCGCCGACGAGCCGTTACGGGACACCGCACGATTTCATGTATTTTGTGGATGAGATGCACAAGAGGGAAATTGAGGTTATTCTTGACTGGGTACCAGCGCATTTCCCGAGAGATGCCCACTGCCTTGGGAATTTTGACGGCAGGGCGGTGTATGAGCACCCGGACCGGAGAAGGGGAGAGCATCCGGACTGGGGAACGTATATTTTTAACTATGGAAGGTTGGAGATACAAAATTTCCTTGTAGCAAATGCGTTGTTCTGGATTGAGAAGTTCCATATAGACGGGCTTCGCGTCGATGCAGTCGCATCAATGCTCTATCTTGATTATGGCAAGCAGGATGGAGACTGGCTTCCCAATAAGGACGGCGGCAATGAGAACTATGAGGCAGTTGATTTTCTGCATCACTTAAACCGGGTGATGGATGAAATGCATCCGGGAGCATACATTATTGCCGAGGAGTCCACAGCATGGCCGGGAGTGACAAGGAAAGTACAGGAAGGCGGGCTCGGATTTTCCTTTAAGTGGAATATGGGCTGGATGAATGATTTTCTGGAATATATGAAATTAGATCCATATTTTAAGCAGTTTCATCACGACCAGCTCTGTTTCAGTTTATCATATCATCTTACGGAGAAGTATATCCTTGTTCTCTCTCATGATGAGGTGGTACATGGGAAATGCTCGCTTCTCAACAAAATGCCGGGACTGACAGGGGACAAATATGCGGCATTAAAGGCGGCGTTTGGCTTTATGTATGGGCATCCGGGAAAGAAGCTGTTGTTTATGGGGCAGGAATTTGCCCAGCAGCGGGAGTGGAGCGAGATGCGGAGCCTGGACTGGTATCTTTTGGAGGAAGGGCCGCACCAGGGCATTCACAGGCTGATTAAGGATTTCAATCATTTATATTTAGAAAATAGCTCATTGTATTATAATGATAGTGATGTGATTGGTTTCGAGTGGATGGATTGTGCCAGACCGGAGACAAGTACAGTTGCCTTTGTGAGAAGAGGGAAAACAAAGCGCAAGCAGCTATTGTTTATTCTGAATTTTACGCCGGTTGCCCACGAAAAATACCGGGTGAAGGCCCCGTGTGGCGGTAAGTTTACGGAAATCATAAATTCGGATGACCAGAAATACGGCGGGCAGGGAAGAGTGAATTCGACCCCGATTATTGCTAAGAAAAAGCAAGTGGCAAAGAAGGGGAAGAATTCATCATCTGTTTCGAAAATCAAGGCAGCTGAGCTGGGCGGAAAGAGCCCAGAGTATGAACTTGAGTGCTATTTGCCACCGCTATCAGTTGTCGTGCTGGAGTACGACTATAAGGAGTAGGGAAACGAAATGAAAATCATGAAACCAAGTATCGAAATTGTAGATATGGACAGCTATGAATCGATACTAAAAAAAATTGAGAAAATAGGACGGGTCTGTTATAAGAGCGAGGGGAAGATTACGGAAGATTCCGCTGAAAAGTTTATCCGTTCCCTTTTGACGAGACAACATGAGTCGGTCATAGAGCACGAGAATGTTACGGTCCGTGTTGTATGTGACCGCGGCGTAAGCCATGAAATTGTCCGCCACCGAATCGCCAGTTACAGCCAGGAGAGCACGCGCTATTGTAATTATGCAGGTGATAAATTTGATAACCAAATTTCAGTCATAGATCTTGCCAGCGGTTTTCAGTATGATTTGTCCAAAGAAAATGATAAGGCGAAGTATGACGTCTGGGTGACGGCAATGCAAAATGCGGAAAAGGCTTATTTCCGCATGCTTGAGCTGGGAGCTACTCCTCAGGAGGCGCGTTCTGTTTTGCCAAATTCACTTAAGACGGAAATTGTAATGACGATGAACCTGCGGTCGTGGCGCAACTTCTTCCGGCTGCGGGTAGATTCCCACGCACATCCGCAGATGCGGGAGGTGGCGGGAATCATATATGAAGAGTTTCAGAAAAAGCTGCCAGTGTTTGTGGCGGATTTGGAATTTGATTAATGTAGTAAATCTGTATCCATATTTTCGATATAGTTTTTTAGTGTGTCAAACGGAGCGGGACCTGCTGAAAGTACAAACTCATGGAATGCCATCTCGGTAAAACGGTCGCCCATATATGCCTTGACGGCATCCTTGAGTTTCATAAATTCCATATATCCAATTGTGTACTTTAGGTAAGAGCCGGGCTCATCAATAATGTTTGAGTACAGGGAATGTGCAGTTTCCGTATCATAGGAGCCGTGTTCATTTAAAAATGCCAGTACGTTCTCATCCTTCCAGCCATAGTAGTGTATGCCAATATCGCAGATGCCGTAAATGCACAGGGAGATAATCATATTATTCCGTAGAATGCCTACTTCATCTTTGGAGTAACCGAGGTATTTGTAAGAATACAGTTCCGCATAAGTCGCCCACCCCTCTGTATAACCGCTGAAATTTAATATATAGGAGAGTAGTGGCCGGTCTTTCTGGCGGTAATATACGTTTTGATACAGATGTCCTGGGTATCCTTCGTGCGCGAGCGTGGTGGAAAGGTCTGAGCCGGCATAACGGCGGCTGTTATTTATGTAGATGGCATTCTCTGTAAAGGAATCAAGGGGCGGCGTGAGATAAAAGGCGGGGCTTAAGTAGTCCTCTAGCGATTTGTCTACATAGCACACAGTGAAATTTACATCGGAAGCTTTTGGAAAATCCTTTTCGATTGCTGAGGAAAGCCTGGTAAGCTGCTCCTCTGGCGATAAGGATTTTCCATTTTGTTTATTTGCCGTATTCATACTTAACCCGCTAAAAAGAGCCGGATCTTTTTTGGCATAGGACAGGAGCGTTTCTTTTGATGTTCTAAGCCGTTCTTCAAGGTATTTAAAATAGTCCTCGACATTTGTAGATGTTCCGCTCTCAGAAGCAAATAGGTACTCATAATATTTTTTTCCGTTATTGTACGAGGACAGGGAGCCGTCCGTTCTAGCGATCTGACAGTAGTGATTTAGACCGTCGGTCAGTTTTTTATATGCCGGCAAGATGCAAGATTTCACAAGTTCCTTATTTTTTTTACGGTAGGTGCGGCGGGCATTTTGATCCAAGAAGGAGCACGATTTTATCCGGGTAGAAAAGGATGTTTTCAGAATTTTGGCCCCTTTATTTTCGATAAATGAGGAGCACTGGCTGGCAATGTGCTCCAGCGTGTCGCGGCATGGCAGCATGTTATGTTCTGCCTGCACACCGCAAAAAGTGAGAATTGAGTCGAAATAACCTGGTATGGAAGAAAGAAGTGAAAAATAGTTTTCCACGTCATGCACGGAATTAAAATCATATTCGGCGAGCAGTACGGGAAGCTGTGCCTGCAGTCCGGTAACTGGTGAAATTGCCCGGGAAAACAAGATGAACTCCTGCTCCTTTAAATTCATCTGAAGGGTGTAGGTCAGGTTATCATATAAAATCTGCTGTGGAATGGAGAGGCTTGATTTATTGATGTTTTCAAGCGAGTTCAAAAGATTTTCATTTTCTGGTGCGGCATTCGCCATTTTTTCGTAGGAAATGGGTTCAAAACCGCCCACCGCTGGGTTAATACCATATTTTTCTGGATTGGATAGTGTATAATTCAAGGAAAGTGCATCCGAGGACACATTTTCCTTAAAGATGGTATCTGTTAATTCTGTAAACTGCTTACTTTCTGGTGTTTGGGAAGCGATGTTATTTGCCGGTGTCTGCCCGGAAGAACATGCTTGTAAAAGAAGTAGAACGGATAGCAGGAGCGAGAGAAACAGCCTATGTCCATTGCGTTTGAAAGATTTCATAGGAATACCCCACAAGAGAGCAATTACTATTATTATATTTTGATAACGGGAAAATAGAAGAAGAAATAGCTTAAACAACGGCAGGTGGTATAGAAAATCGGGATGAAAGCAGTTTGACAGAAATTTCATTGAAGATGCTATTTCCATGCTTGTATATTTGTGATATAATATGGAAGAATTAAGATCTATTATGGAGAAGTTTGTTGCATCTGGCTGGGATTTGACATTTGTTCCAGCGCAACAATGGTTTGACGGAAAATCCGATAAGGACACTTTAATATCGGCGATAAAGCAGACACACAAAGAGTGTGGGAGTTGTGGTTGTGATTTAGACCAGCTCTATAAAAGAGCTTTAGAATTAGTGTAAGTATTGAAAATGTTGATAAATCTACATTTATAGGTGAGGGTGCATCTTGATTATAAGAAAGAGGAGAGCGAAAAAAGTAATTAGTATAACTCTGATAGTAGTTTTTTGTGTTGTTTTGATAATCAGCGGGATAATGATATACGGGAAATATCAGATGGGTAAAATACCTGGCCTGACATTTAAAGAAGCGCTTGAATATACTACAAAGAATAACCCGGATGCAGTTATAACCGTTGGTATTATAAAGGGCGGACAGATTTCCTATAAGGTGTACGGCGAGAATGGGAAAGAACTCCCTGCGGAACTTCATACATATGAAATAGGCTCTCTTACAAAAACATTTACCGCTGCATTGATAAACAAGGCGATAACATCAGGAGAAATCAAGATTGACGACACGATAGATAACTATTTGCCGCTGCCTGCTGGTAATGAATATCCGACAATCAAAGAGCTGTTGACACACACATCGGGCTATAAAGCATATTATTTTGAACGTCCGATGATTGCCAACTACTTTAACAGAAGGAATGATTTTTATGGAATTACAAAAGAAATGGTACTTGGAAAAGCGGGCGAATTAAGTATGAATAGTGAGAATTATGGTTTTGTTTACTCCAATTATGGATATGCAGTATTAGGACTTGTGCTTGAGGAGATATATGGCACCGATTATACAACTTTAATAAATGATTTTGTACAGAACGAACTAGGGTTGACAGACACCAAAATATGTGACAAAAGTGGAGACCTGGGCAATTATTGGGATTGGGAGGAGGATGACGCTTATTTGCCAGCGGGAGCAATTACATCGAACATATCCAATATGCTTTTATACGCACAAATGCAACTTGAAAATAATCCGTATTTTGCTGAGTGTCATAATAGCCTTAAAACAATTAATGCTTCAACCAAAGAATACAAGGTAATGGGCATTAATATGGACGAGATAGGAATGTCTTGGGTTATTGATAATGAAAACGGTGTTATATGGCATAACGGTGGTACAGGGGATTATAATAGTTATTTGGGCTTCAATGTTGAAACGGGGATGGCAGTTGTAGTTCTTTCAAACTTTGCACCGAGCTATCGTATTCCAGCAACTGTATTGGGAATAAAGCAGTTATTAGAGTTAGATAATAGTAATTAAAAATGGCTATTACGGTTGCAGACGGGAACAAGTTATTACACTCTTTGGATTCAAATAATCTAGAAAAACGGAAGCCAAAACATTAATTATTGAATCTTCTCCGGATAATATATTGTCAACGGATATCCAAATATTTTGATTTCGTAACCAACTTTTTCTTATTTCTGTATAATATTAATCACATTTATTTTCCCTTCGGTCTAAACTACTGTCTGATCTAATAAGTCTTTCTATTTTTTTAAAAACGTAGTCATTACCGATACTTGTCCATATAAAACAACATATTCCTATAATTACATAAATAATCCTTATCCAGTCATAAATAGCAAAGTTAATTAGTAGATTGTTTATCATAGTAAATAATTATTTAGATTTAGATAATTATCATGGCTGTTTTAATCAAAGAAATGGCTTTCCCGCAATTGTTCTAATGATTTCCCATCTGGGGCAGCCGGGGGTGTGTCCAGGCCGGATTCTAAAATGAAAAGCTGTGCTTCGTATTCCGTCAATTTCCTGGATTTTTTAATCTTCTTCCAGATCTTTTCTGAACCTGGGAAGGAATTTTTCATGTATGACCAAACCTCCTTCATTTTTAGAAGAACGGGATTGTCTGGCATGATAGCTTGGTAATCCTGCTGGAGCCTTCTCGCAAATAAGAGGAGCTCTTGTTTAGTAATTTGTTCGCCTGTTTTTATTTCCCGTACTAACCCGGGATTTGTAAGAAGTCCGCGTCCGATCATAATCCTTTCCACAGAAGGAAACCTTAGACGAAATTTTTCAAAATCTTCTACCGTATTTATATCGCCATTGTAGCAGACAGGGTTTGTACTGGCTGCCAATGCCTCCTCAAACTGATCCCAATTCGGTTTGTTTCGGTATAAGTCTTTCTGGGTGCGCGGGTGTATGGTAAGTTCTAAGATAGGAAAACGGTTAAAAATATGGATTAGTGTTCGAAACTCTTCTGGGTTGTCCTTCCCGAGCCTGGTTTTAATAGAAATAGGAACGGGAACTTTATTATATATATGGTCTAAAAATCTATTTAGTTCATCCAGCATTGCAAGAAAGCCGGAACCACGCCCTTTTGACACAACCGTTCCAGACGGACATCCCAAATTCAGATTTATTTCATGATAACCATATTCAATTAATTTTTGGGCGGTATAAATAAAATCGTCTGCACGGTTTGACAAAATTTGTGGAACGACAGAAATGTTTTGGTTGTGCTCCGGTAAAATGTCCCGGAGCTCTTTCTTTTTAAAACCATGCATTTCCGTAGGAGAAATAAAGGGCATAAAATATTTATCTACACTGTCAAATAACTCCTGGTGGATATTGCGGTATATATAACTTGTGATTCCTTCCATTGGGGCAAAATAAAATAACATAATGATCCTCATTTCGTATAGTTTAGAATAATAATACCATAATATAATACCAAGGTCAAAGACGAAAGAATTGGCTATAAAGTATAAAAAAAGATATCTTTTTAAAAACTGGTTGACAAAGTTATTGTTTTCTGATAATATATCTAATGCATTGAAAAATTATATATTGTTTTTGAATTCAGAAATTTGGAGAAGTACTCAAGTGGCTGAAGAGGCGCCCCTGCTAAGGGTGTAGGTCGTTCGCGCGGCGCGAGGGTTCAAATCCCTCCTTCTCCGTTCGTTAAAAATTGCGGAAAATACCGAGAATTGGTGCTTTCCGTGATTTTTTTATTCCAAAAAGTTTGAACACCGCTGAACACCTAACCCTGATAACCGGGATTTCTGGAAGTTTCTTCCAGATTATCTATTTTAAGGTTTTATATTTAATACTGCATATTCTGTGAAAATGTGTTATGCTAAGGGAAAAGAAGGATAATTGTTGCTATAATCGGCTTTTTGATGATAGAAGTAATATAAAAATTATCTTGAACGAGAAGCTGTACTGTTAGTCTTAGAATTGTTTTATGGGGGACGGTTGGAGAGATTATAGGCAGCGATGTGTTAGTTAAAGAGATGTTGGTTATTAAAGATGTTATGAAAAGAAAAAGGATTCATGTTTTGTATCAAAATTGCGTTTTAGAGAGTGTATTTGCAGATTCGGATGTAATTTGTCGTGCAAAGGAAATCTCAAAATTTGCCGGAACAACATCATTTGATAGTTTGCATTTAGCAATTTCAGAAAAAATGCGGAAGTGTTTTGACTACAGATATTAAATTGGCAAAAGAATTGATTTATCAGTAAAAATAATGAATCCGATTAAATTCATAATGTAGGTGACGGAGAATGAATGAGACAATAAAATTGATGGATTATAACACGATTCAAACCAAAGGAACGGAAGTATTACTTCGGGAGCTTGGTCCGGTTGGAATGGTACGGTATTTGGAACAGTATGATAATGGTGGCACTGGTGATTATACAAAAGAAAAGTATAATATGCCTGAAATGACGATTGACCAAATTATGGAAATGTAAATTGTATGGGAAAATAGAGTAACGTGTTTAAACACCTTTTGGAACACTTTTACAAATGAAGTCCTCGAATCTGCTTTCTTTCAGTAGTTTCCGGGAAAGAGACCTACTTCAAATCCCTCCTTCTCCGCTATGTAAAAAAGTGAGCAAATCCCTATTTTAGAGATTTGCTCTTTTTTTGCCCAATAAATGTAAAGTCATTCTGCGAACGGCTTTTTCTATTGAAAGAAAGAATTATAATCACAATCTAAAATCTGAGTGAGAGCCCTTAACAGACTGACGGTTGGATTTTGTTTTCCGTGCTCAATTTTTGAAAGTGAGTAGTCAGAAATTTCGATCCCATGTAAATGTAGTCTGGCAAGCATATCTTTTTGGGTGAGCATTTTTTGTTCCCTCATTTTCTTAATGTTTTGTCCTATGTTTATATCGTTTATTTGTATAATTCTATTTTCCTTTTTCATTGATAAATACCCCTCATAATATCATTTTACCCATTTGAATAATTTGCACTTGCGCGAGAGCGCAAATTACAATATAATAGAGAAGGGGTAGAAGAAAAGTGCAGATAGTATTTATTTGAAATCAGAAATGGGGGAAATCACGATGAAGTATGAGCCGAAAAAGGAATTAGTCTATATTAGAAATGGCGAACCATTGGAAGAAGAATTGCGGACAAGGGGATTTAACCAGAATGAACAGGCACAGTTGAATGACGCCATCGAAAAATTTATTCGTACAATAAAAATGTCACCAGAACAAAAACAAGCATATGAGTATATGGAAGAAGCTTATCTGAAATACATTTGCGCATATGGAGAAATTGCTTTTAGTTTAGGATATTCAGATGGGGTGGAAGCGGGAATGGAGAAAAAGGCAGATGGGAAAAGTACGATTTTGTCAGTGAAAGATATGGCTTATCTGGTAGCGGCCTACGATGCTATAAAGGAATTACATTATAAAGACAAAGGGATTTTAGGGGCCTTGCAGTGTATACTTGATGTAATAGATAATGGAATGAGTACAAGACGAAAATTATTAGAAGAGGAAAAGACCGAAATGACGGGGAGGATATTGAATGATGATTCGCGGACTCCGGTAGAACGGGCGACCACATTATTAAAATAATAAAAATTTGAATGTTTTTGCAAAGTGGGCACTTATAGTGCGAGCTTATAAGATTTTTGTTTTAAAAAGACTAAAATGAACATACTAGTTATAAAAAATATGATTTTAGTATGTGGGCAATAAATGTTTTTGATATGCAGAGGTAACGAAAAACCGTTGATATGACACTTTTTCAAGAAAAAAACAAAAAAAATGAA
>CAJTZF010000009.1 GCA_910584245.1 uncultured Eubacterium sp.
ACGGACGTTCGCTTGGATTTGACGACTCCTCTGGCTTTGGTGTCTCTTCTGCTCCTGCGGACGGCTCTGGCATCTCCGACGGAGGTTGACCCGGCTCCCGCGATTCTTCCGGTTCCGGCGTCTCTTCTGCTCCCACAGAAGGCTCTGGCGTCTCCGACGGACGTTCACTCGGCGTCGGTGTCGGCGGCACTACCACCTGGTCTGGATCAACAGAAACCGTGCATGTGGCCACAGCTTTCCCCGCTGCCGATTTCGCATGGATCACCGCAGTCCCCTTCCCCATTGCAGCAATACGGATTCTCTCTCCCGCCTCGGCTTTCACATACGGTGTCTTCACGACTGCCACCTTTTCATTGGATGAATAAAAAGTGATATAATCATCGCTGCTATCTGTTGCCGAAGCAATCGTTATTTCTTGTTCCGTTTGCATCTCCGTGTCAATCGTTATCGCCTCGTCGGAAAGCGAAAAGGCATTCGCAGGCGCAGCCGCATGAAAGCTCTCCGCCTTATCCGCATACAGGACCATACCGTAATCTTCAACTGGAGTATACGAATAGCCGCCGGTAACTCCCAGTGCAGTAACGACTGTGCGAAGCACATTCACATCAGGCAGCATGAAAAAACAGGTTTCACCGGGCGCCAATACACGGGCCACTTTTAAAAACGTCCTGGCAGACAGTGCATCCGTCACCACACCACTAGGGGCATAAGCGCCATATCTCACATAATAAGTATAATCCATATCATTTCCGATCACAGGCAAAGCATATTGCCAGTTCATACCTGTGCCGTCTGTATCTACCGTATGTCTTTTCTCAAATACATCCTTTGGCATCGCAAAATAGCTATAATAGTTTTCAACGAGAACTTCCTCTTTGCCTCCCCGATCGTCCCATGTCACGTCCATATAATAGTAAGTGCGCCCGCCGTCGAAGGAAACCGCATTCCACGCGTGCCCACCTCCATTACCAGTGCCAGTTATGTAAATATTGGGAATATCTAAAATATTTAAAAGGAATGAAAAGGCTTTTGAATATCCCTCGCAGACAACCTCGCGGTAGCGGCTGTCAAAAACTCCAATTACACTGTGCGCCCAATCCTCATCCACGGGTGTCGTGCCATCGGCCTGATAAGCATAATTAACGGAATAAATAAGCTTATCGTAGAGGATCCTCACCTTTTCATACGTGTCATCCACCCCTTCCACGGCGTCCAAATACTGCTGAACCCCATTTTCAATGACCGTATTCATTTCTTTTACCGAAGCCACACTATTTTCATATGCTTCCGCAACAAGCGGCATAAACTGTCCCTCGGATGCCCCATAGGAAAAAGAAAAACCCCTCAGCCAGAACAGCCACGGATGGTCCGCACGAAAGGCAACCCATATATGTGCGAGCTGCTCCTCACCCAGTTCGGATAACAGGTAACTCACCTTAAAAGGCGTATATCCATAAGTGACTTTCGTAAACTCCGCTGTTTCTGAGCGGAGAAAATTTTGCAGGGATACTTCCAGCGATGTATAAAGCTCCTGCTGGCTGGCAGACAGGCTCTCATAGCCATAATTGCCGTTACCCGAATCAAAAATGCTTGAGGAACGTCGAAACAATGTAATCTGGTTTTCGTACGACGGAACCTGCTCCGCCTCTTCCCCTGCCACTTCATATACGTCTACTTCCTGCAATCCCCCCGTCGGATACTCCGGCTCCCGGATCTGTGCCACCTGCACTGCTTGCGCTGCCGGCTCTTGCCCCGGCAGGCCGATGATCGACAAGGACATAGCCACACACACAATAAGCGCCATGCGTACCCGCATCTGCTTCTTCCATAATTTCAATTTTATCCCTCACTTTCTCTATTCATCAATATGAATCCCCTTTAAAAGTCCTGCCAACGACGTCGTCGCTTCCTCATCCGTATATTCCAAGGAAACCTCTTCGTCGGATGCGCCCATGCTCTGCCCCATCTCCGGCGCGATATCCTCCGCCTGCTTCATGCTCAGGCGGATTTTCCCCTCCGCGACGTCCAGTACCTTGACTTTTACCTTCATGCCGAGATGCACAACCTCCTTCGGCGATTTCAAAAATTTATTGCAAATCTGCGAAATATGAACAAGTCCTGTCAAATCATCCCCGATTTCCACAAAACAGCCATACGATTCGATTCTCGTAATGGTTCCTTCTGTGATAAACCCTTTCTGCAACGCATTCAATTTTGCCTCGTGGACCTTTGCCGCTTCCTCCTTGGCCACATCTTTGGCCGAAAGCACCAGCTTACCGGCCTCCTCGTCCACTGTTATCACACGCGCCTTCACCATTTTCCCCACATAGTTTTCCAGCTCACTCTCCTCCACATAGTGAAGCGCCAGCTGCGACGCTGGTATGAATCCACGGATTCCCTCTACATATGCCACCACACCTGCATTCACTGTATTTTTTACTCTCACCTCATACACAGTGCGATCTTGCAGCGCACTGCGCAGGGCTTCCCAGCTCTCCGTCTCCTTCGCCCGCTTCCATGAAAGAACCGTCCTTCCCATTTCGTCCTCATATAATACCATAGCATTTAAAACATCTCCCACGCGGATTTCATCCATCGCACGAAAATCCGGGTCATCGCTGTACTCCCCTGCCGGAATGACTCCCTGGGAAAAAGACTGCAGGTCAAGGACGATTTCTTCTTCCTCCACTGCCACCACTGTACCCTGAATAATATCCCCTTCGTTGAACATCACAAAGGAAGCATTGATTTCATCCTCAAAATCGGCCATTGTCTTCTTTTCTTCACTCATTTCGTTGCCATCCTCCTTATATATCCTCTTTTGATCGTACACGCATTTGGCTCATAACATCTGCCAGCCTCGCAAATTCCGGAAGTCCAAGCTTTTCACCTCGGATATTGCTGTCAAATCCTGCCCTGCCGATCGCCTCTGCTGCCTCCGCCTTGGAAAAAGGAAGCTCACTGCTGTTCGCAATGCCGTTTTGCAGCGTCTTTCTCCGCTGGTTAAAGGACGCGCGGATCAGACGGAACAACAGCTTCTCATCCTCTACTTCAACCGGCGCATGGGTTCTGCAATCCAGCCTCACCACAGCGCTGCCCACATTAGGACGCGGTATAAAGCAATTCGGCGGCACAAATGCAGCAATATAAGGCTCGGCATAATACTGTACTGCCAAGGATAACGCCCCACAATCTTTCGTGCCCGGCTCTGCCCGCATCCGGTCGGCAACCTCCTTTTGTACCATTACTGTCACATTCGCAAGGGGAACACGGCTCTCAAACAGTTCCATAATAATCGGTGTTGTAATATAGTACGGCAGGTTTGCCACCACCTTGATCCGGTTGCCCCCGTTGTACGTATCCGCGATATGCTGGATATCCTGTTTTAAAATATCTCCTTGAAGAACCTCCACATTAGTATATGGGGAAAGCGTATCCCGCAAAACCGGAATGAGGTTTTTATCAATTTCGACCGCCAGAACCTGCCTGGAGCGCTCACACAAATATTGCGTAAGCGTACCGATTCCGGGCCCTATTTCCAGCACAAAATCCTCTTCCGTCACCTGGGCGGCATCGACGATTTTATCCAGCACATGGGGATCGATCAAGAAATTTTGTCCAAATTTTTTCTTAAATTGAAACTGGTGTTTTTGTAAGACCTGGATGGTCTCCTTTGGATTGCTGAGTTTTTCCATCTCATTCCTTTCCTAATAAGCGGTATAGCTTCTTCGCATTCTGCTCTGTAACCCGTATGACGTCTTCCCGCGCCATCCCCTTTATACGGGCAATCTCGTCAACAACGCGGTCCAGCTTCGTGGAGTCGTTGCGGCTGCCCCTCTCCGGTTCAGGCGAAAGATAGGGACAATCGGTCTCCAGAACGATGGATTCCAGCGGCAGAGCCTCCACGGTTTCCTTGAGCCTCCTGCCGTTCTTAAATGTAATCACTCCGCCCACACCGATGAACAAACCCATCCTCACATATTCCTCCGCCATCTCTTTGGAGTAGGAATAACAGTGAATGACGCCGCCGCATTCGAAGGCCTCCGTGTCGCATATAATTTTCATTGTATCCTCTGCCGCTTCACGGCTGTGATAAATAATGGGCAGGTTTACCTCTTTCGCAAGGGCTATTTGCCTTTTAAACCATATTTTCTGAACACCCGGAGCCGGCTTCTTCCAGTGATAGTCCAGTCCGATTTCACCGATGGCTACTACCTTTTCATCCCGGGAATGGGCGCGCAGCCAGTCTATATCCGCATCTGCCAGTCCCCCGGTCTCAGTCGGATGTACTCCGATCGCGGCATATACCACCTTATGCGCACCCGCCAGCGCCAATGCCTCCTTACTCGTAGCAATATCCGCCCCTACCGTAACTACGGAGCCAATCCCTTTGTCCCCAAAGCTTGAAATAAGTTCTTCTCTGTCCTCGTCAAATGCCTTATCATCATAATGGCTGTGTGTATCAAAAATCATCGTAATCCATTCCTTTACATCAGCATATTTCCGCACCCGCCGGCATATTCTTGTCCGGTACGAGAAGCGCAAGCTTTCCATCCGCATCCTCTGCGCACAATAGCATTCCCTCGGAAACCACTCCGGCAAGCTTAGCCGGTTTGAGATTTACAAGCACCATAACCTTCTTGCCCACCATCTCTTTCACCGAATAGTGAGCCTTAATGCCAGAAACAATTTGCTTTACCTCACTTCCGATCCGCACCTGCGAGCACAGAAGCTTTCTTGAATTCTCCACCTCTTCGCAGGCGATAATTTCACCAACCTGGAACTGCATTTTCATAAAATCATCAAATGTGATCTGTTCTTTATGTTCGATATCAATGACATCCTTCGGCAAATCTACTACCGCATCTCCTAGCATATCGTCATCCGGATCTGCTTTCGCTGCTTCCTTCTCCTGTATCTTTTTCATAAATTCCCCGACCTCTATCCGGGCAAAGAGAATCTCCGGTTTTTCAACAACCTTCGTCCCGGATTTATAATCTCCCGCCTTTAAGTCTGACAAATCCCCTTTCTCCGCACCGATCTGGGAAAGGATTTTCTCCGCCGTCCCAGGCATAAAGGAATCTAGAAGCGAAGCTCCGACGCGTATGCCGTCCATCAGATGATACAGAACGGCAGACAAACGCGGTTTTGCCGCCTCGTCCTTGGCGAGCGCCCACGGCATCGTTTCATCAATATATTTATTACAGCGCTTAAACAAAGTAAAAATCTCCGAAATAGCATCTGCCACGCGGAGCCTCTGCATCTTTTCTTCCACCTTGCCTGCCGCTGCGTTTACCACTTCCCGGAGTTCATCGTCAACCGGCTCGCTTACACCCGTATCCGTCACAACTCCGTCGAAATATTTATTTGACATTGAAATTGTACGGTTCACTAAATTCCCAAGCGTATTGGCAAGGTCCGAATTCATGCGCTCTACCATAAGCTCCCACGTCACGACCCCGTCGTTTTCATATGGCATCTCATGCAACACAAAGTAACGGACCGCGTCCACGCCAAATTCCTCGACTAAATCGTCGGCATAGAGGACATTTCCCTTACTTTTGCTCATCTTACCATCGCCCTGCAACAGCCACGGGTGCCCAAAAATCTGTTTCGGGAGCGGCAAATCCAGCGCCATAAGAATAATAGGCCAGTATATCGTATGAAAACGGAGAATATCCTTTCCAATAAGATGAAGGTCAGCCGGCCAGAATTTTTCAAACATGGCGTCACTGCTGCCATCCCCGTCATAACCGAGTCCCGTAATGTAGTTGCTGAGGGCATCCACCCACACGTAAACGATATGTCCCGGGTCAAAATCCACCGGTATACCCCATTGAAAACTCGTGCGCGACACACACAAATCCTGAAGTCCCGGCAGGAGAAAATTGTTCATCATCTCATTTTTACGCGATTCCGGCTGGATAAATTCCGGATGGGTCTTGATATGTTCAATCAACTGGTCCTGATATTTACTGAGTTTGAGGAAGTACGCCTCCTCTTTCGCCGGCTCGCACTCCCTTCCGCAGTCAGGACACTTGCCGTCCACCAGTTGTGTCGGTGTAAAAAAGGATTCGCACGGCGTACAGTACATTCCCTCATAATTTCCTTTATAGATATCGCCCTTTTCATAGAGCTTCTTAAATATTTTCTGCACCTGCCGTTCATGGTCCTCATCGGTCGTCCGGATAAACTTGTCATAAGACGTATCCATCAAATCCCAGATCCGGTTGATTTCCTTTGAGACATTGTCCACATATTCTTTCGGTGTAATACCCGCCTCATCCGCTTTTAATTCGATCTTCTGTCCATGCTCATCCGTTCCCGTCTGAAACCTTACATCATACCCCTGGCTTCTTTTATATCTCGCAATGGCATCGGCAAGCACGATCTCATACGTGTTTCCAATATGTGGTTTGCCTGAAGTATAGGCAATGGCCGTTGTTAAATAATATGGTTTTCCTGCCATAAATTATTTCCTCCGTTCTATCTTTCTGTTCCAGCAGCAAAGTTTGGTTTTATCCTTTATTTTAGTGGCAAAAGGAGCAATTGTCAATACTCTGCCTTTTGAAGGCGGGCAATTTCTTCCTTATATGGCGGATAAGATTTTTTCGGATCCTCCTCATCTTTAATGTACGGAGTTTCCAAAATCTTAGGAACGTCCCGAAACCGCTCGTCGGACACCACTTTAAGCAAGGTATCGAATCCAATGCTTCCCTTCCCGATATTTTCGTGGCGGTCCTTATGCGCGCCCAGCGGATTTTTGCTGTCGTTAATGTGGAACACCGCAATCTGGTCCAGGCCGATGACCTCGTCAAACTTCTGCATCACACCCTCATAGTCATTGACAAGATCATATCCCGCATCGTTTACATGGCACGTATCAAAACACACCCGAAGCTTTTCCGGATACTTCACCCCGTCGTATATGGCCCTCAATTCCTCAAATGTCCTGCCAATCTCACTCCCTTTTCCGGCCATCGTCTCAAGCGCAATATGGACGGGCATATCCGCCGTCATCACCATATCAAGCCCTTTGACAATCTGTGCAATTCCAGCCTCCTCGCCGGCGCCCACATGGGAGCCCGGATGCAGCACAAGCACGCTCGCCCCCATCGCCGCTGTACGCTTTATCTCAATACCTAAAAATTCCACGGCAATATCAAATGTTTCCTGCTTAACCGTATTGGCAAGATTAATAATATAAGGGGCATGTACAACAAAGGTCTTAATCCCATTTTCCTCCATGCACTTTTTTGCCGCCTCAATATTAAGCTCCTCCACCTTTTTCCGCCTCGTATTTTGAGGCGCCCCTGTATAAACCATAAATGTATTAGCTCCATAAGACAATGCCTCCTTCACCGAATTCAGCATCATATCTTTTCCGCTCATTCCCACATGGGAACCTAATAAGTACATTTTTTGTCCTCCTTCACATTCACAATATGGAATCATTCGTTCGAAATCCAATATCTCTGGATTATCTCATCATAATGGTCACTGTAGAACTCGTTCTCCAGCAGGCCGCCGCACTTTTTTATGACCCGTGCCGACGCGGCGTTGCTCTTATCACACACGGCCAGCACCCGGTCCAGGCCAATCAGCTGGCAGAGCCAAAGCGCCTGTTCTAGCATTTGGGTAGCATACCCTTTTCCCCGTTCCGACGGACGAATGCTGTAACCAATATGTCCTCCCTCGCGATACAGCGATTCATTGAGGCCATGACGAATATTTACCATACCGATAATCTGGTCGTCACTTTCCCTCACCCAAAAATATGTGGACGCTTTCACCTGTCCGGGTGCGATCTGTTTATCATCACATTTTCTCTCCAAAAAGGCCAGCCATGCATCATACCCTTCACTATCCAGATACTTATCCAGCGAACCGGCCCCATTTATATCCGAATTGGCATCTAGAAACTCCCGGATATACTCCCCTGCCTTCTCTTCGTATTGTTTACCTGGTTCAATAAATTTCATCTCTACTCCTCTGAAAAAAATTTTCTCACAGCCTGTTCAAGCGCCATCTGATCCGCTGCTGCCATCAGCTCTCTCGAGGAATGCATCGCAAGCACCGGCACTCCCATATCCACGATTCTCATTGGCACATATTTAGATGCGATCGCCCCCAGCGTTCCGCCCTGTGTCGCATCGGAGCGGCTCGCAAATTTCTGATAGGGAATACCGGCATGGTCCATAAGCATAATAAGGCTTGCAATCGCCCTGCTGTCCGTCACATAATTCTGCGCCCCGGAGCGTTTAATGACAACGCCCTTTCCCAGCGGATTCTCATTTGTGGGGTCCGCCTTTTCCGGTTTGTTTGGATGG
The DNA here is from genome assembly GCA_910584245.1 of uncultured Eubacterium sp. GTDB lineage: Bacteria > Bacillota > Clostridia > Lachnospirales > Lachnospiraceae > Eubacterium_F. The sequence goes on from CAJTZF010000009.1 coordinate 8,331, forward strand.
AATCCGTGGGCCACATCGAGAGAAAGTGCAAACCCATTCCGCATCGCTGTTCTCGCCGCCCCCGACGGCACACCAAGCGAAACATACAGCTTTTCCAGTACTTCCGACAACAAAATGGAATCCGCCCCCTGTCTCGTCCTACTGCCAATCTCCTCATTATCAAAAAGCAGAATACCGCTGATGCCTGTCTCGCGCCCTACGTGACAAATCCCTTGCAGACACGCCTCCACCGATGTGATATTATCCAGACGGGGCGCCGAAATCATCTCTTCCCTCATGCCAAGCAAATCACCCGCATCACAATTGTACAAATAGAGCTCATAGTCTAAGAGCTCCGTCTCCTCCACCTGCAACCGCGCGGCAATCATTTTCCTAAAAAACGAATCCCCTATTTCATCCCCGCCGAGACAGGCGATGGGCGCCAGATCCGTCTGGCGGTTCAGCTCAACCCCTTTGTTTACCTCCTTATTCAGATGGATGGCAAGGTTCGGGATCGTAAACAACGGCTTTTTCAAATCTACAATACGTACATCCGGCTCAAAGACGCGGCCAGACTTTATAACGACCCGGCCCGCCACCGAAAGCGGCCGGTCAAGCCATGTATTCAAAATCGGCCCTCCGTAAACCTCCACATTCAATTTCCCATATCCATGTGATTTCATTTCCGGCTTGCTCTTTACATACAGGCACGGATGGTCGGTATGCGACGCCGCCAGCCGGAGCATCTGCCCGGGCTCCGCCGCCTGGCCGGAATCAAAACGGCTGCCGATAAAAAAAGCGTATACGGTCGAATCATTGACATTGATAAAATAACTGCCGCCCGGCTTTACCTGCCAGTCCACATCCGAAAGCCCCAGTTCCCTAAAACCATTTTCCTTTAGTGTTCGGATAGCCCCGGCCGCCGTCGTAAAACTGCACGTCGATACTGATATCCGGTTTAACAGCCGGTCGGCCGTCTGTGTCATCGTTTCCATCATCCCTATAAACCTCCAAACGAACTTTTTTCTTGTTCTTTTTCATTAGTAGTATGTATGTATTATTGTAAATTATAAAAAAGTTTTTTACAAGAGTGAATAAAAAGATAATATCGGGCAATACTTTTTTATGTGCAAATGATAAAGTTAAAATACTTATCCTCCCCCCTTAGTATCTCCCCGGCGGCAAAGGCGTTGCCGGGGAGATTTTTTATCGTTCCGCCCGGACGCCAAGTATATATATCCTTTTATAAATATAGTTACATTCCGGCTAACTTTCGAAGATACTCCATATTCCAGTACTTTTCATCCTCTCTATCCCGGATTGCCCGGATCTCCTTTTTCGCGTATGTTTTTGCCTCCTTAACCAACTGGTCCCACTTCTTATTATAGTAAATAACATTTACCCCGTATTCACACACGGGCAGGCTTCCCGCCCATTTGTGAGCGATATGGTAAGCAAGCGCCCAACGTCTCGTGTATTTGCAATTTCCCCACAACTCGACCGCCCTCGTTGGCACGAGCGCCCCACACCCCCTCTTCCTTTCGATCGCGGAGCAAGTCATATATTCTGCGTTTTGAACGTGCGTTACCCTGTATTGGTCTTTTGTCTTTAATATGTAAATACCATTATCCGCGCTCATACCACTTTTCTCCTTCCCAAGTCTGGTTTTGTTGTATAGCTTCCCAGGTATTCCTTCATAAGTGTTTCTAATTTTTCCATTTTGCGGATAACTACATTTTTATCCTTTGTTGCCTTTCTGTTTAACTCGTCATAGCATTCCCCGTCAACCTTCCTGCCGTGCAGGGACTGGGAAAACTCTGTCATAAACTGGATAAACTTCCGATCGGCCAGCCCCAGTTTAATAAACCGCGCGAACAACCCAAACCACAAAAAACTGTCCCTGGAATCAAACATGTCCAAAACCTCTTCCGTGGCGGCCTTCTCCAATCTGCCCACAAGGTCTTCAAAATCATCAAAATCAGAATAGGTAGCGTGATCCTTCATATATTTACACATATCCTCTTGCTTTTTCTTCCAATCCTCTAAATAATTGACAGCCATCACAGATTCTACGACTACCCGGTGAATCGTACCATTTTTAAACTCTGAAACTTTATAGCCCCCCATATCTTTAAAAAATGGCATATTTGAAATAGATTTCACAATCTGGGCATACTCTGTCCCAAGCTTGGTGATGCCTCTTTGTGATGCCGTCATCGGTTTACCGTCATTGTACCGCTCAATATGGTATGCGATATCGGACTCGGTACAGTTCAGATACTGGTCATAATTGAAATTATACTCCATAAATCTGTCCTGTAATTCCTCGGGCAAATCCGCAAACTTTTTTCCACGAATATCAAATTCCCTATTTTCCGCCACAGGAAAACCATTTTCATCCAGTACCTCACGACCGTTTTCATCTTTGAGCATTGCCTGGTACTGTATACACCACCGCCTGATATTTTTAGTAAGCTTATATCCATTCTTGGAAAAGGCATAAGCGTTTGTGCAGCGCTGCTTACCGTCTAAATCCCAAATAATAGGCACTCCATTTATAATTTGCTCTGCAAAAATCAATGGATGCAACCGATTTCCCTGCAAAATATCCGAAATCAGATTTCCTTTCATCGCCGGGGACCACTGGTCCGATTCTCTTTGAAGAGGGTGGTCAAATCGAATCGTGTGCTTATCCATTTTCCTAATAATGGAAAAAATACTAATCTTATCCGTTTTACATCTTTCCATCGTCTGCGTTGATACATGTTTCATCGGCTCTTCCTCCTCTTTCTGCGTTATCTGGTCCTTGTTATATAAAATACAAATGTTTTCATACGCTTTTAAACCTGCAAAATGACTTTCATACTGACTGTCCGTCAAATGTAGCCGTCTTTTTATTTCCAGGACAGAAATCTCTTCCATTTTCATCTCTACAATGCGTCTCTGGACAGAAGAAAGACTATCAAAATATTTCTCAATCCTCTCCTCCTGTTCCCCCGTATTTTCTTCCCATTCCATGTCAAACTCCGTGCAAAGGGAATCCCCAATTGTACAGGAGCCGTCCCCAACCGGTGCGTCAAGTGAAACGGAAAATAGGTCCGCCCGGCGCTTTTCCCTGTTCCGGCGGGTCATTTCTGTTTTTATTTTGTTTGACAGACACGAATATAAATACACATCAAATGTCTGCCTGCCATCGTACGTTCGCAACACTATTGTAAAAACCTCATTTGCCAGTGAATAAAAATCATCCAAATCCTTATTGTAAATACGGCCCAGTTTCGACAAAATACCATTCACCATGTGATGAAGCTTTCTGGCCCCATTTTCATAATAACTATTTATAATCTTTTCCATTAGAAACACCACCTGTTCAACTTTGGTTTTTATTTTTTCTGTATGAATACCATAACACGAACGCCTGTTCATGTCAACACTTTTTCGAACGCATGTTTGAATTTTTTCAAATTTTTTCAAGTCAAATGGAGAAATAAATGTATGTACGATATAAAAACAGAACGAAAGGAAAAACAAATGACCTTAGAACAATTAAGAGCGGCAAAACAGATCTCAAACACAAACGGAAGGCCCGCTTTTCATTTAACAGATGAAAAATGGCAAAAAGAATTTGCCATTCGGAAATCATTCCTTCAACCATATGACAAAAACATAAAAAATCTGAATGGAAAGGAATCCGGCACATGGAACGAAGAAAGCCGCGGCTCCTATTACGGTTGCACAAACTGGCAGTCATATTGTTCTTATATCAACGATATTTTGAACAACATACATCAAGGCGGAACGGATTACTGTTTCTTTATTTATCAAGTGATGGAACTCGCCAAATTTCACTTCAACGACTTAAAAACCAAATATCGGGACGGATACTGGGAGGTGTGGTTAGAAAATGAAACATAAAGGAGTTTACATACCGTCGGTCGATGCAAAAGATCTTTACTTGGCCGAACATGGACCAAACCAGGCGGGATATTCATTAAAACGCAAAGACGGGGCATATAATTTGCGAAAATTTACAAATAGCCTGGATTATAGTTTAGACTTCATTGAGTTATCCCGTATTTACTACCGAAAATTTCGGCGAAAAGATTTTTCATTTCAAATAGATAAACATTCCTATAGCGCCCATGTAATCAATCTCACCTTTAAGTATTCGGTAAAGGAGTGGAATCAGGTGAATTGGAATACTTATATAAAATTGGGACAGGATTACATAAATCTGACGTTTGAAGATTGCATTGCCAGAGACAGCGACGGTGAAATCGCCGGCATCCGGCTCGGTGAAACGGTTCTCTCCCCTGCCGGCGACCTTCCCGCCTGTTTTTGTGCAAATGGAAACCAGTACCGCCGTCACAAAGACCCAAAAACTATAAAAACCAGCGCCGATCTGAGAAGGGAATTTTACAAAAACGGTTTTATATGCGACGGCGCCAAATACTGTAGATTGAAACGATCTTCCGGTTCCGCCCGCATCGGAAAATGTTTATTTATCCGGGAAGATCTGTTTACTCACATGTCAAATTACAGTTCTGGCAACTTTCGCATAAAAGGGGGACAGGAAATTGATCTAGCCGCATATGAGAGCTATATTTCACTTACTTCCAGCAGTATCCTTGATACCCTTCCCATCGCGCCGGAAAATATTTTGCTGATTGGCGACTATGAAAGTGTATTCCGGGAAGATGTCATAGAAACGCACAATGAGAATGGCTGGCTCATGACCTCTGAGAAAAATTGTGAAATTGTAAACAGCATCTGGGACGGGCAATCTCTGGTCGATAAATCCTTACTAGGCGTTTATTCGGGATATGGAATGGTATTATTAAGAAATCTTATGTTTAAATCCTGTTGTTTTAACTGCGAGATCCAAAAATGGCTGAGAGACCATAACATTACTGACATCTCACAGCTCAACGGAAAAACGAGGGCAAAACGGGTGGAGGATATAAAGCTGATTACTACTCCGAGCAGCATCAAATATTTGAAATTTGACACATGGGACCACTGGCTTGACAACATATATCCGGAATTTGGAGTTGTCAAGCATGACAAAAAAACTCATCTGTTTAACAGCCAGCTCGTTCAGACACATTACCAGCTCATCAATACCCTCCAACTGTCAAGGGACGAAATGCAGCAATTCTTACAGCCCTCGCTGGATTTTGCACAACAGCTAAGAGACAATCCGGCCGTTGTGAGACATTTCATCAAATACCCTGATCCCAGCGACTGCAAGCCGGTGTGCGGGCCGATGAAAGATAAAAATGACGTCGTATTTCAACTGATGTGTATCAATGACAACTTTACCCACACAAAATATTACCAGGATTTTTTACATGATCTGCTCGCTTCTTATTATAAAGGTTTGAAAAACGGCCACGTATTTGTAAATGGAAATTACTCCACCTTGTTAGGAAATCCCGTCGAAATGCTGCAACAGGCGATCGGGACCTTCCGGGGAAAAAGCCAGATTGGAACCGGGTCCATCCACAATACCCGGTTTGCGTACGGCAAAACACTGCTCGGGTCAAGAAGCCCCCACGTCACGATGGGTAATATATGGCTGGCCAAAAATAGGGAAAATGAGGTTATTGACCGCTATCTGAATCTGACAGATGAAATCGTATGCATCAACTCCATTGGCGAAAATGTTTTGCAGCGGCTGTCGGGAGCCGATTTTGATTCCGATTCCGTATTGCTGACTGACAACGAAGTACTAATCCGAGCGGCCAGGCGCAATTACCACCTATTTAAAACCCCCACCTGTTTTGTCACGGCAAAAAAAGTGGCGCGCGCCTACACGCCGGAGGACCAGGCAGATTTGGATATACGCACATCGGTAAATAAAATTGGAGAAATCATCAACTTATCCCAGGAGCTGAATTCACTTTTATGGGACAAAATGTACCGTGGCAGCCGGTACGACGATGTAAAAAATCTATATTATGACATCTGTCAGCTAGACGTCATGTCCGGAATTGAAATCGACAAGGCAAAAAAAGAATTTGATATTGACAACGGCAAAGAGCTAAATAAAATAAGAGAAAAATATAATGCCGTTCTGACAGATGAAAACGGAAAAAAGAAAACGCCGCACTTTTTTTCCCACATAGCAAGGCAAAAGGGATATTATAATCCGAAAAGAAAAAACTACACGAAATATGAAACTTCTATGGATTATTTACACACTATTATCAACGGCTTTAAAATAAAAAATGCCTATAAAAAAAACTGGCAGCCCTTTGTGTCCATTCTGGACAATAAACGTTTTCGGACTACAAGTGTAAACCAAGAACAAATCGGGCACATATACCATATTACAAAAAAATATATGGCGGACCAAAAAAAAATATATGGTTCCGATCTGAACAAGGAGGATAAGTACACACAGGCCCAGCTTCTTTACGAGCAATTTATTTGCGAAATGAACCGTGAGACCATCGGCTTCTCAACTATGTTCGCATTGCTTCGTTCCCTGGAGGATAAGAATAACCTGGCAATCAAAAACACGTTAATGCAGTCATTATTTCTTTGTTGTAATAAAAGCTTTACAAATGCGATTTTACATTCTTCCGATGAAATAGCATTTCTGGAACCTGGTGGAAACGACATAAAGCTTTTCGATACTGGCTACAAAATCATCAAAAAACAACTGAACTCGAAAGAATAGGAGGTGCCGCTATACAAACGGAAAAGAAATATTATAATCAAAAATGTGTAATCTCTGAAATCCAAAATAAGACCGGCTGTACGGCAAATGATGTCTCAAAGGTGCTCAATGCGCTGGGCGACGTAGTAAAGGATAAGTTCAGCGATACGAATTATTATGTGGAAATAAAGCTCTTTCCGGGATTAAAAGTTTCTTCAAAATACCTTTCACCGGAACAGTCCAGATCCAACCTGAATGCCTCAAAATCTGGTTTTATCCTTAGTCTTCACGCCGCTTTTAGCGATTATTTCAGAAAAGAAGTCCGAAACCTCCACGCCGGCAAATAAGACGCCATTCGGAAATCGTCCCCGCATTTCACCACTCACAGGAAAGCGATTTTTATTTTACATGGGAGAAGGAACGCTTCTCCCAAAAAGCACTTAAAAATTTACCAAAAAAGGAGGTTATGATTTATTTGAAGCTGAACTATTTCGATTTATTGTCGCCGGATCCTATTTACATTCAAAACGTGGGCGGCATCCTCTCACCAACGCTGAGACAAATCTCTTCCATTGGAATTCAAATGTACCGCAATTATTTATCCTTCCTGTTGATGGATTCCAAGCTTTTTGAAATGCTTATTTCAAATGAAGATTTGGCTGGCATGCTGGAAACCGTTTTCAACTTTTTTATTAAGGAGAATGTCACCTATTCTCCACAAAGTAATTGCTTTCTAGTGAGTGGTGACAGTGCGCCTACCGGCTTTATTACAAAAGAAATATTCCCCCAAATCTGTGATCTCATATGTCAGCGGAACTACATAAAATCAAACCGAAGAGAAGATCTATCCCAGATCAAAAATAAAAAGGCTTTGGATATCATGAAAAAACTCCAAAAAGGGAGGAAATCAGCCGTAAAACAGTCAAAAGAGGATAAAAATATGGAATTAGGAAACATCCTATCCGCCGTGGCAAATAAAAGCCAGTCTCTGAACATTTTAAATATATGGGACTTAACCGTCTTCCAGGTATGGGATTGTTTTGCCAGGCTTTCCAGCAACAGCATTTATGAGATCCAATCCATGAGCGTAGCCGCATGGGGAAATAAGGACAATACATTCGATGTAAACGCATGGTTCAAAAGAATGGACATTGTTGATTAAACGTATTGCACCAAACAAAGTAATAAGAGAGGAGGACATATCATGGACTTTCTGGACGAATTTATAATTCCCGTTATATTAGGTATTTGCCTGTGCATCGGAATGATACTGAAATCGTGGCTGAGCGACGCCAGCCATAAATACATCCCGGCAACCGTCGCCATACTCGGCGTTGTTTTAGCCTTGTGGATGAACCACTGGCAGATCACCCCCGAAGTCCTGTTAAAAGGACTGGTCAGCGGGCTCAGCTCAACCGGGCTCCACCAGTTGTACAAACAGCATATTGAAAAACAAAACAACTAGCGATTAAAAAAGGAGATTACAAAAATGAAACTGAAATTAAAAGAGGTTCTTACAATCAGCACCGTTTTAAAAACAATTATCGACGACACAAGCTCCCGTATCGACCCCCTGTTGAAATTCAAGCTGCTCGGCCTTTTAAAAGCCACCGAGGGGCATGTCGAAAACTTCCAGGAAGTACGCAATGAAAAAATCAATGAATACGGAGAGAATGACGAAGACGGAAATATTTTTATCCCAAAGGAAAACCAGGAGGCAATAAAGCAATTTAACGATGCCCTGGGGGCGCTGGTCGACAGCGAAGTAACGGTAACTGCCGATAAGTTAAAAGCCGGCGACATATTTAACAAAGGGATTCCCGCGCAATATTTAATAGCATTATATCCCTTGATCGAAGAATAAAACAAAGTCAAAGGAGGACATGAAATGGAACTAAGTTATAAACTGGATGCCATCACACTATTTTTTCAACAGGATCTCGTCCCCCTCTTTTTGGGTCTTTTTTTATTTATGTCTGGCCTGGTCGCAATGTCTTCCGTCATCGGAAAATTTTCTATTCTCATCGGAAGGCCTGTTAAATGGGTACGAAGTAAAAATGAAGACCACCAATTACTCATAAAAACATCCCAAAACCTGTCTCTTCTTCAGGAAAAACAGGAAAATGATATGGAACAATCCTATTTACATGATGAAGAAATGAGAAAGGATATCCGAAAGCTTACCGACCTGTTTGTCGATAAGCAGATCGACGACATGCGGTGGGAAATCAATAACTTTGCAACCCAGGTATCCGAAAACCGTCCGTGTAATAAGGACAGCTTCCAGCACTGCATCCACACATGGGAAAAATACGAGAAGCTTCTGTCCGACCACGGAATGGAAAACGGTGAAGTAGAATTATCGATGGAACTCGTAAAGGATGCCTATCGAAAAAAAATGAAAGAAGGTTTTTAAATGAAAATAAGAAAGAAACTGGCAAAATCCATCAGCTATGATGCCAAAAAAAAGCGGTCCCGCTCATCTGTTAAATACATTGTTATCCATTATACCGGAAATAAGGGAGATACGGCAAAAGCAAACGCATCCTATTTTGCAACCTCAAATGCAAGACAGGCCGGCGCACACTTTTTCGTCGATAAAAAAGGGGACGTATACAAATCTGTAAATATGAACCGCACCGCATGGTCCGTCGGCGGAAAATACTCCTTATCCGATGGAGCCGGATCCTACTATGGCAAATGCACAAATGCAAACTCCGTATCTATCGAGCTTTGTGACTGCTGTACAAATACGAACTGGGAACAAAAAGCGGCCGTCCGGAACCTCGTAGCATACATTCAGAAGAAATGTCCCAATGCCAAAACAATCCTTCGTCATTGGGACGTAAATGGCAAGCAGTGCCCCGCGCCGATGACCGGAAAAAATAATAAAAAATGGAACAACCTGCTACAATTCATTATGTAATCAATGCAACCCGATTTTCGCATTACCCAAGCAAAATACGGAAATCTCCCCCCCATTTCACCGCTCACAGGAGAGCGTTTTTTATTTTACATAGGTAAGATACACAAAAATATAAAACACAAGGAGGAACAAAACATGACACAAAATGTAAACATGACAAATCGTGAGGTGTGCGACCTCATCTTCGTGGACTACGCCACAAAGAAACCATTTATGAACCTAGACTTCGCAAACGTTTCCACTACGGAACTCACTGGTGAATCCGTATTCGCTTACGGCGGCAAAGGACACCCAAAACGAGTACGCTTCGCAGGAGAACGCGGAGGTACGCTGACTATCGAAACGCAGATCCAGACCGTTAAGCTCTGGCAGATGGTAACGGGCGGAGAGCTTCACAACTCTGCAAAATTTGTAACAAGAGTTGAAAAAATAGCAGACGCAGGCGTAATCAACCTGGAGGACACTCCTGCAAAAGACAGCGTCGTTGTATATGCAGCCGGCGATGATTGCGGCACACCATTGAAATGCACAGTCAACGACAAGGTTATCACCCTTGACGCAAATTCCCAGAGCGTTTCTAATGTAATCGTCTACTATATGAAGCAGGTGTCCTCAGGCGCCCAGACAATTCGTATCAAGTCAACCAGCTTCCCAAAAGACTTCATCGTTTACGGTGACACCATTATGAATACGGAAGAAGGCGATGTGCTTCCTTATAAGCTCGTTGCCTACAAGGCTGCACCGCAGGCCAATTTGTCGCTCAGCTTCACTAACACTGGTGATCCGGGATCCATTACAATCACATGTGACCTGATGGCGGACGGCGATGACAATCTGCTTGACCTCGTATTAATTGACGAGGACGCGACTGCGCCATCCGAAGAAACGGAAACTCCATAATTTTCCATCTGTGGGATAACGGCAGTCCGCTGCCGTTATCCCACCTCCCAAAACAAACTACTAAAAAGGAGAACTGACATATGATCACATATTTTAAAATGAAGCGTAAGGAATGGAAGGTAAAGGCACTTATTTATGAATTTATAACAGCCGCTGCAGAGAGCGCACAAAATCTATTTACTGCCTTGGGCGACATATCCGTTGACGAGCTAAGACAGGAATTGATCTCCGCAATTGCAGAACTTGCAAATGGACAGGCAGAAAACGAACAAAACCCAGAAAGGGAATCCCATACATAAGACAGGAGGTGGTATTTATGGATAATACCTGGAAAGCACTTATAAAAGCAGTATTGGACACTGGAACAGTGGAAAAGGAACTTAAAAAGCTGCAAAAAAAACTGCAAAAACAGACGCTCCATGTACCCGCCGGGATAGATCAGGAAATTCTGCTGGATTCGATAAAAAAAGCTATCCCAAAGCTTACTTCCAGCATATATATTCCTCTTAAAATAGTTGCGGATTACTCCGAAGGAAAGCGACAGGTAACGGACTTAACCAACTCTCTGCAAACCCAGCTAAACAGCCTGGTACAAGAAGCTGCCACGTTTGCGGATACGTTAGCCTCCATCGGCAAGACCCGCCTGGATGTGGAGTTAAATGCTAATTTAAAGAACACAGGTAGGGCAGAATGTTGTCCCTCCCAGCGAATATGCCTGTTATAATACCGTTCCCCGCCCAGAGGGCAGGTCTTTCGTATTATCCTTTATGAAATACATAATGGAATCTCGTGTGGAATGAACCACCGTATACTTGTAAAGTATAGCAGATATGGTATCCCTCTACATTATGGATACACCCTTTCGCAATTAAGGGGCTTGGAACTCAGTATACAAATGCTGCTACTCTCCTGCGTGGCGACACAAAAGGCTATAGTGACAATGCAGTATTTGATGACAACGAGCAGATGACAGCGTACGGCATGTACAGAAATCCTTTAAGGATGGAAACCTCACAGAGCGCAACTGGCAATTGCTGCGCCAGATGAGTGCTAATCTCAGAGAGCATCAGGGCAGGCGGCATTCGGTGAAACTCCGTATGCTGCAAGGAGTGCTCCAGACTTTGCCGAATGTAACGGTTAGTAATTGCTGTTAGGAATCTTATCTCCTACATTTACATTTTGTTGGAACTCCCGTCGCCGGAGTGGATAAGAAGGCAACAAAATACTTTAACCACAAAACTTATAATCCAACTACATTTTTATTATTGCAGTTTGATATTAAAAGCAATAAATAACGAAACAAATAAAATAGACACAGCAGATATAAACTCCAAGTTAGAAACAAAAAAGGATGCTGGCGCAGGCCAAGATAAACAAAGCGCACGCGATAAAACAAAACAATTGTTTTCAAACGTTACTGCGGTCAGCAAATTATTACCAACAAGCGGCAGCCCCACATCGGATGCATCCCTCTCAACCGCAAATAATATGATAAAGGCTGTCGGTTCCATTGCAAAAAATATAGTAATTAGCGCCGTCGTTTTTAAAGGAATTGAGTTATTTATCACTGCGCTGGATTCGTTATATACTTCAGCTGACCAGGCAAAAGAAAACTTGCAAAATTCCCTCGGTGATTTCAACGAAACAACAGACAATCTTCAAGAATATGAAACACACCTTGAATCTTGCAAAAACAAAATTAAAGAGCTTCAGCAGTTATCAAAAAACGGCACAGTTTCTGTTGTAGAAACAGAGGAATTAAGATCGCTGACTAAACTAAATGATGAACTAGAACGAAAAATCAGCCTCGAAAAAGAAAAACAACTAGATGAAGCAAAAAAAACACTGGAAGATGCCAAAACAGTAGCAAACAAAGAAGTACTAAGCGCTTATACCTATATTGAGGGAACTGTTGACAGAGGCGCACCTATGTTTGACTCTGTTTTGCCTGAGGATGAATTAAAAACCGCTCTTGAAAAATTTTACTCCGGTGATGTAAGAAGCAGTCAAATAGACCCCAAAATAAAAATAGAACAAATGTATGAAACAATTTCTCCTGTAATTGGAGCCTATGATGACCTTACCAGAGCCGGCTATAAATTATCAGAACAGGATCTTGCCCATTATAGTAAATTAAAAAAATTACAGGATGAATATCTCCTTTTCCGATATAACTTGAATGGTGTAAAGGAAACATTCCAGGCATTAAGCGAGGAACAGAAAAAAAATATCCTTCTTAATCGTTTAACAGAGCAGGGCCTATCCTCCGATAATGCAAAAAAAATCCTGAAGCATATTCCGAATGATGAACTGGATAAGCTGTGGGATAAAGATTTCTCTTTTGCGCCACCTGAATTATCCGACTACGCCACGGCCGATGAATATGGCAAAGCATACGCGGAAGCATGGCTAAATGCTGTAGAGAAAACATCCCTCCGCTCCCCTCTCTCTTTTCAGGAAGCTTGGGACTCTATCGGCAAAACTGGCGACGAACAAGCAAATCAAGTAGCATTGGAGGATAGAGACAAGCTTCTTGAGCTGGCCGAAGCAGGCAGGCTTACAGAAGAGGCATTCAAGCAATCTTCTATCTCATCCATATTTAAAGAGGCGGGCATTTCCATTGAAGAGGCAACGAAAAAAATTAATAATATGAAAGCCTCTTCTGAACAGCTCTCATCCATGAAAACCGGAATTAGCTCCATCACATCCATTCTTGAAGAGAAAAGAGAAAAACGCTCGGATGAGGACACAAAAACAGAAGGCGTTGATCCCGTCAACCTCAACAATATGCCAGATGATGTCAAAGCACAGACAAAAGAATACAAACATTTTGTGGAAGTGCTTGGTAACGGTAAATCCTCCATGGACGCCTGCGAAAAGGCGGCCAATAAACTTGCCTCCGCTTATGTAAACAGCGGCAACTTCCTGGCAAATCTGACAGATGAGAATCAAGATTATTATAAATCTGTACTAGAAGAAATGGGCGTTGAAAATGCAGCCGCCATTGTCACGGATTCACTCAACAGGCAAAAGGTAAATGCCCAGCTTGCGAACCTCAACCTGAGTAATACTACTGAAAATGAAATAACGGCGCTTGGCTCCTATATATCAGCCTTGGATGATTCAAGCAATTCCCTTGCCTATTATGCACTACAACAGCAAATTGCAAATAATAATGCACTGGATTCTTCTGACAGTATTTCAAATCTGCAATCCCTTGCAGAACAGTGCGGCATCACTGGCGAAGCAATAAAATGGCTGGGGTATTTGCAGGCAAGCCAGGCCAAATTAGAAGAATTAGAGGCAAAAGGCGGCGGAAATGGCGCTGAATGGGATAATACAATAAAGGATATCGAGTACTATAAAAAACGTATTACAAAAGCTGTCGACAAACGGGTAAAGGTTAATACTAAGGGAAATAAAAACACTAACGAGACTCCTAAAAATACAAACGGAACCCCATCCTCCAAAACGAAAGTAAAAGAGGAAATCAACTGGCTCGAACGCGCACTTGATGTATTGCAGAAAAAACTTGATACGACCTCATCTAAATTGAGTAATCTCTTTTCTGTAACCGCCAAAAACAAAAATCTAAACAAACAGATAAAACAGATTGATAAACAGATCTCTGCCTATCGCAATGTAATAAATAAATATAATAGTAAAATGAAAAAGGCGGATAAAAAGTTAGTTTTCTCCGACAACAAGAAAACAAATGATAACATAGTGAGCAAAATCAAAAACGGAAAGATAAAAGGCTCTCTTTCCTCCCTTACATCCACTTATGGAGAGGAGCCCGGTAAAAAAATCAAACAATACATCGGTTACTATGACAGCTATCTTGATTCAAAAAAGAAACTAGAAAATAAAAAAACAGAACGGCGGGAAAAGGTTCAGCAAAAATACCAAAACCGCGTTGACTACGCCGAGGCTGGCATTTCTCTATATGAGCAGCAAAAGGAAAATGCCGTCACAGCCAAAAAGAAAAACGACTATCTCAATCAGGAGCTAAAGCAATATAAGGAATCGTACCGGTATCAGCTTTCGATTGCCAAGCTCAATAAAAATGCGACAGAACAGGCGCGCCTTCGCGCCGAGTATGAGTCAAAAATCACCACATTAAAAAAAGAGCAGCTCCAAAACACACTGGATGAAAATTCAGGAAAAAATGACCTGCTCGAAGCCAGGCTGTCGAATGTATCAAAAGCAGATGACAAAAACCAAATCCTAAACGAACAGCTCGGCATTGTCCGTGCCGACACGGCCGCCTATGAGAAAAATTATAATGACGCCCTCTCCTACCGTTCCAGCCAGGGCAAACTTGCCTCCAACACCCTGAAAAAGGATAAAAGCAAGACATTAAAGAGCTCCCAAAAAAGTAAAATTAACAAGCTGATCTCCCAAAATAAGCCAATTCCCGATAACCTTCTAAACCTCTGTTCCCCAAAGACACAGGAACAGCTTTCAAAGTATAACGCATCACTTGACTGGGTAAGCGATGCATTAAAGAATAAAAACCTGAATGCCGAACAGAGTGCAACAAAAGAGCGGGAAATAGAGATAGAAAAACACCAGAACCTTGCCGACAAGCACCAGGCAGTCCTTAACCGGCACAGCGCTCAAAAGAACCTGGAAACAACCGGTGTAGGTAAAAACGCACACATCCAGGAAGAAATACAGGCAACAAATGCACTGTACAATGAAAAGATTGCCATTGCCCAAATAGAAGGCAACATAGATGAAATGCAGCAATTACAAGCTGAACGGGAAAAAGCGATCCGTGATTTGGAGGCAGAACGGCATTTGAACCTGGCAACCGACTATCAGGCACAGCTCGACACGCTTGCGGCACAAAGGGAAAATTTAAACACAGCCAATGAAAAAAATGCTCTCATAAACACCGAAATGTACCTTACCAAACAGCTGTATCAGGAAAAAATGGAGGCAGCGCGTATTGAAGGGAACATTAACGAGCAGGAGAAACTGCAGGCGGAACTAACCCTCCAGCTCGTTCTTCTCGAAAAACAAAAGATGGACAACATCGTAGCTTACTATAACAACCTGCGTAAAATAAACGAACACCAGAACAAAAACCTCAGCAATACAGTGGATGAGCTTGAGGCAAGGGGGCTCACTGTCTCGAGTAAGCTTTATTCTTCCCAAATTGCAATAAACAATGAAATGAAAAAAAAATATGAGGAAGAGCTTGCCAGCCTCATCGAACAGCACGCAAAAATCAAAGAAAATACAAAAGAGTGGTACGCTTCCCTGGATTCCATCCAGGCATGCAAGGACGGCATCCACGACATGACAAAAGAAAATATCCAACTCGGACAGTCCATCCGAAATATTGAGTGGGAGCTTGTAGGCAAAGTCAACGACCGACTTGATCTGGTGTCATCCGAATACGACCTTATGAGAACACTTATGTCAAATCAAAAGATGACCGACGACACCGGCAGCTTCACCAAAGAGGGAACTGCTACCCTTGGGACCTATTTCGCGCAGCTCAAACTGACAGAGGAAAAAACCCGGCAGACAAAAGCAGCGCTGGACAACATGGATGACAGTATCGCCCGCAGCGAAGAAGGTTTCACGGATGCGAAAGCACAGGAGGAACGACTGGAAAAACAAAAACAGTACATCGACCTTGTTAAAAATGAATATGAAATCCGGCAAAGTATTATAGACCAGATGAAACAGGCCTACCAAGCGGAGATGGATCATCTCCAGGATCTCATCAACAAGAGAAAAGATCTTTTGCAAACAGAAAAGGACGCCTATAACTACAAACAGACTATAGAGGAAAAAACGAAAAACATTTCCTCCATAAGCAAACAAATTGCGTCTTTGGAGGGTGACGATTCGGAAGCTGCGCAGACAAAAATCCAACAGCTCAAAGTAAGCCTGGATGACGCCAACAAGGATTTACAGAATACGGAATATGATAAATGGATCTCAGACCAACAGTCGATATTAGACGACCTGTACAATGAATACAAGGGGTTTATCGATGAAAAACTCAGTGATCCCAATATTTTGCTAGAGGAGGCACTCAACTATCTATCAAATATGAATGTCGCAGATGCAATGTCGGAGGCGCTCTCCCAGTATGCCAATGAATACGGTTATGATCCTACCGACGACTTTTCAAATATAACCGATGCGCTCGGCAATGAGGGCAGTATCGTAAATGCAATTGATTCTGCTGTGGTAACCATTCGCGACTTCTTTGAAGAACAGCAATCCTACCAGGATAAGGCGGATGATTTCATGGCAGATGTATCTACACTCAACAGCTCCGACATCAATAATAATTACAACGCATTATTGGAAGCAAAAGAACAATACAACGAGCAGGAGAGCTTTGAAGACGGTGTCAAAAACAAAATATCATCCAGTACCATGTCAACTTTAAAAGCCAACTACGAAACTGCACAAAAGATTGAAAACGATGCCAACCAAACAATAAATGCGATAAAAGCAATCGGGGAAGTTACCCTGGATGGACAAAAACAGCAGGCGATCGCAGATGCGAATGCCAGGTGGAATTCATTGACAGAATCCGGCAAACAAATTGTCCGGAATAAAGATGGTGAAGAGATCCTCCGGCAGGCAAATGAGAGATTGTCACATCTGCAGGCAGAAGAACAGCAAAGAGCGGCTTCACAAGCAGAACAGGCAAGACTGGCGCAGGAACAGGCAAACTTAGCTGCCAGGAACAGCCTGGATGATTTAATTAAGCAGACGTATTGGCAGGATGCCCATCTGCACGGTGGCAAAACCCAATGGAGCACAAGTAAATTGTCCACAGGCGATTATGGCGAAGTGCAGAAAAGAATCCACGACAAGGGATTAGCGAGAGACGACAAACCCTATGTAAATGCGGAATGGATCAAGGAAGCATTGCGACGGTTAGGTTACACAGGACCGGAAGGCCAGAGTGCGGGAACGCTTCTTAATTACATGAATTCGATCGGATATTCTGACGGAGGTATATCCAGTGTACTACAAAGAGTACCGACAATGAATGGTGATGACGGCTGGATCACGGTCAAAAAAGGAGAAGGAATTCTTAACCTGGAGCAGACAAAGCAATTTCAAAAGCTTGTCCAAAAGCTTGACGTGCTGAACCCGGCTGTAGATATATTATCACATCTCCGGACACTAAACTGGAATGCGGACCCAGGCCAGTATGCCGGTAATACCACCATTGGAGATCTACGCTTTCAAATCGAATTGCCAAATGTGGTCGATACTGACTCATTCGTAAAAGAAATTCAAAATAATCCAAAAATCGAAAAAGTAATACACAGTATGGTATATGAAAAAAACAGCTTATCAAAGTACCGCTGGTAAATGGGAAAAAAGCTGACAGGCCCGAAGGAACTCATTTAGCAAGTTCCCGGAGCTGCCGTATTAACGTTAAAAGAGGGCGGGCACGGCAGTCCGCCCTCTTTACTCTCCTAAAATATATAGAAAAGTGAGGACCGATCATTATGCTATCATCAAAAAATAAAACCAATTACGAAACATACATCAAACTACTAAAGGACGAGAACGAAAAACTATACCGCAAAATTCCCCAGCTTCAAAAAGACCTGGATCATGCGATTGCGGCAAAAGAAAAATCCTCAGCACTTTTAAATAAATACAAAAGTGAATATGAATCCCTTATAGCAGATGCAAAAAAGCTAATGGAAAAACAGAAAAAAACAGATCAGGAGATGGATAGAATTATGGAATCCTACAACAACGAACTGCAAAAGCTTATAGATGCGAAAGGACGGTGATCCCAGACTATGACAGCTACAGAATTTGAATACGATGGAATAAAAAGCTCCGTTTTTGGGCTTTATATCTGCCGGTTTGACGGCATTGAACAAGGTGCTGTTCCCATCGGCAGCGAAATCACAGTAAATACTGTAAAATCGCCGGGAGGCAATACGTTTATTCGCACAGGAAGTGTTTACGAGACGCCTCTCACTTTTACATTTCAGGTAGTGAAATATGATAACAACGGGGAATCGCAGCAAATAGAAGCCCGGGAACTAGCTAAAATCATGCAATGGCTCGTGCGTTCAGATTGTAACCACTATCTTCGGTTTGAACAAAGCGGATGGGATAACGTCTTTTATAACTGCTCGTTAAAAGTTCAAAAATATGTAATTGCGGGACAAATTTGTGGCTTAGAAATTGAGGCCACCTGCGATGCCCCTTGGGGATATTCAGAGCTCAAGCACTACCATTTCACATTAGGCTCAAATGAACAAAATCCTTTTTACTTATACAACTATTCGGATGAAAATGGCGGTCTTTTCCCTGACCTTGTAAAAATCCGAGTATTAAACGACTGTGATTTATCAATTAAAAATACCTTTCTTATTAAGAACGATAAAAACAACAAAAAGGTCATAACTACAACAATAAAAAACTGTAAAAATGGGGAGGAAATAATATTTGACAAACACAGAAATATTAAATCATCGAATCCACATGCGGAATATGGACTGGCAAATGATTTTAACTTTCAATTCTTGCAGCTGTTCTGTGATTTTTATAATGCCAAAAATACGATTACAGCAAACAAAAGCTGTGAAATCTCAATAGATTACAGAGCAATTCGGAAAGGAGTGTGTTAATATTTATGAGTTTTCATTTAAATAAAAAGACATTTAAAACGGATGAAATCACAGGTGAAATCATACAGCCGCAGGTTTTCCTGTGCAACCGGCAGCTAGACAAGCTAGGGGAACTATACCCTGTCCTTGACCTGAGAATTAAGGCGGCGCTAAACGGGGCAGACGAAATTTCCTTCCGTCTGCCCAAAAAGGAAGGAAACCTATACGACAGCTTAAAGGATTACTCCGTCGTCTTCGTAGCCGGCTTCGGCTATTTCGAGGTGTCCCCCACCGTCAGCGACACCTTTACCTCCATAAAAAATGTACAAGGCAGCTCGCTCGGGGAAGCAGAATTATCACAATTATTTTGTACTCTGGAATGTAATACGGACCAAGTCATGTCAAACTTTTTAACCCTTCATCCAGGCCAAAAATATATTCCCACCGTTCTTTACTCCGAAGACACAAAATACAGCCTGCTTCACAAAATATTAGAAAATGCGCCAAATTACAGTGTAGGCAACGTCGATGATACACTCAGGCACGTGCAGCGGACATATAGCTTTTCCAATAAAGACATTATCTCCTGTTTCTCTGAAATTGCAGAGGAAATCGGCTGCATTTTTGAGGTGGCCGTGAACAAAAATGACGATGGCATTGTCGAAAAAACCGTCAATGTGTACGATGCCCAATATTGTGCAAACTGCAAAAGCCGCCATATCATTAACGGCGTCTGCCAGGATTGCCAAAGTACAAATATCGCCGGTATTGGCAGCGACACTACAATACAGATCAGCACGGACAACCTTTCGGACGAAATTACTATTTCACCAGACGGCAACATGAAAAACTGTTTCATTATCGAAGGCGGGGACGATATGATCAACAACGCCATCACAGGAATCATGCCATCTGGAACAAATAAGCTGATCCAGTTTTCCGAGGATACCTTGTCCGCCTTTTCCCCGCTATTACAGAAAAAATACAAGGAATACGTAGCAAGTGTCAATTTAATTAAAAACCGGTATGCGAAAACACTGGAAATACAATATAGTATCTTGGATTTGATTTTATATTTGCAATCCGGACGAATGCCAAATGTAATAGAAACGAAAAGAAAACTGGACGAAGAGGCAATGCATATAATAACCCAATTTAAATTGAATTTCTCAAACGGCCTCGCATGGAGAGATAAAGACGACAAATCCCCCAAAAACAGTATGGTAAAACAAGCTCTTTCCCTGTTCATGGACCGCGGATATTCACTTAAGCTGGAAAATGGAAGCTACAACCGCACAAGCATGCGCTGGACAGGGAATATCATCTTATATGAATCGGCAAATTATAATTCAACAGCCACCATATCAGTGTCTGAGACGAATAGTACCATTACCTATTCCGATTCGCAGCATACGGAAACCGTCGGCTTTTACATAAAATTTTCAGACCACTCAAAAACCTATATGCAGCTAATGACTGCCATTACGGAAAAAAAATTTATAGAAGACAGAAACAATCCAAAAGAATGGGGGAACTACAGCTTAAACCGATTAGCCTCCTATGAATCCGCTTATCAAGCCTGTAAGGAAGTGCTCGAAGAGATAAAAAATGAATCCAGTCTGCCCAGTGTAAAAAAGACTGCCGATAATATGATAGCGGAATACAATACGAGTATTAAGGAAATCTCGAATTATATGGTGGGACTGAAAGATATGGTCTATCATTTATATTGTTATTTGAGTAACTCCGATGAGGCCCGTTCCCTCATTCCCTCCTCCCAGGATATCAATTTTTCTTCAACTCCCCGTGTTTTCAAAGACACAAAAAAGGCTTTTAGAAACATGGTTCACTACATCCGGTATGGAACGTGGGAGGGCGGTTCCGAGCATCAGGCGACAGACCATCCTTTACACTGTAAGGACTGCGGGTCGACAAATGTAACATTGACCAGCTGCAATCAGTGCAAGCATACACATATCGTTACGTATGGCACCCTTGCCGAGGCCGTTTATAATGATTATGTCCAGTTTGGCAGCACCGGTTCACTGGAATCACAGCGCGAAGCAACTAGAAATGCATATAAATTAAATCATTTCTTAGGCGATGATTTATACAAAGAATTGTGTTCATTTCTTCGTGAGGACACATATTCAAATACTAATTTTATTTCGGATGGCCTGAGCAACTCAGAATTGATTGCAAAGGCGAAATCGCTAATAGAACGAGCGCAGCAGGAGCTTGCAAAAGCCTGTATCTCACAGCACACGCTGTCCGGAAATGTGTATGCATTCGTTGCCTATAGTAAGTTGAATCCAGACGATTTCCCAATTCAAGACGTATACCGCGAATTCCGACTTGGCAACTTTATGTGGTACTTTACGGAAGACGGCCATCCCTATAAGCTAAGACTTTCCTCCGAGGAATTCTCGTGGACCAGTTCCGGGGCAGAGCTTACCGTCGAATTTACAGATGTCATCGAATATAAAGACGGCGGCATAAGCGACCTTGCTTCCCTAATGCAATCGTTCGGGAGCCTGTCTACCTCCTTTCACTCGGTAATGAAACAGGCAGAACAGGGCGTAAAGGCAAATAATACGTTCACAGCAATCAAAAACAGGGGATTGCATTCTGCTCTGGCAAATGTACTAAATGCGAGGGATATCGATGTGCAGATCGACGACCGGGGCATTACCCTCCGAAGGTTTGACTACGACCTGGATGATTACTCACCCTATCAAATGAAACTCGTCAACCGAAACATTGTAATGACAGAAAATAATTGGGATTCCGCCTCATTAGCAATCGGTCTTGGCAGATATAATAACGAACTTGTCTATGGTGTCTGGGCCAACCTGCTCGTCGGAGATTTGACAATTACCAAAGAACTTCATGTCAAAAATGAAAACAATTCTATCATAATTGATGAACACGGGATTACATTGGACGGCGGCGCTATTACATGGAGAAACCCGATTGAGCAAAGCGCTGTTGAAGGATTGAGCGCAAAATTAAATACCTTTGTTGAAAACACCGTTTATATATCTGATATAGAAGAACTGCAAAAACAAATTGACGGCAGCATTACTACGTGGTTTCAGGATGGTGTTCCCACACAATCGAACTACCCGGCCAACGAGTGGAAAACAGAAAAAGACAAAAATGCTCATTTAGGCGACCTGTATTATGACAATAAAACCGGATTCGCTTACCGGTACCAAAAATCAAATAGTACTTATTCCTGGGAAAGAATTAAGGATACGGATGTTGTAAAGGCCTTACAAGATGCCCAAAAAGCACAGGATACGGCGGATGGTAAACGGAGAGTATTTGTTGTAACCCCAATCCCTCCGTATGATGAGGGCGATTTATGGACGCAAGGCAGCGATGGCGATCTATTTCGCTGCAAGACCCCCAAAAAACAGGGTCAAACCTTTTCCCAGACGGACTGGGTAATTGCTACAAAGTATACGGACGATACAAAAGCTGTCGAAGCACTTAATAAAGCCACACAGGCAATTAAGGCCGCGAGCAGCGCCCAAACCGACGCCACATCAAAAATAACCGCATTAGATCAGGCAGTGGCCAAATATCTCGGCTTACCCGGGGCTACAACTATAGTTGGGAGCAATTATGTAGTTTCCCCTTATATCGAAGGCGGATATTTAAATATAACGGGAACATCAAATAACGTATCAAACCAAGTAATTATAGATCCAAAAAACCAGACCGCCTCGGATTATATTTTTGCTGTGAAACACGGTAATGATGTGACCGTTGGCATAAAACCAGACGGAACTGCTACCTTCGATGGGACAATACGTGCACGAAATGGTATTGTCGGCGGATGGTATATTAACAACACACAGCTAAGCTCTTCAATAAGTAATGATGCGGAACAATACTCCTATAAGCTTTTGCTCAGCTCCAACGATTACTCTGTTACATCACAATATGTACACAATACAGACTCACCCAGGTATGGAATCCAATATGATACGACAAAAATCAGCCAGGGCGTAATTTCCTGCCAAAGAAATAATATAACAAGCATGGGGGCTGGTCATAATTCCATTTTTGACTATGAAGTAGAACTAAACGGCATTGGTATGACATGCACGGATATTAAAAATGACAGATGCTACTACGCATTAAACGAATCCAGTTTAACCGTTGACGTTCCCGCTCATTTCGACAATGGAATATACGAATACGGGAAAGCCTTGAGCGAAAAATACTGTGTTGTAAAAACCAAAACCTTAGATGCTATTAGCATAAACGGCGGCTTTATAGAGCTTACCGCTAACTTTGGAGTTTCATACAGGTCTGCCCCCTTTGTAAACGTTATGCCTATTTCTGATTTCTTAACCGAGAATATACACTTTGTCGAATTTATAGGAAATAGCAGCACCGGATACACAGGTTTCAAATATAAAATATACACAACTAGCTCGAACATACACTATGTAACAAGATGGTTCGCTGTTGGAAATATTAGATAGTATACGAAATGGAGGATGACTAAAAATGGAAAATATAACGCAAACACTCACGCTCGACCTTGTCGATATACGACACAATGTCATAAATGCCAAACAGGGCGACCGTCTAGTAAGGGATTTGGATATCACAATCACAAACAACGGGGCCCGCTATCCGGTACCGGAAGGCGCGACAGTAAGACTGCGCGGTCACAGGCCGGACAATCAATACACCTTTTACGACGGAACCGTTAAAGACAGTCAAAATGGAATCGTACATATTGATATTCCTGATTTCTTACTGTCATGCAGCGGCCGCGCCAAATTAGATATCGGAATTTATGAGAACACTACCGCTGATAAAACAAAAATAGCTTCTACTGAAACATTTGTACTGTATATCCCGCCTAATGTTTTCAGTGAAGATGAGGTTATTAATTCCGATCAGGGAAGCGTATTGTCAAAATTGATTCACACAGCGCAAAAAGAAATTGATGAAATGAATACGCTTGAAGCAGAGGTCTCTAAAAAGGATAACTTACGAACGCTCGAGGAAGAGAAACGGCAGATAAATGAACAAACGAGAAAAACGAATGAATCCGCACGCATCTCCGCAGAATCAGCCAGACAAACAAATGAACAAACACGGCAGGCCAATGAAACCGTGCGCGTCTCTGCCGAGACAGAACGCTCCTCCGCAGAATCAGAACGGCAAACAAACGAACAGACAAGACAAGCCAATGAATTCATGCGTACTTCCAAAGAATCGGAACGGCAAACAAGCGAGCAGACAAGAAGGAGCGAGGAAGCTTCACGTATTTCTGCCGAGGCGGAACGTTCTTCCGCAGAGTCAGAGCGAATGGAAAAAGAACAAGAGCGGACCGCCGCAGAAAACCTTCGCATAACAAATGAAACAAACCGCCAAAATGATGAGTTGGCAAGACAAGCCAGTGAACAGGAACGGCAAACTGCTTACGAAGCAATGTCAGAATCTATAGATTGCATAAAAAATGCAATCGGTAAAAAAAATGGGATTGCACAATTAGGCGAAGACGGAATCGTCGTCCCAAGCCAACTTCCTCCCCATATTAATGATATCGTCGAGGGCTATTATTCCAATAACCAATTTTACACTGAACCAAGTTGTGAAACTGAAATAGCCGGAGAAGCCGGAAAGCTCTATGTGGATATCGGAGAATCAAATAATATATACCGCTGGTCGGAAAGCTCTTTTGTGCCAGCCTGTGACATAATTGCACTGGGGGAAACGTCCTCCACTGCTTATCGCGGCGATCATGGAAAAACGGCATATGAACATTCACAAACCGGCCACGCCCCGGCCAATGCTGAAATAAACCAAAATGCTTTTAGTAATATATCGGTTGGCTCAGCCACTATAGCTGCCCAAATAAAAACAGATACTATTACTCTCACCGCTGGCTCAAACGTCACTCTTACACCAGATACCACAAATCATAACATTACCATTTCCTCTGCAAATACTAACTGGCCATCGGCAAAAAACATCAATGGAATGCTAGTACAGGGAACTGCTGACCGAACAAATTATGGCGCTTGCTCAACGGCAGCGGCAACAGCGGCAAAATCCGTGCCATGCAGCGGCTTTGCGCTAATCAACGGGGCGGAAATTACCGTCAAATTTACCGTGACAAATACAGCAGCCAATCCTACCCTGAACGTAAATAGTACCGGTGCAAAACCGATTTATTACCGCGGTTCCGCCATTCCGGCCGGACAGCTTGCTGCAAACCGAACTTATAATTTCAGATACAATGGATCTCAGTATGAGCTAGTCGGCGACCTTGACACAAACACCGTCAATTTAACGGGAGTTAAAGGAAATGCCGAGAGCAGCTACCGAACTGGCAACGTGAACCTGACACCTGCAAATCTAGGACTTGGAAACGTGAATAATACAGCGGATGCAAATAAAAGTGTGAAATATGCATCCAGCGCCGGCAATGCTGATACACTGGATAATTTACATGCATCCAATTTTATTAAAGTAGCGGATAACTCTACATCTGTAGAAACCATTCAGACAATTGGACTGGATCCAAGCTTTCATGATGTACAAAATGCAGAAATCGGCATTCCAAGTGGAAAATATTTTAGCATCTTAAATCTTGGTACATATGCCGGTACCGGCGGCGCTGACAGAACCCAGATCGCCTTTCCATATCAGGAATCCCTAACTGATACCGACATGTATATAAGAACGGCGAAAGGAAAAACATGGCGATCCTGGAGAAAGGTGTGGCACACAGGTAATTTATCTTTTTCTAATGCAAATATCTCAAGAAAGACAGGACGGGATGGCGGCTGCTATTGCATACCTGCAGACCCAGCCAACAAAAGCTGTTATCATCTGCATCTATGCATACTAGACGCTTCCTGTACAACAACATCAGCATGGATCACCATAGCCACCTGTTCATCAAAGCCCTCACAGATTGCAGAAGGAACCGTGCGCATTAGCGACGGCGGGCTGCTCGTATCGGGGTTGGAGCGCTGCAACGCCAGAATTGATACGGCTGGAAATATACAAATCACAACACCTACTGCATTTAGTAATAAAAACATAGTAGTAGATATCTTCTGGAGATAATTCATGGTTTTTCATTGTGATGCCCCAAAGGCCGTACTCCCATTTTATAATAAGGAGTACGGCCTTTGCTGCAACACTCTCCGCCAAATAGGTCAAACATCAAATCTGTCAACCAGCTCTTCCAAAAGCGCGACCTTCTCTGCGCTCTGCTTCACCAGTTTCCCTGCGTCTGCCGTCGCCTTCACAAGATCATTCGTCTTCTCTGTAATATTCGAGGCGCCTTCTGCCGATTCATTTACCGCCTGGCTTATGACATCCAGGGACCGGACGATTTCTTCCATCGCCACCGTCAGATTCTCCACCAGATTGTGAACGGCAGTCATAAATTCTTCAAATGTACCGGCGTCGTCCCTATAATTGATACCGACTTCACTAAATTCCTTATAATCCTGCATTACCGTATTTTCCAAAAATTCTGTCGATGTTGTTATGCAGGCCTGCATATTTTGTACTGCTTCCTCTACCTCCAGCACCATCTTCCTTATATCATCTGCGGATATCTGTGTCTTTCCCGCAAGATTCCCTATTTCAGACGCTACGACGGCAAATCCCTTGCCGGCCTCTCCGGCTCTCGCCGCCTCAATCGAAGCATTCATAGCCAGCATATTCGTCTGGGCAGAAATAGAACTGATCGTCTGAATGAGTTCGTGGATTCTCGATACCGCCTCCGCCTGGTGCAGCGCAGCATCCGATTTTTCCTTTAATTCAACATAAACTCCCTTCGTCCGCTCGTTCGCCGTAGCCGTATAATTTTCCAGCTTGACTGCTCGTTCCTTAACCTCTTCTGAGACCTCTTTTCCCTGAACAGATTTCTGATTGATCTCCTCGACATCTCCCTTTACATTTTCCACATTCTTTAAGATGACGTCCATCGTACACGCCGATTGCTGCATTCCCGCTGACATTTGCTCCATCGTCGCCGAATTATCCTGGCACAAAATGTTGGTTCCGCCCATTACATCTCCGAGGGAATTTGTACCGTCTTTTATAACCATACACGAATTTCCGATCTGGGTCGCCATGTTCCTCAGCTCGCCCTGCATCTGCTCCACCGCTCTGGCCATAATACCGATCTCATCCTTATGCTTCGTCAGCTTAGCAGAATCTTTGGGGGCCTTTAAATCCAGCCTGGCAATTTTATCTACCCATTGCGTAACCTGGCGGATTGGCCCGGAAATCCGTCCACTCACTACAAATCCTACAAAGAAGGAAACCACCTGTCCGCAGAACAAAAATAGAATCATAATTTTTAAAAGCGTGTCAGACTTTGCCTGGATGTCTGACTCCGGAGCTGTCAGTATGTACTTCATGCCATTTGCCAGTGTCAAATATGCCAGCCTCTTCTTTTGTCCATTATACTTATAGGATATGACCTGGTCTTCTTTCTGTTCGTCTGCGACAATCTTTTCCACTTCCGCAGCCTTCTCTTTCAAGCTGTCGCCGAGCGAATACTCTTTGTGTACGACAAAATTATAGTTTGTATCTACTAAACAGGAATATCCGTCATCATATATCGAGGCTTTGGCGATCATCGCTTCAATCGTCTCCAGACTAATATCCATCCCTATAATTCCAACGGACTCGTTCTCCATATATATTGGCACCACATACGAAATCATACTTACGTTTATATTTTGATTCAAATATGGGTTCATCCACGTCGGTTCTTTATTCTCCACCGGAATATAGTACCAGCCGACATGCTCGAGATCATCCTTTTCGTACGTGCTGAAATCGGTAGGCTCTACGCTCTTGAAACCATCCGAAGTCGAATTTCTTGTCAAAAAAAGACCGGACGTCGGCTCCGTAAAATCCGGATTATACCGCACATACGCCGTCAGTGCTCCCTCTGTCCTCTCCGCAAAATGAAGCAAAATATCCTCAATACTCTCCGTATACTCCCTGACATAACCTGCATCCGTCTTGAACCGCTTGAAATCGGACAGACGGCCAACAGAGATATCCGCCAGCGTATCAACGGACTGCTGTATTTTGGATAAAATACCATTAAATTCTGTTTTTTTCTCCTCCGCTTTCGAGAGCATATATTCCTTGGAATCCTCTACCGCCATATCGCTTGAATAGATGTAGCTTAAAATGCCAAGGCTTATACCCATAACGAGAGAACAAATAATGGTAATCATAACAATTTTAACTCTTAATGTTTTCAAATTTTCATCCCCCTCAAATTAATGTATTTTTCATTTCTAACAATATATAACGCTATATTTAGAATACCATTTTCCTGGCATGATTACAACTACAAATCTCATATTTTCCCACCCCCATAAGGCGCCTTCACAAAAACCCGGAAAAAGAACGGGCATTCACCTGAACCCAGGCCAATACCCGTTCTTTGTACCTCCCATAGACGGATTACTTTCCGCCCTTCAGTAACTCATGTACTTGGACAAAAGCTGGCTTAACGCCTAATTTCTCATCAAACAATCCACAATATGTTCCGTTCATCGTAAAGCTGTAATCATCCTCCGACATATCCGGTCTGTCCACAATCCCCCATATGGATACAGCCTTTAATGGTTTGTCAGTTTTCTCTTGATTTACTTCCATGTATGCCTGGAATAATTTCTCATAGAAATCGGCGTGCGCTTTCAATGTCGCCTCATCCCCCTGGTAATTCCGGACTGCAAGCTCTGTAACCTGAACTTCAACACCGCAGTCTGCAAACATTAAAATAGCTGTTTTGACCGCTTTAATATCGTTCTCATTCATACACCCTGCCTGATGTCCAAAACCACCAATATAGCTCTGCATTCCGACGCCGTCGCACAATTTCACATAACCGCCGTTGCCATCTGGCATATAGGAATTAATCGAATTTACCAGATTGCAAATAGCATCCCGTTTTGCGGAATAAAATGTATTGAAATCATTATAATACAGCTTAATGTCGCTCATCGTCGGATATTGCTCCTTGCATTTCTGCAATATTTCATACGTATATTGGAAGGACATTTCCACATAATGATCTCCCAGAATCTCATAGAAACGATTGTCTGCTTCGCCCCTCTTGATCCGGATCTTCCGGTCATCGCCTTCCTTAAACTCTCCCGCCGCATCGGAAACTGCCTCGTTCACTACATCCCAGCAGTAGATGACGCCAGGGTATTTTTCTTCGAAGTGCGTCAATACCTGCTCAATGTAATTTTTGAGACGCTCCTTCACGACGTCTGCCGTCGCATAAGGCTGGTTCACATCATATCCCACACGGAAGAACCAATCACACATATTGGCATCCCATACAAGAACGTGTCCGCGCACCTTCAGGCCATTATTCTTTGCATAATCCATTACAACATCCGCATTAGTAAAGTTCACGGCTGGCATGGAGGTCTCATCCTCATACTGCTCCTTGGATTTCGCCTGGTCCAGCATGGAGTACGCCTTCATCTCATTCGCCGCTGTGATGCTGTTGAAGTGATGCTGCATCAGCTCGCCATACTTCTTATCCGTCGCCGTTCTCGTATTGAATACCGTCCCCATTTTAAATCCAGAGGAGGCAGCCAGTTCATGAAGAGACGAATATCCCATCGCATCTGTTATATCCCGCGTATCCTTCACAAGGGTAATCGAATGAATAGTAATCGTCAATGGGTCCGCAACGGCGCTCGCATTCCATGCGGCATACCGGACACCTAATCCCACAATCCCCTCATTCGGCAAATCACTGGAAATCTGGGTTCTCTCTGTCGTAACATCCGAATAACTTATTGTTTCCATTCCCTCCCAGAAACTTGCTTTGGAAAACTTGTTCAGACAAATCGGACCGTCGGCATCTGCTGACACATCTAAGATTACTTTTGTATAATGACTTAAATCAACAGCTATTTTTGCCGGATCGATATAAAATCCGATCCCGCCCCCGCCATACAGTTTCGTAATGGATACCGTCACACTTCCGTCTTCATTGTAGACGGGATCTCCCTGTAAGGCAGCCGAAGTCAAAAATGTATCCGCACTTAAAATCATTTCCTCCCCATCCTCCATCGTGGATGGCGGCAGTGACGGCTTTCCTGCCGGTATAGGCGTTGGTTCCGATGTTGGAGTGGACGTTGGCGCCTGCGTCGGCTCTTTCGCCGGTGTTGGCACCGGTGTCGGAGTATTCCCTGCCTGGTCAAACGTCAAACTGGTCAATACTGCCGTAGCTGTCTGTGTAACGCCTTCCCCGAGGTCGGAATTTGTCATAATCGAAAACTGGGAAATGGTTTTGGACTGGTACAACTCTGGGATCTCAATCGTGTAAGTTCCTGATTTCTTGCTGTACTGGGTAATATTTTTAAGCTCTGCCCCATCTGAATCATACAGCTTAAAGGAAACGCTATCCGGTGTACCTGTAACCTCCAGGCTAAACGTAACACTCTTGACCTTGCTGAGACTGACTGGAGTATCCATCTGATAATCCGCCTGGCTATACTTTGTGGACTGCATGAACTCTGCCACGGCGCCTTCCTGGCTTACACTGGCATTTATACTGGATGCGTGGCCTTTTACCTTCGCAGCTGTAGCCATGTTTTTTGTCAAATCCGGCTCTTTTGTCGGAATAAACGTCTCGTTCGGCGGTGTCGCCGTTTTCTCTGCTGGCGGCGTTGTCTTCTCCGCTGGCGGCGTTGTTTTCTCCGCTGGCGGCGTTGTTTTCTCCGCTGGCGGCGTTGTCTTCTCCGCTGGCGGCGTTGTTTTCTCCGCTGGCGGCGTCGCAGTCGATTGTCCCACTGGTGGCAATACGCCATTCGGTGTAGGCGTCACTTTTGGTGTTTCCGTCGCCGCTGACGTCTTGCTGTTTTCCGGCTGCTGTGAAGTCCCTGCCGAACCCGCAGCCGAAGTAACCGTTATCTGGCATTTCAGCGTATAACGCTTTTTCCCTTTTTTCAGACTTGCTACAATTTGAGTCTTCCCGACTTTCTTTCCTGTGACCTTAGCCGCGTATTTTCCAGACTTCTTCACAGTAGCAATCTTTTTATTCTTACTCTTCCACTGAACCTTAAATCCCTTACCCCGCTTCACTGAAAGCTTGATTTTCTTACCTATTTTGACCGAAGCCTTCTTTTTATTCAATACAGGCTTTTTCACTTTCGCCTGAACATCATTTTGCACCGGCATAGCACAGTTGCCGATAAAAAGTGATAATACGCACACGATAGCAATTTGCTTCCTCAATGCAAGCACCTCCTGTCTTTATTCATGTGTGCAACCATCATACATTATATGTAGGAACTTTTGTACACGACACATCTTCACCCCTGTGTCCCCTCTTCTATTTAACTGTACTGTATATTTGTTTTAAACCACTCCTTTCAAGGTATCTTTACAGCATTTTATCAAAATTAATAGAGAAAAACAAGCATTTTATGATTTATTTTTAACCCATTGGTACAATTCGAAATTGCGCATGTGGTCCAAAGCAGTCCAGCTCCGCCAGATCACTCCGCCCGCCATACGATAAAAAGCAGTCGCATACGCTTCTCGCGCACGTTTTTTGTTGTAGTCCTGCCAGACTATCCTCATACAAATTCCCCATTTTTTCACGGCATAGAACACATGGGAAAACGTCTCCATTTCCTAAAATAAGCGCCGATTGCGCGCACGCAGAAGCATTTGTGGGAAAATGGCGCAGCTCCAGGCCAAAATTCGCGTCCAATTCAAAAAATGCTTGAAGCTCACGGTCTGTATATTTACGCCCCATGCCGTCCATTTTATTAATCCACATATATATAGTCCCGTCCAGTCCGGCGCGCAGCTTCCTCAATCGCTCCAGATGCTCCGGTACGCCTACCGCTCCAACGCAAAACCGTATTCCCGCATCCACAAGTTTCCTGCACTGCCCGAGAAATTCCTCAACCGTCGTCATTTCGGGGTGAAATGTCCCCCACAGCCGCAGCTTATCCATGTAGCCGCCGGCCCGTTCATACAAGCGAAGCATCTCTTCCACCGGAAAGCTGAAATTACTCTGTACGCCAGCCGCCTGGATGCCAGAAAGGGCGCTTAACTCCGCCAATCCCTTCCAATAGTACTTATGAATCAGCGCTTCGCCGTATGGCACAATCTGTACTGTTCCACAAAAGCGTTCTCTCCCGATTTCCTCAACAAACCGGGACAGCTCTTTTTCATCGCGCGCCAGCTGGCGCCCGCCGCCCCTGTTTTTTGAAAAGGGGCAGTACCGGCAGCTATAATTGCAAAAAGAAAGGCTTCCCCGGTAATAAACGTGCCGAATCGTATTCAACTGCTGCCACCCCCTGGCAACTCCAGAGGAGATACATCTGATCTGCACATTTTCTCCCGGACTTCATCGGAAATCAGCATCGGCCCCAAATAGTCGGAAAGACAAAAACCCTGTTCTGTCAAAAGGATCCGCCCCGCCTGTTCTTTGGCATAACCGCGCCGCACCCAATCCCGCAAAATAGGAAATTCTTTCTGTGCCTCCCCGGAAAATGCTGTTTCATACTCTGTCAATGACAGACCACAGCCAAACAATATATTTTTTATAATAAACCGCCGCTTCTGCTCATCGTCGGTCAAGAGATACCCGTGGCGGATTTCCCGGTAATCCTCCTCCTTTATGTACTTCCGCATAAGCTCCCGGCACTGGCTCTGCCGGACGCTGTATGGCGTACAAAAATGCAGGTTTCCGATATAACTGCGCGCACCGCACCCGATGGAAACCGTATTCCCAAACCCACAACTGCCGACGTCGCTGGAAACGTCTGCCGCCGTCTCTTTTACAAACCTGCGCATAGAATATGGACGGTATCCCCTCTCTCTCAAATAGGCGCGGAGCTGCACATACATTTCATAAGTCTGGGACGGCCGCCGGACTCCTTTATTGTAAAGATAGGTGTCCTTTTTGATATAAAGCGGATACACAAACAATTCTTCCGGCTCATAGGCGAGCGCCCGCTCCAACGACTGCCACAGGCCGGATACTGTCTGTCCCGGTATTCCATAGATCAAATCGAGATTAACGCACGTAAACCCCACCTTCTGAATACATTCCAGGGCGCGCTCTACCTGCTCCACGGAATGGCTCCGGTGAATCGCTTCCAGATCCTCCCCGCGGAAACTCTGCACCCCCATGCTTACCCTCGTCACATGATGCTCCTTCAGCAGCCAAAGCTTTTCCTCCGTCGTCTGCCCTGGTGAAGTTTCCACTACTATATGCCGGCCGGCCGGCTCAAACCCCATACCTTCCGTGGCAATCCGAAATACGCGTTCCAGCTGTCTCTCCGGCAAAAGCAACGGCGTTCCGCCTCCCAGCGTCAGGTCCGCAAACTCCACATCCTGAGGAAATGACGCTGACCACTGCCGGGCCTGGCGCTCCATCGCGCCCACATATTGTTCCATCGCCGCCTCACTCTGGCCTGTCACAGAAAATAAATTGCAATACCCGCATTTGCTCTGACAAAAAGGAATATGAAAATACAGGCTGTTTTCCGAACCGGACAGCCTGTCTGCATACTGTTCCAAACGTACCCCGTATAACAGCCCATAGGCCGTCTTATGGGGATAACTGTACATATACTGTAAATATGGATTCATTTTGTTTCTCCTACCTTTTCCTGCTCCCCGCTTTTCCGTAAAATAAAATGTTTATAGGGAACCGTCCCCACTATCGGATGATTAAATCCGTGATACCAGTACCCGTCCTCGCCGTAACACGTACCGTGGTCGGAACAGCATATAACAAACGTGTCCCCTTTATTCTGAAATGCCTCAAAGAGCCGTCCCAGCTCGCCGTCCACGTACCGGAGGGCCGCGCCGTGGGCCTCCACGCTGTCGCGCGTACTTCCTTCTATATAAAAATAATTCGGGTAATGTATGGCGGAAATGTTAATATACATCATAAGCAAGCAGTTCTGCGGCACTTCTGCAACCTTCCCCACAGCAAAGTCAATCTGGTTCGCCGCCGATTCCTTCACTTTGCAGCCAAAAGACGGATTCCAATAGCTGTGCTTAAAATATGACGGCATTACCTTTCCAATATCTGTCCGCTTATCAAAAAAACTCAAGCCGCCGATACAACAGGTTTCGTAGCCGACCTGCCCGAGTCCCTCTACAAACGTCGCTCCCCGAAAAGAAAATGCCCCTTCCGGAGCTCTTCTTCCCATTCCAATATCCTCGGAAAAAAATAGTTTTTCCCTCTGCTTCATATCCCGGACGCCGACGTCCACCGGCAGAAAACCGGCAAACATCGCCTGGTGCGACGGATACGTAAAATTCCCTGGCGCCTGACATTTTCTCCACGCCCCATAGCGGTTTAAGACCGGGGTCGTCCCCCTGTCCTGCTCCGCTTTCGCCACATCATACCGCAGCGAATCAATGCACACAAACAAAACGTGGCATGTTCCGACAATTTCGTTCATATCAAATGGTTTCAAAGCCTTCTCAGCTCCTTAATCTGTCTTTTATAAATGGTATTCTCATAAAATATATCCTGGTAAATCAAGTCCCCCTGCCCATTTATTTCGATAATCCGGGGCTGTTTTCCCCCTTTCTCCAGCAATATGTCAATTCCTGCCATCGAAAGTCCCGGAAATAACTTCATCGCCTCGCCGCACAGCTGGCTAGTTTCAGCAAGCAACGAATCGGATAGTCCAAGCTCTCTCCAGCTGAGCGGCGAATTATTCAGATGAAGATTTGTGATAGGGCCGCTCGACTGTCTAGCCACTATGAACGAAATCGCCCCAAACTGCCATACGACACGAAGATCATAGCTTTTTCCCCGATAAGAAGCTTTCGGATGCCAGCGCTCAACAATAGCGCCAAGAGACAATACCGCCCTCAAAAGCTGCCGGATCTCCTCTTTGCCCTCCAAACGGTAAATCGTTTTCGTATTGACAAGTTCGTCCCCCCGCACACAGCAGGAGGTATAGGCAACCTCCTTTTCCGTCCCCGGGTATTTCCGGTATGCGACTACCCCGGCGGCGCCAGAACTCCATACCGGCTTTAAAAATACAGAAAACACACGGCTGCCACCCATCACCGACTGCAGTTCCTCCACCGTATAAACTGTTTCGGCTATCATTTGCGTCACTGCAATGCCGTTCTCCTGCAGTACCCTTTTGCAATGGCTCTTATCCAGTACGCTCAAAATGCCGGCCGGCGTATTTAAAAAAGTACACGCGTCCTGCTCCAGCTTCTTCAGCCGGGCGCGGTACTCCAAAACCTGTTCATTCATGTCCAGAAGATTTGACGTCAAATAAGAAGGCGGATCGATTTTCACGACATCCCCGCTCAAATCTGCATCCGCCACCTCGGACCAGTCAATAACATTCAATGCAGTCCCGCACTCGTCTGCCGCCTTCTGAAAATATTCGGTCCGCCGGGAACCTGCTGTCCCGATCAAATCAATACCCATTATTCTGTCAGCATCGGATAACGATAGATTTCCCCATCATAATTATCCTCCTCCTGCTGGTCGTCCACATTGACGTCCGCCTGCAGGCCTTTCAGCTTTTTCATCATGTCACCGGACATATAATGGTACTCCAAATTCACCTCTTTAATATTGCCGTAAGACGGCAGAGCCTCCAAAAGCGCCGTTCCTCCCTTATCGGTCAATGTTCCGCAAGATAAATCCAACGTATGTATCTGGCTCATATATTTGCATTTCACAACTTCCTCCGCGATCTCATCCTGTATTTCACTATCAAGAATACCAAGTTCCTTCAGTTTCGGAAAATCAGATTTCTCCAGCATAGACACAATGTCATCTAAGCCGCCGTCAAATCCGTAGTCATCCACACCGATATACAGCGACAGCTTCTCCAGTTCCGGCAGCTTCGCCGCTCCGATAGCAGCCAGCACCTCCTTCGGAAGCCCCCCGCAAATAATTTCCAGGCATTTTAGATTTTCATGCTGTATGTTCCCCAATGAGAGATTGGTCCCTCCTTTGACCGTCAGCTTTTCCAGCTGTGGCATCGCCGCCCAGAGAGCTCCATAATCCGCCTGCTCGATCCACGACACCTCGCATTCCTCATAATCCATATCACCGACAAACAAACTTTTGATTCCCGCGAACTTATCCTTGTTTTCCACCAGGCCGTCGATAATTGACTGGGCGCTATTTTCCCACGATTCGCCCCAGCAGCCGATAACCAGCTCTTCCAACTGTCCGAGTTCCCCGTCTGCAAGGATATCCGCAATCATCGTCTTTGCGTTTTTGTCACCGTCCTCATAATCTTCCCAAGTGTAATAAAATTTTTTGCTCTTCATTCCTGCCTCCTTTTCATAGAAAACCTTTAAAGTTTTTTTCCACTAACTTACGGGGCACCATAACCTGCCTGTCACAGCCGGCGCACCGCAGTCTGAAATCCATGCCCACCCGCAAAATCTCCCAGCGGTTTTCGCCGCACGGGTGCTTTTTTTTCATTTTTATAACCTGTCCGACTTTAAACTCCATCACACCACCTCATATTATTTTATTATAACGCCCTATAAAAACATTTTCAATATCATTACAATCCAAAAACCAAGTCCAAACAGAAGAAGGCAAAATTGGAAAATATGGTCCGCCCGGTCAATCTGGCCCTGCATTCCCGCTTTTCTTTGGCGTTCCGCATCCGCGTTTCCATCCAGAATATCCCGGATACGACTGAAAATATTATACTCTCCCGACATAGAATCATCCCTTCCTACATATATTCTTCCTTCATTTTATAAAACAACCCATGCATTGTCAAGCTCCTCATTTCCCTAACTTTCCCTACAGATGTAAAACTCTCTCCCGGATTTCCTGTGTCCGTCCCTGGTTCCAGAACTGGGTCCCGATATAACCGCACGTACGGCGGGCCACAAACAGCTTGGACTGATCCCTGTTTCCGCAATTTGGACATTCCCACACTAGTTTCCCATATTCATCCTCTTTGATACTGACCTCACCAGAATACCCGCATTGCTCGCAATAATCACTTTTCGTATTTAACTCCGCATACATGATATTATCGTAAATATGTCTCATTACGGAGAGTACAGCCGGTATATTGTCCTGCATATTCGGAACCTCGACATAACTGATCGCACCGCCCGGAGATAATTTCTGAAACTCCGATTCAAAACTGAGCTTGCTGAATGCATCTATTTCCTCTGTCACATGTATATGATAGCTATTTGTTATATAATTCCGGTCCGTCACTCCCTTAATAATGCCAAAACGCCTCTGTAAACATTTCGCAAATTTGTAAGTCGTCGACTCCATCGGCGTCCCATACACAGAATAACTAATCCGTTCCGCCGCTTTCCACTCCTTGCACTTCTCATTTAGCCGATTCATGACGGCCAGGGCAAATTCCCTGCCCTCCGGGTCGGTGTGCGATTTTCCCGTCATACGCACACACATCTCATAAAGACCGGCATACCCGAGTGAAATGGTAGAATAGCCATCGTATAAGAGCCGGTCGATCTTCTCTCCTTTTTTGAGCCTTGCCAAAGCCCCGTGCTGCCACAAAATAGGCGCTACGTCCGATTTCGTTCCGAGAAGGCGCTCATGCCGGCACCGCAGTGCGCGGTGACAGAGCTCCAGCCTCTCATCAAGCAGCTTCCAGAACAGATCCATTTTCCCATAGGAGGAACAGGCCACATCGACCAGATTAATCGTCACGACTCCCTGATTGAACCTGCCATAAAATTTGTGGCTGCCATCCGGATTCCGCTGCCCGTCCTCAACAGTCAGGAACGAGCGGCATCCCATACACGTATACACATCGCCCTGTTTGAGTTCCCGCATGACCTTTGCCGAAATATAGTCCGGCACCATGCGTTTTGCCGTGCAGACAGCGGACAGCTCGGTTAAATAGTAGTACTCGCTGTCCTCACGGATGTTGTCCTCGTCCAGCACATAAATCAGTTTAGGAAATGCCGGCGTGATCCACACGCCCTTTTCGTTCTTCACTCCCTCAATCCTCTGGCGGAGCACCTCCTCAATTAAAAGCGCAAGGTCGTGGCGGGCCTGCCCCTCCACCTCGTCTAAATACATAAACATCGTGACAAACGGAGCCTGCCCATTACATGTCATAAGCGTAATCAACTGGTACTGGATCGTCTGGATCCCCCTCTTAATCTCATCGGCCAGCCGTTTTTTCACGATTTTTTCCAACTTTTCCTCCTCATGGACAAGTCCCAGTTCATCGTATTCTTCTCTTACCTCTTCCCGTATTTTACGGCGGCTGATATCTACAAATGGCGCCAGATGTGCGAGCGAAAAGGACTGCCCCCCGTATTGGTTGCTGGCAACCTGGGCCACGATCTGCGTCGTCACGTTACACGCCGTATAGAAGGAATGCGGTTTTTCAATCAGCGTATCACTGATAACCGTGCCGTTTTGAAGCATATCCTCAAGATTTACCAGATCGCAATTGTGCTCCTTTTGGGCAAAATAGTCCGTATCGTGAAAATGAATAATTCCCTCCTTGTGGGCGTCCACTACCTCCTTCGGCAGCAGCAGCCGCATAGAAAGATCCTTGCTCACCTGCCCTGCCATATAATCGCGCTGGGTTGAATTAATACCGGCATCTTTATTGGAATTCTCCTGGTTGACCTCTTCGTTGCTGCACTCGATCAGAGACAAAATTTCACCGTCCGTCGTATTCGCCTTCCTTGCCAGCTCCCGCTGATAGCGATACCGCACGTATTTCTGTGCAATCTCATAGCCGCCCTCCTGCATAATCGCGATTTCAACCATATCCTGTATATTTTCTACGTTGACCGAGTGGGGAGATGCCTCAATCTGCTGCGATACCTTGTTCGTGATATCTGCCATTTGCAAAATCGTAAGCCTTTTTTGTTCCTCCACTTCCCGATTTGCTTTCTGTACCGCATTGCTGATTTTCTCTGCATTAAACTCCACTTCCTCGCCATTTCTCTTGATAACTCTTGTCTTGCCCATTTATTTTGACACTCTCCTAACTTGATATTGTGTTTGTTTACACATTATGTACTATATATTGTGTCCCCATCATAACATTCCTGAAATCATCTGTAAAGTATGTTTATAAAACTTTAAGAAAAATAACTTCTTGCATTCTGTCCCCCTTCATGTTATAATGTAAATCCGTGATGTAAAAATCATATTCCTTGTTCTCCCCTGGATCCGCGTATTACAGTAACGCATCTTTTAAGGGAGAGCCAGAGACCAAAAGGAGGTGCAGGCAACTATGAATAAGTATGAATTAGCTTTAGTTGTTAGTGCAAAAGTTGATGACGAAGTAAGAAATGCCACGGTCGAGAAAGCCAAAGAGTATATTACCACTTTTGGCGGTACGATTACAAACGTCGATGAATGGGGCAAGAAAAGACTTGCTTACGAAATTCAGAAGATGAATGAAGGCTTTTATTACTTTATTCAGTTTGATTCAGAGCCGGATACGCCTGGTGAAATCGAGCAGAGACTTCGCATTATGGACAACGTGATTCGATACTTATGCGTAAGACAGGAAGCATAAGAAAAGGAGGAATCCTTCCATGAATAAAGTAATTTTAATGGGTAATTTGACAAGAGATCCTGAGATCCGGTATTCTCAGGGTGAAAATTCGTTGGCAATCGCTAGATTTAGTGTCGCAGTAAACCGCAGATTTACTCGCCAGGGTGATACGGACGTCGATTTCTTCAACTGTACGGCATTTGGAAAACAGGCGGAATTTGTTGAAAAATATTTCAAACAGGGTTCGCGCATGCTGCTCTCAGGCCGCGTGCAAAATGACAACTACACCAATAAAAATGGTGAAAAAGTGTACAGTGTACAAATTATCGCAGAAGAAATTGAATTTGCCGAGAGAAAAAGTACCGCGGATG
This sequence comes from uncultured Eubacterium sp., assembly GCA_910584245.1. GTDB lineage: Bacteria > Bacillota > Clostridia > Lachnospirales > Lachnospiraceae > Eubacterium_F. The sequence goes on from CAJTZF010000009.1 coordinate 48,329, forward strand.
CAAACGCCGCTGCTTCCCGGGGGAACAGTGGCTTCGGCGGAGGAGCTCCAGAGCCTGCTTTAGCGGCAGACGATGACTTCATGAATATTCCGGACGGCATAGAAGACGGTTTACCATTTAACTAAATCCTTTGACAACTCACAGAGTATTTAAAAGGAGGCAATTCAAATGGCTTATAGCAAGGGAAACGGCTCGGATTCTCCGGCGAGAAGAAGAGGCCCTCGTAGAAGAAAGAAAGTATGTGCATTTTGTTCTGACAAAGAGCATGATTATATTGATTACAAAGATACTGGCAAACTGAAACGCTACATGTCTGAGAGAGGTAAAATTCTTCCGAGAAGAATTACCGGTACATGCGCGAAGCATCAGCGCGCTCTCACGGCGGCAATTAAGCGTTCCCGTCACGTAGCATTGATGCCTTATACACTTGATTAATCTTATATCGTATACGCACACCCTGTGGCGCCGCCGCAGGGTGTTTTTGCGTGCGTCCGTTTTTTCAAATGCAAGCTTCCCTTTTTCCGCAAACCGTGGTATAATGGTTGTATATATCGTATTTTATGGTACCGGGGCAAAAGTCCTTGTTGCCCGTATGTATATGGGCAGCTACAGCTTTAAGATCCCTTATCATTTCATATACGGGAATGGAGGAACGGTTTGGACAAAAAGAAAATTCAGGGAACCCTGCGTTCTTACTTGCGGTGGCCGCTCATGCTTTCGCCGCTTTTAATCGCGATGAACTTTCATGTATATACGTGGAATATAAAAGCAGGCACGCTGATGACTTGTTATATCCTTTTATATATTGCCATTTCCTTTTTACTATACTTCTTAAAGAGAAAGGCTATCTGGAGAGATATGGTGCAATACGCCATATGCTTTAACCATACAGTCAACCGCCTTGCCAGCGAACTGGATCTCCCCATCGCCATCACGGACTGGACGGGAACTTGCCTGTGGTGCAATTGGGAATTCACGCGTGCCTTTTGCACGGAGGAAACAAGGCGGAAATTTACAATTACTTCCGTCATCCCCTCCCTGACTACGGAGGTATTTCCAAAAACGACAGGGGAGCACGCCGAGATCCACTTTCATATCGACGGCTGCTATTACAAATCCGTTATACAGAAGGTCAATATGGTAGATACCGCACAGGTTTCGGAGGAATCCGCATCCTCCTTCACCCCCAGCGACCACTTTTATGTGTTTTACATGCATGATGAGACGGAAATCGTGCGCTATATAAAAGAGAACAACGACCAGCGCCTGGATGTCGGTCTCTTATACATTGACAACTACGACGAATCCCTCGAACCTGTCGACGAGGTGCGGCGGTCACTGCTTTCCGCGCTGATTGACCGGAAAATCAACAAGTATATGCTAAAAATCGACGCCATCACAAAAAAACTGGAAAAGGATAAATATATTTTCCTGTTCCAACACAAATATCTGACCACTTTGAAAAATGACAAATTTTCCCTTCTGGACGAGGTGCGCAATGTCAATGTCGGGGAGGATGTGAATATTACAATCAGCATGGGGATCGGCACCCAGGCGGAGACGCTTATAAAGCGCCAGGAGTATTCCCGCAGCGCCATTGACCTTGCCCTTGCGCGGGGCGGCGACCAGGTAGTCATCAAAAATAAAGACAATCTTTTATATTTTGGCGGAAAAAGCATTCAACAGGAAAAAAATACGAGGGTAAAGGCCCGCGTAAAAGCCCACGCCCTCCGTGAATCCATTGAGGCTGCGGAGCAGATCATTATTATGGGACACCAGCTTCCCGATGTAGATGCGGTCGGAAGCGCCATCGGTATTTACCGAATTGCGACGGCGCTCGGAAAAAAGGCCCACATAGTTGTAAACAAGGTTACTTCTTCCCTGAAACCGATACTTACGATGCTGGAACAACACGTAGATGAAGAGGACGATTTATTTATAAACGGCGAAACGGCGCGGGGACGGATGACCGCCAGCACACTGCTCGTAGTTGTGGATGTCAATCACCCGTCTTACACCGATGAACCCGGTCTGGTAAACATGGCTTCTTCGCTCGTCGTATTGGACCACCACCGGCAGGCAGGGGAATCCTTTTTAAACCCTACCCTTTCCTATGTGGAGCCATTTGCCTCCTCCACGTGTGAAATGGTTGCTGAAATTCTTCAGTATGTCGGGGACGAAATCCGGCTGAAAGCCTATGAAGCGGACGCCATGTATTCCGGCATCATGGTCGATACAAATAATTTTATGAACAAACCGGGTGTGCGGACCTTTGAAGCGGTGGCCTTTTTACGCCGCTCGGGCGCCGATGTCACCCGCGTCCGTAAGCTGTTCCGCACAGATCTCGTTGAATACAAAGTTAAGGCAGAGGCGATCCAAAACACAGAGATCTTTATGAACTGCTATGCCATCGCCCTCTGCAACGCGAACCAATGTGAATCCCCTACGATCATCGGCGCCAAAATCGCCAATGAGCTTTTGGATATAGACGGTATTAAGGCAACTTTCGTTCTAACCGAATACGAGGGGAAAATATATATCAGCGCCCGTTCCATTGATGAACTCAACGTGCAGGTTGTAATGGAGAAACTCGGCGGCGGCGGACATATTACATGCGCCGGCGCACAGCTTGAAGACTGCACGCTGTCCGAGGGCAGTGAAATTATACGAAGAACACTAACTAAAATGAAAGAAGAAGGTGACTTATAAATGAAAGTAATTCTTTTTGAGGATGTCAAATCCCTTGGTAAAAAAGGCGATATTGTCACAGTAAACGACGGCTATGCAAGAAACTTTATTCTCAAGAAAAAGCTTGGCGCAGAAGCCACTTCAAAAAACCTGAACGACTTAAAACTAAAAAAACAGAACGATGAAAAAAAAGCCGCAGAAATTTTAGCCAGCGCAGAAAAACTTGCCGGGGAACTCTCGGACAAATCCGTGACGCTGACGATCAAGGCCGGTTCTGACGGCAGGGCATTCGGGTCCGTTTCCACGAAAGAAATTTCCGCTGCCGCCAAAGAACAGCTCGGCTATGACCTGGACAAAAAGAAGATGCACCTGAATGAGCCGATTAAAAACATCGGAACTTACCTTGTTCCCATTAAGCTCCACCCTAAAGTTACGGCAGAGCTTAAAGTAATTGTCAACGGCAAATAACACAACTATATATAATACAACATCTAACAGGCGCACACACATTGCGCAGAATGACTAACATCATGGAAGAACAAATTATCAAGCGAATTTTACCTCACAGCGCAGAGGCAGAACAATCGGTAATAGGCGCTATTCTGCTGGATTCAGAGGCGATTATAACGGCCTCTGAAATTTTGCTGCCTGAAGATTTTTATAATCCTCAGTTTAAGGCCCTATACTCTTCGATGCTCTCCTTATATCAGGAGGGACGGCCTATCGACCCCGTCACCTTGCAAAATAAACTCCGCGAACAGGAAGTTCCCGAGGACCTTTACCGTATCGAATTTATCAGCCAGATTCTCTCCTCGGTTCCAACGTCCGCAAATATAAAATATTACGCCGAGATCGTGAAAGAGAAAGCTATTTTGCGAAGGCTGATCCGGGTTTCCGAGTCCATCGCCAACGACTGCTACCAGGACAATGAAAATCTGGACGAACTGCTAGACAATACGGAAAAACAAATTTTCGACGTCGTCCAGAACCGCTCTACCAGCGATTTTATCCCTATTAAGCAGACCGCGCTTGAAACTTTGGAAAGTATACAGCGCGCAGCAAAAACAGTCGGTTCTGTCACTGGCATTTCCACCGGTTTTTACGATTTGGACGCACGCACGGCAGGTCTGCAAAAATCTGACCTAATACTGATTGCCGCCCGCCCCTCCGTGGGCAAGACCGCCTTTGTACTAAATATTGCTGAATTTGTCGCCATTCGGAACAATATTTCCACAGCAATTTTCAGCCTGGAGATGTCCCGCGTACAGTTAGCCAAGCGTCTCATCTCCATGAATTCCAAAGTGGATTCCCAGCATTTACGGGTTGGAAACCTGGCGGATGACGAATGGGGGAAGATCACGGAAAGCACGATTCTTCTCGGGGAATCCCCTCTCGTAATCGACGACACTCCCGGCATAAGTATTTCCCAGCTCCGCTCCAAATGCCGTAAGCTGAAAATCGAAAACAACCTCGAGCTTGTCATTATTGACTATCTCCAGCTGATGTCCGGCTCAAGCGGGCGCAAAAGTGATTCCCGCCAGCAGGAAATATCTGATATCTCCCGGTCGCTAAAAGCCCTTGCAAGGGAGATCGACTGTCCGGTGATCGCCCTTTCCCAGCTCAGCCGCGCCGTGGAGAGCCGCGAGGACAAAAGGCCGATGCTCTCGGATTTGCGTGAATCAGGAGCAATCGAGCAGGACGCCGACGTCGTTATGTTTCTTTACCGGGATGAATATTACCATAAAGATTCAGATGACAAAGGCATTGCCGAGGTCATCATTGGGAAACAAAGAAACGGCCCAACCTGTACCGTACGCCTTAAATGGCTTGCAGAATACACGAAATTTGCAAATCTGGAGACAAATTAGACGTTTTTCCAATTTCTCCGTCGCTATATAAAGAAATTTGTCAATCGGTTTTTCCTGAAATTATGGATCCATACTTGAAGTCCTTTCCCTATTTGCTATACTTTATCTTAATATGATTAGAGCATTAAGGAAAGGACTGATTTATTTTATGAAAGAACCCGTACAATTATGCTATACAATTTCAGAGGCAGCCAAACTGATGAATGTCGAACCTCATGTGCTGCGCTACTGGGAGGACGAGCTTAATCTTAATATTTCCCGCAATTCTATGGGGCATCGTATATATACAGACGATGACCTGAAAACTTTTAAATCCATCCAGCACCTAAAGGCTAACCACATATCCCTCAAAGACATCCGGGACCAGCTCCCCGCTTCAGAGGCCCCCTCCCCATCAGCGGTCTATCCTGCTGAAAAAGGGACAGTAAAAACTCCCGGCTCTTCTGGTACTGGCGATAAAATGACACAATTCAAGTCTATACTTACAAATATCATAAAAGATGCCATGCGTGAAAATTCGAAAGAAATGAGCGATAATATCAGTTCCAGGGTTTCTGACAACGTCCGGAAGGAAATAGATTTCCTGATTCGGCAGCAGGAGGAGGCAGATGAAATCCGTTTCAGACAACTGGACGAGACAATACGGACATTTCAAAAGGCAAGGCAAGAAGCTGCGATAGCAAAAGTCAGCGAAAATAAAGGAAAAAAGAAAAAGTTCTTTATAAAAAGGAAAGAAAAGGCAAAATAAAAATCCATATATTTTCGAATATCACTTGCATTTCGCCTATCAAAATGTTATAATATTTTTACATTATCGCTATACATATTTGTGAATTTTCACAAGCATGCAGCACAAAAAAAAGGAGGAAGAATGTTTATGTTCTCAAAAGTTTCAAAGAAAATTGTTGCAGGAACATTAGTTATGGCTGTTGCTTTCACCTCAGCTGTTGTTTCAACACCATTTGAGGCATCGGCAAAAGCTAAGCTGAACAAAAAGTCAGTTTCTATCACTGCTGGTGATAGTGTTACACTGAAGGCGAGTGCCAAAGCTAAATGGTCCACAAGTGACAAGACAAAAGCTACTATTAGTGCAAAGGGTAAAAAATGTACAGTAAAGGGAATCGCAAAGGGAAATTGCAAAATTACTGCCAAAGTTGGCAAAGAGACACTGACATGCAAAGTAAAAGTTAAAGCTCCAAAAGCTGGTAAAGTGATTTACGATCTCGCAAAGGAAATGGGATCTGACTCTAGTACAGGTAAATCATTTGCACCTCCAGTAAAATGTCCATACAGCGAGTTTAAATACAACTCATTCCGTATCTGGCTGTGCCAGGCTATATTCTACGATCCTGCTAACGGCGGTGTAGACTACAGAGGAAGAAAGATCAATATTTCCGTAACTGTTAAAAACTCCGGTAAAAACGATCTTGCTGAGCTTGGTTTCTGCTTCAACTACACAAAGGGCGGTTCAGACGGCAGCTATCCATTTGCTTACCATGTAGTAAATTCTAAGCTTCGTTCCGCAATTGCTAAGAAAGCAAATAAAAAATGGAGCCTTGCATCCGTTAAAAAGGATTCGGCTCACAAACATGCTAAGGTTGTAGAAGGCCAGATCAAAAAAGGTAAGACATATACCTATAGCTTTTCTTTCACAATTCCAAAGGATGCTATGAATGGCGATAAAGATCCTGATACAAATATCAACTACCCAATCATGTTCTACATCCCGAACCTGAAAGACAACTGTCCATATCAGGATGGCGATGAGATTACTGTTTTGAAAGCTAAATTTACACTTGCATAATATAGTATTTAAAAAGAAGGCTATCGCGCTAGCGGTGAAAACCGTTAGTGCAGATAGCTTCTTTTTTATGCTTTTCGCTATTATACGTTAAATATGAAACCTCTTCACCCATAGCATCGTCTTATTATCTTGTTTCATAATAAATTCATGGCTCCTTTTCTCTTTGCCAACAGGCTTCTCCAACCTAAACACACCTACATCCAACTATTTCCTTTCAATGCGTGTAAAAGTAAAAGTGAAACAGTTACAAGAAAGCCTCCAAACAGAGTTCTTGCACCATTTGAAGGCTTACTAATTTGTTTCTCATGATGGACGTTTACACAGTCACTTCTTCCTATGTTTTTTTCCTTCCTTTTCACTAAAGCTATCTTCCAGCTGCTGCAATAGCTTTTTTTGCTCTTTCGTAACAGATGTTGGAACATCCACCACCAAATCCACATAGTGATTACCGCGAAGTTTCTTATTTCTCAAGGATGGAACTCCCTTTCCGCGGAGTCTGACTCTAGTTCCTGTCGGCGTTCCCGGTTTAACCGTATACGCCACATCGCCATCAATCGTCTTTACCACGACTTCGCCCCCGAGAACCGCTTTCGGATACGATATTTTAACCGTTGAATAAATGTCATAATCGTGCCGTTCAAAATCAGGATTGCGCTCGACAAATACTTCCACCAGAAGATCTCCTCGACCTCCCCCGTTTGTTCCCGGCTCTCCCTTTCCGCGAATTCTTACGCTCTGCCCGTGGTCAATTCCGGCTGGTATGGATACCTGAATCTTTTTCCGGCTCGCAATAAATCCTGTCCCGCTACAATCCTTACATTTGTCCTTAATCACCTTACCAGTACCATGACAGCTTGAGCATGTAACGACATTCTGTACCATCCCAAATAATGACTTCTGGGTATGCACTACCTGGCCTTTTCCTCCACAGGCCGTACACGTCTCTGGTTTCGTGCCTGGTTTTGCACCTGTTCCATGACAAGTCGCACATTCATCCTTCAAATTGAGTTCAAGCTCTTTGTCTACGCCAAAGCACGCTTCCTCCAGTGTAATCCTGACCTGGGCGCGCACATTCGCTCCTCTTACGGGAGCGTTCGGATCTCTCCTGCGGCTTCCGCCTCCAAACAAATCGCCGAAAATATCCCCAAAGATATCCCCCATATCCATTCCAGAAAAATCAAATCCACCGGCGCCTGCGCCGCCATTTTCAAAAGCAGCGTGCCCAAACTGGTCATACTGTCTTCTTTTATCTGCATCACTCAATACGGCATATGCCTCCGAAGCCTCTTTAAACTTCACTTCTGCATCTTTATTTCCCGGGTTCGTGTCGGGATGGTATTTCTTCGCCAGCTTTCGGTATGCTTTTTTCAACTCAGCGTCATCGGCATTTTTGCTTACGCCTAATACTTCATAATAATCACGCTTATCAGCCATTTTCTATCCTCCTCATGACACTGACTCGTACCATGGAATGGTACGAGTCACTGCATCTCGCTATAGTCACATTACGTCCTTACCGAGCCATTTTATAGTTCACGGAAATCTCCATCTACCACGTCTTCTCCGCCATTATCCTGCTCTGCACTGCCAGCGCCTGCGGCTCCCATATCAGGTCCTGCACCCTGCGCTCCGCCTGCTGCCTGCTGCGCCTGCTCGTATACTTTGGCAAATACCTGCTGCGCACTAGTCATTAATGTCTCTTTCGCTGCCTTCAATTCATCAATATCGGCATCCGACATAGACTCCGGCTGAGTTCTTTCCAGGATCGCTTTTACTTTGTCAACCTCTGCCTGTACCTTTTCCTTCTCGGCAGCGTCAATGCCTTCTCCGACGTCTTTCAACGCCTTCTCCGTCTGGAATACCATGCTATCCGCTTCGTTCCGAACATCGATGCCCTCTTTCCGTTTTTTATCCTGAGCCTCAAACTCAGCAGCCTCTTTCACTGCCTTATCAATTTCATCATCGGAAAGATTTGAGCCGGCTGTAATCGTAATGTGCTGCTCCTTTCCTGTTCCCAAGTCCTTTGCCGATACATTTACGATACCATTGGCATCTATATCAAATGTCACCTCAATCTGTGGCACACCGCGCATTGCCGGCGGAATACCGTCCAGCCTGAACTGCCCGAGCGACTTATTATCGCGGGCAAACTGCCTCTCACCCTGTACGACGTTTATATCAACCGCTGTCTGGTTATCTGCGGCGGTAGAGAAAATCTGGCTCTTCTTTGTCGGGATCGTCGTATTGCGCTCAATCAGCTTCGTAGCGACGCCGCCCATTGTCTCAATTGCCAGTGAAAGCGGTGTGACGTCAAGAAGAAGAATATCGCCTGCGCCAGTATCTCCGGCAAGCTTACCTCCCTGAATGGATGCGCCAAGAGCCACACACTCATCTGGATTCAATGATTTATTTGGCTCATGCCCCGTCAGCTGCTTTACTTTGTCCTGTACAGCCGGAATACGCGTAGATCCTCCGACAAGAAGCACCTTTCCGAGCTCGGAAGCGTTAATACCGGCATCCTTCAAAGCATTCGTAACCGGCGTTGCCGTCCTCTCCACGAGATCCGCCGTCAGCTCATCAAATTTAGCGCGTGTCAAGTTCATATCGAAATGCTTCGGCCCCTCTGCCGTAGCTGTAATAAACGGCAGGTTAATGTTTGTCGTAGTTGCAGAGGAGAGCTCTTTCTTCGCCTTTTCCGCTGCCTCTTTCAAACGTTGCATCGCCATCTTATCCCCGGAGAGGTCAATTCCCTCCGTGTTTTTAAACTCACTAACCATATAATCGCAGAGTTTGTTGTCAAAGTCATCTCCACCGAGCCTGTTGTCACCAGAAGTAGAAAGAACCTCGATAACGCCGTCGCCGATTTCGATAATGGACACGTCAAATGTTCCTCCCCCGAGGTCGTATACCATGATTTTCTGCTCGCCTTCGTTATCCAAACCATATGCCAGCGCAGCTGCCGTCGGCTCGTTGATAATACGTTTTACATCCAGGCCTGCGATCTTACCGGCGTCTTTTGTCGCCTGTCTCTGTGCGTCATTAAAGTAAGCCGGTACAGTAATGACTGCCTCTGTCACCTTCTCGCCGCCCAAATAATTCTCTGCGTCAGATTTGAGCTTTTGAAGAATCATCGCGGAAATTTCCTGTGGTGAATATTTTTTATCCTCTACAGCGGCACGGTAATCCGTACCCATGTGTCTCTTAATCGAAGAAATTGTATTATCTGCATTTGTAACAGCCTGACGTTTTGCGGGTTCTCCGATCAGACGTTCTCCATTTTTGGTAAACGCAACTACCGACGGTGTCGTTCTCGCCCCCTCTGCATTCGCAATAACAACTGGTTTTCCACCTTCCATCACTGCAACACAACTGTTTGTTGTACCCAAGTCGATACCGATAATCTTGCTCATAATAATCTCTCCTTCTTCAAAAATTATATATTAAAAATGATCTTCCTAACGGTTGTTTTCCAAAGCGGCAAACGCTAATTTACCACTTTAACCATGCTATGTCTTACAACACTTTCTTTGTACATATACCCCTTCTGGAACTCCTCCGATATGACGTTCGCGTCCATCGTATCGTCTTCATCGTGCATAACTGCATTATGAAGGTTGGGGTCAAATTGCTGTCCTACCGCTTCAATCGGAACTACGCCGATTTCCTCAAGCGCTGCGGAAAACTGCTTATATACCGCCTCCATTCCTTTGACAAAGGCATTCTCCTTCTCTTCTTCGGTAACGGCGTCCAGTCCCCGTTCGAAATTATCGACAACCGGCAGTATTTTTTCAACTACGGATTTCGCACCTATTTCAAACATCGCGGACTTTTCCTTCTCAGAGCGGTTTCTAAAATTTTCGAACTCAGCCATATTCCGCAATAGCCGGTCGTTTAGTTCCTCAATTTTTTCATCCCTTTTATCTTTTTTTTGCTTTTTCTTCTTTTTTCCGACGTTTTTTGATTCCCCGGACTCTTTCTTTTCCGCCTCCAAATCCTGTGAGGAATTCACTGCCTCTTCTGAGGCCCCCTCCGGGTCTTCCTCTGGTTTCGCCTGCTGCTCCTGCGCCATGCCGGCATCATTCTCCGCTACCTCTTCGACTTCTTCCGAAGAGTCAAACTCTTTTTCATCTGCCACCTTTCCAACCACCTTTCTAAATTGTCTCTATCTTCTTGTATGCTGCGCTTGCCATATTGCAAACCAGACGGCATATCAGTCTTTTGATTTGAAAATCTCATCCAACTGCTGCATACAATTCTCCAAGGTTCCAACTACCTTCTCATAATCCATACGTTTAGGTCCGACAATGCCTATTTTACCGTATACACCTTCTTTGATCTGGTAAGTAGCAGTTACCACAGAACAATCCTTCATCGCCTCCACTGGGGATTCATCTCCGATATACACCTGAATCCCATGCTCCTCGGTATTGGCATCGTCATTCACCCAGGCTTCCAGCCGCTGCTTCTCCTCAAACGTAGTGAGCAGCTTCGCCATCTTCTCCTTGTCGCTCAGCTCTGGATATTTCAAAATATTTGTAGCGCCCGAAGTAAAAATCTGGGACGTCTCCTCATCCCTCATCGCTTCCGCGATGCAGTCAAGTATACTGGATGCCAAATCTCCGTATTCCCCAGCCTTTTCCTTGATATCCTGCATAATCGCCATATTGATCTCTGTCACATCAAGGCCATTTAATGCCGCATTAATTATAAAATTCAACTGGGCAACGATATTGTCATCAATCGGAGCTGACAAATCGATAAACTTATTGTTCACATGATTGTTGTCAAGGACAACGATCACTAGAATTTGTACATCTGAAATTGGATTCAGCTGAATAAACTTTATTTTCTTATGGTCATATTTCGGCTTAGAAACCATCGTCGTATAATTGGTATTCTCCGCCAAAAGCCTTGCCACCTGCTGTAGAAGCAAATCAATTTTGTCGGCTTTCTGAATGAGCAATCCCTTCATATCCTCAACTTCATTTTCCTTATTTTTGAGGACCATATCCACATACATCCGGTATGCCTTATCTGATGGAATCCGTCCGGCTGACGTATGTGGCTGGAGTATATAACCCATCTCCTCCAGATCCGCCATCTCATTGCGTATCGTCGCGGAACTAAGATTCAGATCCGTGTATTTTGAAACGGTCCGAGAGCCAACGGGTTCGCCACTCTCCAAATAGGTTTGGATGATCGCCTCAAGAATTTTTTGCTTTCGTTCATCAAGTTGCATGTCATCACTTCCTTTGTTAGCACTCACTAGGATCGAGTGCTAATGTTGGGCTAAATTAAAGATAACACCCTTGAATCAGTTTGTCAAGGGTGTTTTTCATTTTTATTATATATTTTTCTATTTTTTTTATTCAACGATGTCCCCCTGCAACATCTAAATCACAGGAAATCCAAATCCCTTCAGTATTTCTGGAAGCGGACTCACGTCCTGTAACCACATAACAAATGTATTATCCCTGGCCGATTTGACAATTGTCTGGCACCACGTATACTCCTGAAGACATCCGAGCACAGCTAAGACCGACCACGCTATCAAAAATCCGAGCACCAAACCAAGTACAGCTCCCCCAAACCGGTTTATTCCACTGATCACCGGCACATCATCCACAACCCGGAGCAGCCTTCCGATAAAATGAAATACAAAAACACTCACGATAAATGCGATCGAATAACCAATTCCCTTGCTCGCCGCCATTGTACCGGGAAGCCTCTCTGCAATGACCGGCGCCAACCCAATTGCTATTATTAAAATTACAATATTTTTGACTATGCCATACAGTCCCAGCAGCAGTCCCCGCTTTCCCCCCATCACCGTGCTGCAAATCAATATCGCGGCCAGCACGATGCCTAAAATGTGTCCTTCCAACCCTTCCAGCATGTGAATTCCTCCTTTTGTATATTTTTACCCTGATAATTTAACCAACTGAATAGAAACTTCATCTAAATAGTAATATTGATTATCCTTTGACGCCGGCAAAAAGAAATCACATTTATTTGCAAACTCAAAGGAAAATTTTTCATTTCCATTCTTTCTTAGTATATGGCAGCTTCGGTCATCTGTGAATATAATCTCCCCGTCTGACATCAAAAGGTTGGAATAAGAATACGGGATCTTCTGCGCCAGCTCCTCCTTCCCTCTGAAATTGTACAGATAAACCGTTTGATCCTCTGCATTGCCAGCCGTTCCGGTAATAATCAAAATATTCTCTTCATCAAAATCCGCGCTTTTCACATCCTTGTCAAACACCTTTTCAAACACCTGCTCCGGCTTCTTCATATTGTCAAAGAGCGTAAATCTGTCCTCGCAGAAAATCGCTACCCTGTCGTCTGAGAGAAATCCAATGTGGGAAGGGATTGTTTTCTCAAAAGCTTTTCCCCCGACTAGCATGTTCTGATCTTGTCCCACCTCAGTAAAGTTGTAAAAGCACACTTTATTTTGCATCGATCCATTGTCAACGAGCATATATGAAATCACAAAACTGTTTCCATCCGGTGACAAATCAAAATCCAATGGATACCCGTCATCAGCCACATTGGTCGGAATTTCCACATTCAATGGATCTACCGTGCTGTACGGATCATAAATATTAATAACGTCAGAATCCTCATCCTGGACAAGGACAGCTACCTTGCCGCCCTCACATATTTTTGCCCTTCCGATCGGCAGCATCGTCTCAATACACACCCCCTGGTCCTCTCCGTTATAAACGTAAAACTTTTTCGCGCCAATGTCCGCCACCATCACATAATCGCCGCGCATCTCCACTGCCGGGTGCTCCATCTCATAACCGCCGTTCCACAGCACCTCTCCTGACGCATCAATGGCCGATATCCCATCCCTGCTATATTTCAATAAATTTCCCTGATACGGAACATATGTAACTCCATTGCTGTCCTTTCTCGCTTTCTCGCTCACTACATCATATCCAGAAAAGGAACGGTTTACAAAATAAAAGGAAACCGCGAAAATGACAACGATTCCAAGTATAACCGCCGTGCCGATGAGACAAAACAAAAGAACCTTCTTACGATTTTTTTTCTCTTTCTGCCTGTTTCCCTCTTCGAACGCATTCTCAAACAAGTTATTCATTTTTGCTCACCCCGGCTTCACAATATGCGTATAAATATTACCCTCCTATTCTAACACAAGGTATTTTATTTTTCAAGCATCGTGAGATCATTGAGCTTCCACGCCACCGCCGGATACGGCGCCCATCGCAGATTTTACACTGCTTCCACTGACCGCTTCTGCCCCCTTCCCATCTGGCTGCGTGCGGTCCGTACCGGGCGTCTGCAATTGTACCGCCTGTCCGCTCACTGCTCCTATTGAAACTACGCCGCCGCCGATCGTCTCGACAGTCGTTTTGTCCTTCTCTTCCTCCTCATCTTTCTTCTCTCCCTTGAGCGCCGCCTGCAGTCCCGCTATCTGATTTTTCAATTCTGTCAGTCCATTTTGGTTATTGAGCGCAATCGCCCCGAGCAGCAGTCCTAAAACGAGCACGAGACTTGCCAGTCCAAACGTCCATTTCCCGTCCGCCTCTTTTTCCTTTTTCCGCTCTTCATTTTCCCGGATCACACCTCGTATATTCCGAATCACCCGGTCGTCCTCCTGTTCCACGATGTGGACAAACCGGTTGGACTGTTCCATCATATAATTGCGCATCTCAGGATTCTTTTCATAATAAATGTAATATCCGCCCTGTTTGGAAAAATCTCCGTTGTTATACAAATAGAAGTCATCCTGGCTGCCATTGCTTTCATATATGTATAGGAGCTTGTCCCCGTCTGAAAAATTTCTCCGGTGAATTTCCAGCAGATAATCCGGCATACGGGAAGATTTATTCCCGCCGGAATAATACCATCCTACTACATCCAGATCTGTGAAATTCTCCTTGATATCCGTGTAAATGCCTGTCCACATTTCATGGGAAAACGTGTCGCTGTTGCGCAGTTCAAAATCCTTAATCGAAACCATACCCGACACGAGAAATACCTTTTCACGCGCATGATAAAAACGATGTCCCAATAGCACACCGCCGATTTCCACGCCCTGCTGCTGTTTCGCCAGCTTTTTTGCAAAAGACATCACATAATCTTCGACGTAAATCTGGGTTTTTCCCTTTGTATCGCCTATCTGCCTTAGGCTTTTCGGTGCTTTCCAATCCATAACGATCCTCCATTCCTGATTTATATTAGTTCAATTATACGACATGGAAAACAAATTTTTTGTCAGTTTATGTAAGCCTTGCAAGAAACCTTTCGCCATATTTCGACTTCAAATGCAAAAACTTTATTTATTTTGTATGAGTATTTTTCGCTGAACTGCCAATACTTTTTCTTAGAACGAACAGAAAGGGAGTTGAACATGATACATTATTTCAATCCATCCGATAAATATGCTTTAAATGAATTTTCCAAAACCCTGACAATTTTAATGAGAAAACATGATATTTCAAATAGAGAAACTGTAATTGTATGCATCGGCTCTGACCGCGCCACAGGGGACTCACTCGGCCCGATCGTGGGGCATCTTCTCGCCATGCACCAAAAAAACTTCCATCTTTATGGCACGCTGGAAAACCCTGTCCATGCCAAAAATCTGGAAGATGCTCTCGCCTTTATACATTCCAACCACAAAAATCCGGTTATCATCGCTATCGACGCGTCCCTCGGCATCGCCGAACATGTGGGATATATCACCGTGGGGGAAGGATCTCTCTCCCCGGGCGTCGGAGTGTCAAAAAACCTGCCCTCTGTCGGCGACCTGTTTATTACGGGAATTGTAAATCTATCCGGTTTTGGCGGACAGATGCTTTTACAGACAACCCGGCTCAACCTCGTCATGCACCTGGCGGACTTTATTTATAAAGGACTGAACCGCTGTCTGACTACCGAATGCCGCACCTCTTATAAGGAGGCGGCGTCAAAGCTCCGTCCTGCCCTGTAACGCGCGGTATAGCGTGACCTCATCAATATATTCCAAATCGCCGCCGACCGGAACACCGCTGGCGATCCGGGTCACCTTAATACCGGCAGGCTTGAGAAGTTTGCTTATGTACATGGCGGTGGCCTCACCCTCCAGCGAGGAATTTGTGGCGATAATAACTTCCCGTACCTCCCCCTGCAGCCTTTGCAAAAGCTCTTTAAGCTTAATATCCGCCGGGGTTATGCCCAGACTCGGGTTAATTGCACCGTGCAGGACGTGGTACACACCATCGTACTGCCCGGTCTTTTCATAAGCAATAAGATCTCTCGTATCCTCTACTACCATAATTGTCTTTTTATCGCGTTTCGGGTTACTGCAAATGGGGCATATATCACTGTCTGTCAGCGTAAAACACCCTTTGCAGTACCGGACATTTTTTCGCGCCGTTAAAATGACAGACGACAACCTCTCGGCGCGTTCTTCCGGCATATTTAATATGTGGAATGCCAGGCGCTGCGCCGATTTCGCGCCGATGCTCGGCAGCTGGGCCAGCTCTTCAATCAAATTATTTATGGATTCCGAATAGTAATTCATTAGAATGGAAATCCTCCGCCCAGGTTCAGACCGCCAGTAAGCGCCTCCATTGCTTTTGTATTGTCTTCCTCCATCTTGCGAAGCGCTTCATTGGTAGCTGCCACAATTAAATCCTCCAGCATCTCGATGTCATCTGGATCTACCACCTCTTCCGACAGCTTTACAGAAAGAACCTCCTTCTTACCAGACACTTTAACCGTCACCGCGCCGCCTCCGGCAGTGGCCTCAAATTCCTTGTCTTCCATCTCTTTCTGCTGTTCTTCCATCTGACGCTGCATCTTCTGTGCCTGTTTCATCAGATTATTCATATTCCCGGGCATACCGCCCTGAAAGCCTCCACGTCTTGCCATCTTTTCCCTTCCTTTCTATTTCGTTGTCTCAATTTCAATGTCACTGTCACCAAACAGGCCCCGAAGCTCCGGAAGCGCATCATATTCCCGCTGGTCTGCCGTCATTTTAAATTGAATATCCACGAGTTTGCCCGCAACCTGGGCAGCCGCCCCGGTCAACATCTCCGTATGCTCTGGATTTCCGGCAAAATATGAATAACTTGTT
Organism: uncultured Eubacterium sp.; assembly: GCA_910584245.1. Lineage (GTDB taxonomy): Bacteria > Bacillota > Clostridia > Lachnospirales > Lachnospiraceae > Eubacterium_F. Next base: position 64,782 of record CAJTZF010000009.1, read on the forward strand.
TCCTCCGCAAAGGCAACTACCAGGCTCCCCTGGTCGTTCACGGTCAGCGTGACATGATTCAGCATCGTACGGCTGACAGAATCCAGCTGGTTTAACACCTGCCCCCAATTTCCAGCCAGCACTTTCACCTCCTGGGATACGGCGCTTTCCATCATTTTTTTCTTTTCCGGGACTTCGGACACACGGTCCGGCTGGGGCATAGCAGGATCTTTCTCACTATTCTGCACCATTACTCCCTGGCTCAGCTGGTCCTCCAGATTGTGAAGCCGGTTTATGACAGATTCCAAATCCCTCTCCATCTCCGGCTTACACAGCTTAATAAGCGCAACTTCAAAGAGCACCCGCTTCTGGGAAGCATATTTCATCTGGTTTTCAACCTCGGAGAGAACACGGATGTACCGAAACAGCATATCCATCTCCAGCTTCCCGCCCGTCTCCTCGAGCTCCTTCAAATTTTCTTCCGGCATATCGAGGATTTGTTCTGGGTGGTCTGTGCTCTTTGCAACGAGCATATTCCGCAAATACCATATAAATTCATCGCAAAACCTTGAAAGATCTTTTCCCTCTATAACGATCCGGTCAATGACACCCATCATCCCAACTATGTCGTTTTCTGCGAGCAATCCCGCAAAGGAAGCATACACCTCATTGTCTACTGCCCCCAGCACCTTCAAAACATTTTCATACGTGAGCCTTTCCCCAAAATAAAAGGAAATGCATTGCTCCAGCAGACTGAGGCCATCGCGCAGCGCACCGTCCGCCAGCTTGGCGATATACGTCAGCGCCTTATCCTCCGCCTGGATTCCCTCACGCTCCAGAAGCTCCCGCAGCCGGCCGGCAATCGTATCCACCGGAATGCGCTTGAAATCATACCGCTGGCAGCGTGACAGAATCGTAAGCGGAATTTTGTGCACCTCTGTTGTCGCAAGGATAAAAATCATGTATGACGGCGGCTCCTCCAGCGTCTTTAGCAGTGCATTAAAGGCACTTGCAGAGAGCATATGCACCTCATCAATAATATATACCTTGTATTTTCCCTGCGGCGGCGAATACTGCACCTCTTCAATAACCTGACGGATATCATCTACCTTATTATTTGACGCCGCGTCCATCTCCACAACATTCATGGACGTCCCTGAGGCGATCAAACGGCACATTCCGCATTCGCCGCACGGACCATTCTTCCCTGGATTCTCGCAGTTTACTGCCTTGGCAAATACTTTTGCCACAGTAGTTTTGCCAGTTCCCCTCGTACCGCAAAAAAGATACGCATGCCCGATATGGTCTGATTCAATCTGATTTTTTAATGTAGTTACTATCGCATCCTGCCCTTTTACATCCTCAAAACTATCGGGCCTGAATTTTCGGTATAATGCCTGATATGACATGATTACCCTCATTTCTGCAATGTGAATTGGATTCACTTTTGTTTATGAAATTATTCATGCCGGCATTGCCGGCACAAACAGTCAATGAAGAACGTCGCCAATAACTTGGCAAAACTAATCCCCGAAACAGATACCAAGTTTTTTCGCCTCTTTGATAATAGAAGAATCCGGGTCTACCATTTTAAGCTTCCCGGCAACCTCACCTAACGGCACCGGCACGATCTCATTCCCCTGAAATCCAACCATGTAACCATATTTCTCTTTTAGTATCAATTTCGCGGCAGCAGCGCCGAGCCGACTGGAGATCACGCGGTCATAAGCACACGGACTTCCTCCACGCTGCGTATGTCCCGGCACCGTAATGCGGATTTCCTGTCCCGTCCTCTCCTCAATCTCCGCGCCAATTTTATATGAGATGCTCGGATATGGATTATTCTTCAACTTTTCCTTATATTCCTTTTTAGATAATGCCGCATCCTCTTTGGAAATCGCCCCTTCGGCAACTGCCAATATGGAAAACCGCTTACCGGCCTCCGTCCTTTTCTCTATGGCGCCTATAACAGAATCTATATTATAAGGAATCTCCGGAATCAAAATAACATCCGCACCACCTGCGATGCCGGCATGAAGTGTCAGCCATCCAACCTTATGTCCCATGACTTCTACGATAAATACCCGTCCATGGGAATATGCCGTCGTGTGAATACAGTCAATACAATCTGTGGCGATATTTACTGCACTCTGGAAACCAAATGTCATATCGGTTCCCCATATGTCGTTGTCAATCGTCTTCGGAAGCCCTACGACATTCAACCCCTCTTCGCTGAGCAGGTTTGCCGTCTTCTGTGTACCATTTCCTCCTAAGATCACAAGGCAGTCCAACTTCAACTTATTGTAGGTGTTTTTCATGGCAAGCACCTTGTCCATGCCATTTTCATCCGGTTTCCGCATCTGCTTAAATGGTTGCCTGGAAGATCCAAGAATCGTTCCACCCTCTGTGAGAATACCAGAAAAATCAGATGGTTTCATCTTGATAAACTTCTCATACATGAGTCCCTTATACCCCTCAAGGATTCCGATAATTTCCACGTCCTCATCTGACTCATAAAGAGTCTTAGCCACGCCACGCATGGTCGCATTCAGCGCCTGGCAGTCTCCTCCGCTTGTCAAAAATGCTACTCGTTTCATATGCACCTTCCTTTCTGCTGACTCCTCTGCGTCAGGGACAATTTGTCCCTCAATGTTTGTAAACCACCTTGTCACGACCGGTCTGCTTGCCCATATAGAGAGCCTCATCCGCTTTCTTTACAATTTCATCGGTATGCATATCGCCATCCCCGTTCGTAACGCCAAAGGTCATTGTCACGCTTAGAATTTGTCCGCCATATTCTATTTTTCTATTTCTTACTTCTCTTGCAATATCATTGATAAATTGCTCGACATCTTCTATGTGTTTACCCGACAGGACGAACAGAAACTCCTCTCCGCCCCACCTGGCTACACTTCCCATGTCCTGTACACTCTGCCTGAGAATGGCAGAAATTTCCCGCAACACAAGGTCGCCGCAATCATGCCCATGCTCATCATTAAACTGCTTAAAGAAATCAATGTCGCCGATCGCCACGTAAAACGGAGTTCTCCTTGACAAAAGCTCCTTTTGGGCTTCCCATAGAAATTCTTCCCCATAATGGCGGTTATATAAACCAGTCAAGGCATCCCGTTCAATCAGGTCACGTAGCGACGACTGCATCTGAAGCGCGGACATACCGATCCTCCCCAGTTCATCTTCCCGGTTCAGCACCAGCGTTCCAAGCTCCGTCTTCAGGTCACCGCTTTCTACTTTTAGAAAAAAATCCCCGAGCTGCTGCATACACTTTATGAGCTTACTTGCATAGAGCCACATAATAAGCACAACAACTGCCACGCTGACAAAGATCGCTACAACGACAGGCATCAGTCCACGAAACACGATACCTCTTACATGGGAAACTTCTTTTCCCGCAAACATCATGCCGACACAATTTCCCACCGGATCAAACAGAGGACAATAATAAGAAACATACTTATTACTATTTATATTCGTATGCGAATAAAATTGCTCAGCCTGTCTCTTTAATACCTCTTCAACCACATTATCGTTTGCCTTGGTCCCGACGATCGGTTCGCCATTTTTATTCCGAATCGTAGTAGCTATTCTCCGGTCCCCATAGAAAAGGGTAATATCCGCACCAAACATTTTTTTATACCCCTCTAAAATGTCCGATGCTTCCTTGATATTCCGGATCCCCTTATAAACCGCAGATCCATTTTCCAAACGGTACCCCCCGGGAAATTCATTTTCGTACGTAAATACCGCCGACTGGGCAACCCCTTTCAGCTCCGTCTTCACTTCCTGATATACGAGCACTGTTAAATAGTATGAGCTATACGCAATGATAATTATTCCTAGCAAAATAAGCGGAAACAATATCATGCGAAGAAGCGATTTGCGTAACCCTGATTTTACCTTCATGAATTGCTTCACCCTCGTTTATTTACTCTGAATATACTCATCAATCGCCTTCGCCGCAGATTTTCCCGCACCCATAGCCAGAATAACTGTGGCGGCGCCTGTCACGGCATCTCCCCCGGCATAAACACCTTCCCTTGTCGTCTCGCCCCGGTCGTCTTTCGTAATCAGGCATCCGTGATTGTTCGCATCCAATCCCGGTGTCGTGGAGCGGATGAGCGGGTTCGGGCTCGTGCCAATAGACATAATTACGGAGTCCACATCCAATACAAACTCACTGCCTTCTTTCACGATGGGACGGCGGCGTCCGCTCTCATCCGGCTCCCCGAGCTCCATCTCGACACATTTCATACCGCATACCATACCGTTCTCATCGCCGAGAATCTCCACCGGATTGTGAAGTGTCTTAAAGATAATTCCCTCTTCTACCGCATGCTCCACTTCCTCTTTCCTGGCCGGCAGTTCCTCCATTCCACGGCGGTATACGATATATACTTCCTCTGCTCCAAGACGCATTGCGCTTCTCGCCGCATCCATCGCCACGTTTCCGCCGCCGACTACGGCGACCTTCTTGGCGTGCTGGATCGGCGTCTTGCTTCCTTCTTTGTACGCCTTCATCAAGTTAATACGCGTCAGGAATTCATTCGCAGAATAGACGCCCTTTAAACTCTCACCGGGAATATTCATAAATCTTGGCAGACCAGCGCCAGAGCCGACGAAAACTGCCTCATTGCCCATTTCAAACAGCTCGTCAATTGTAAGCACTTTGCCGATAACCATATTCGTTTCCACATCAACGCCGATTTCCTTTAAGTTATCAATCTCTTTCTGAACAATCGCCTTTGGCAGACGGAATTCCGGGATCCCGTATACGAGAACCCCTCCAGCCAGATGAAGCGCTTCAAAAATCGTCACCTTATATCCCATTTTTGCAAGATCCCCGGCTACCGTGAGGCCACTCGGCCCCGCGCCAATAACCGCTACCTTGTGCCCGTTCTGCTCCGGCATCACCGGCTTGTCGTCACAGTGCTCCCTGTGGTAATCCGCCACAAATCTCTCCAGACGACCGATTCCAACCGGCTCTCCTTTGATTCCGCGCACACACTGTCCCTCGCACTGGCTCTCCTGCGGGCACACGCGCCCGCACACCGCCGGCAGGGAAGTAGATTTTGACAAGATCTCGAAAGCCCCGTCCATATCTTCATTTGCCACGCGCTCAATAAATGCGGGGATGTCAATCTGAACCGGACAAGCGCTTACACATGGCTTTTTCGGACAATTCAGGCATCGCCTTGCCTCATTGACAGCCATATCATATGTGTAACCAAGGGCAACCTCTTCAAAATTTTTATTTCTAATGTCCTGATCCTGTACAGGCATCGGACATTTATTCATATCCATATTACGTTCCGCCATTTCTACTCTGCCTCCTTTAATAATCTGCAGGCCTCATCACGGGCATGTGTTTCAAATTCTTTATACATCGTACCCCGGTGCATCGCCTCGTCAAAATCTACCTGATGGCCGTCAAAATCCGGCCCATCCACACAGGCAAATTTCGTCTCTCCGCCCACTGTCAGACGGCAGCCGCCGCACATGCCAGTACCGTCAATCATAATCGGGTTCATGCTGACCATTGTCTTAATACCGTATTTCTTCGTAGTAAGGCAGACAAATTTCATCATAATCAGCGGTCCGATGGCAATGACCTCATCGTACTCATTGCCCTCCTGGATAAGCTTTTCGAGCGCGTCTGTGACAAGACCTTTCTCACCATAGCTTCCATCATCCGTCATCATGACAAGCTTGTCACTCGCCTCACGGAATTCATCCTCAAGGATGACAAGATCCTGGTTTCGGAATCCCACAATAGAATGCACCTCTGCTCCCATGCTATGTAGCTTTTTCGCTACCGGATATGCGATCGCACAGCCAACACCTCCACCGACCACGGCAACCTTTTTCAGTCCTTCCGTATGGGTCGGAACTCCAAGGGGACCTACAAAATCATGGATGGCCTCCCCTGCCTTCAATGTATCCAGCTCCATCGTCGAACCACCGACGATCTGATAAATAATCGTAACCGTACCAGCTTCCCGGTCAAAATCTGAAATCGTCAGAGGGATCCTCTCACTGTCTTCCTTTGCCCGAAAAATAATGAATTGTCCCGGCTCAGCCTTTCTGGCTATCAGCGGAGCTTTCACCACCATTTTGGTGACAGTTGGATTCAGGGACGTTTTTTCAACAATTCGAAACATAACTACCTCCATTAGTAAAACTCTACTTTAGTTTTTGATATAGTCAAATCCACTTTAAATCATATCATATTTTACTTCCATATTCAAGAATTTCTTGCATGTGCCTCCCATATTTATATTGACAAAACGGGATATTCGCAATAAACTTAAATATAGTATTTATAGCACATGGGTTCGTTACCTTGAGGTATCAGATCCAAATGACTTAGGAAAGTGAGGAGCGGGTAAATGAGTGATTGTAATCATGATTGTTCCAACTGCAGTTCCAGCTGTGACGGAGCAAATAATACAGACCCAAAATCTTTTTTAGAAAAACCACATCCAGATAGCAAAATTAAAAAGGTAATCGGCGTCATAAGCGGAAAGGGAGGTGTCGGCAAATCACTGGTGACCGATCTACTTGCCGTGGCATTCAGCCGCAAGGGATATCACTGCGGCATTATGGACGCAGACATCACGGGACCATCCATCCCAAAGGCATTCGGCATCACACAAAAGGCCACCGGAAATGCCACCACGATCTTCCCCGTAAAATCCAAAACAGGAATCGACGTCATCTCCATCAACCTTATGCTGGAGGATGAAACGGATCCCGTTATTTGGCGCGGCCCTGTAATCGCCGGTACCGTCCGGCAATTTTGGACTGACGTCCTGTGGGAGGATGTGGATTATCTCTTTGTAGATATGCCTCCTGGAACCGGGGACGTTCCACTCACGGTATTCCAATCTATTCCAGTGGATGGAATTGTCGTAGTCACCACTCCGCAGGACCTGGTTTCCATGATCGTAGGAAAAGCGGTAAAAATGGCGGAAATGATGAACATCCCAGTACTCGGTATCATTGAGAACATGAGCTATGCCGAGTGTCCGGACTGCGGCAAAAAAATCAATATATTCGGTGAGAGCCATGTAAAAGAAATCGCGGATAAATATGAACTTCTTGTTTTGAGCCAGCTTCCGATTAATCCGAAGCTTACTGAAGCCATTGATAATGGCGCCATTGAGGAATATCCTTTTGACTACATGGATGATGCAGTAAAGATCATAGAAGGCATCGGGGCAGGACAATGAATATCCCCATCTGTTACATTTTCGGCGCCGGCGAATTTGTTCCCTGTGACATAACGCTCACGGAAAGCGACCTGGTTATTGCTGCCGACGGCGGCTATGACCACCTTCTTCAAATCGGCCTCCGGGCAGATGTTGTGATCGGGGATTTTGATTCTGTGACATCAAGCGAAATTTGGGAAGATACGATATGCGAAAAACTAACATATCCGCCGGAAAAAGACGATACAGACATGATGCTTGCGATCAAGCTCGGTCTCTCAAGAGGATTTGGGCAATTCAACATCTATGGAGGACTTGGCGGCAGGCTCGACCATACGGTTGCCAACATTCAGGCTCTTTCCTTCCTGGCGGAACATAGCGCACAGGGCATTCTGCACCACCCGGACTATGAGCTGACTGTCATTAAAAACAGCAGCTTCACGGTTGCAAAAGACAAAACCGGCTATATTTCTGTTTTTTCCCTAAGCGATACGAGCGAAAATGTAACGATCAAAGGACTGGAATATGAGCTGGAGGGGGCAACTCTCACAAATTCATTTCCACTTGGAGTAAGCAATGCGGCTACAGGAAAAAAAGGAATCATCAGCGTCGAACGGGGAACGCTCCTGATTACCTGGAATCCTTAAAATATAAAATAAATAAAAAGTACAAGGAGGAAGTTTTATGCAGTACGAAATTAAAGGAACACCACTTCCCGTGGTAGAATGCACTCTTGAGGCAGGCGAGAGTATCATGTGCGAATCCGGCGCTATGAGCTGGATGACAGGAAATATGAAAATGGAAACATCCGGCGGCGGCATCGGTAAAATGTTTTCCAGGGCGATGTCAGGTGAAAATATGTTCCAGAACCGTTATACCGCCCAAAATACCCAGGGATCAATTGCTTTTGCCTCCAGCTTCCCTGGAGATATCATCGTAAAGGAAATCCGGCCAGGACAGGAAGTTGTCTGCCAAAAATCCGCGTTTCTTGCCGCTTCTCCAGGCGTTGAATTATCAATCTTTTTCCAGAAAAAGGTTGGCTCCGGCTTTTTTGGCGGAGAAGGCTTTATTATGCAAAAGCTTTCGGGAAATGGTATCGCCTTTCTGGAAATAGACGGCTCCGTTGTCACAAAGCAGTTACAGCCCGGCGAACAGCTTATGATTGATACCGGCTACCTTGCCATGATGGACGCCACCTGCTCTATGGACATCGTATCCGTAAAAGGACTCAAAAATAAATTCCTCGGCGGCGAGGGATTCTTTAACACGGTTGTGACCGGTCCGGGACAGGTCTCACTCCAAACTATGCCGGCATCCCAGGTTGCAGGCGTATTGCGCCCATTCCTTCCGAGTGGAAATTAGGAAATAAATGAAACAATAAAAACCGGTGGAACATCCGCTTTCGCGAATGTTCCACCGGTTTTTCATTTTCATGCGTTCCGTTATTGATACCGAACCTGGTATCCTCTTGAATTATTTCCAATTGTGATCTTCACGTTCGTAATTGTATCTCCCTCTTCCATATAGTCCACCTGCGCATCTTCAAGTTTCGGCTTAACTGTGAAATCACAGCTCTCTCCTGTTTCTGTCTTTAACTCCAGATAATAAAACTTTTCATAATTTTCGTCATAATCCCAGTCATAGTCCCAATATAACACATGATCCGAAATAATATCCTCTGGAAGAAGCAAACTGGTGTCAAAAGCATACTCCACCCGGTATGTCTTGACAGACGAGCCGACGGATATCGTCACGCCGTTAATAACACCTGACGCATCCTTCTCATAAGACACCTGCGCTTTATCACTGTAGGAAGGAACCAGGGTGAATGCACTGCTGTTGCCGTCTTTCGTGAAAACAGACAGGATATCTACACGATTTCCATCATAGTCATAATCATAATCAGTATCCCAGCCACCTATGCCGTCCCCGGTGACATCACCAATACCAAAGAACCTCGTCGGAACCTTGTACCTGACCTCATAAGTCCTGATCTGGTCGCCAACGGAGAAGGTAACAAACCGTATAACATCTCCCTCTTTTTCATATTCCACGCGGACATTTTCATTTTTCGGCGTCACTACAAAATTACAGCCTTCACTGAACTCTGTCCATATATCGAGGTAATAAACGATTCCCTCATCAGCATATTCCCAATCTGTATCCCAGTCATCGACAGCTTCCGTCTCAATAGCAGCCGGCTGCAGCATATTACTGTCAAAGACATATTTAACCTGGTATTTTCTCGTTTGTGTTCCAACTGACATTACCACGCCTGTAATTGTGCCGGCCGTATCCTTTTCATAAGAAACCTGCGCCTTATCACTATACTCTGGAACCAGAGTAAAATCACCGGCCTTTCCGTCATAAGTATAAATATATAAGAAGTCAACACGGTTGTCATCTTCATCATAGTCATAATCCGTTTCCCAACGGCTTACATTTTCCCCATTGATTTCATCAATATTGTAATACCAGGAAGGAATCTGGTAGGAAACACCATAACTTATCACATAACCATCCCCGGAAGTCACCTCAATGGCGGAGACAATACCACTATTGTCTTTGATAAGCTTGTAGGAAGCTCCTTCTGGCAACTCTACTTCCTCAATCACCGCCTGGGCCGGTTCTAATGTAGAAATCGTCACGTGAGAATCCAAATTATCAATATCACATGAACTGTCAACACCCTCTGCAAAACGGATATTCTTAATATACAGGCCTTCCTTCAATCCATCAATCAATTCTGACGCTTCGCTTACCTTTCCCTGAATTTCCTGTAAAGTATAACCGGAAGCATCTGCACTCAGGAACGCGGTATAGGCGTCGTATTTTTGCTTCAAAGCTGCTTTTGCCGCATTATCCTTCAAGCGGTCAATCCATGTCTTCAATGAATCCACGTAATCTTTAAGAGCTATCATCGCCCGGTCTTTTGGATCCGTCCCGACCTCTTCTGGATCTGACTCATAATACATCTCATCGTGCTGTGTCAACGTACCTGTATTACTGTCATACGAACATACATGCCATACCGTCCCCGCGTTGTTCGGCACGTAGTACGTTACGAGAAGCGTAGTTCCCTGATAAACCTCCACCTTTGCCCCTGACGTGGCAAGCGCCGTAGAGTTATAGGAACCCCTATTCGTATAATCATGAATATAAAACTCGTATTTACCCGGAACCGGCTCATAAATCGTAGATGTCTCCGGCCCCTCATAATCAATGTCGTCGTGATCCAGATCGGCGTAATGTATACCACCCTCCACATACTCCTTCTCACTGAAGTATGTATGGAAACGTCCCACTCCTTTCTTTTTTGGTCCAAGCAAATGAGAATCCAGATCGCTTGGCGCGCCGGAAGTTTCATCTCCCCAAGTCAATATAAATCTCACCTGCGAAAACGATACACTTTCCGTCAACGCTGTACTTACCGTATCCGTTTTTCCGGAGCGGACAACCGCATTCATCGATGTAGTAATATATTTGCCGCTATTCTGGCCATTTCGTAAGTCAACAAACTCGACCGTATAATAACCGGGCTCCACATCGCCAAACGTATAAGATCCCTGCGCATCCGAAGTCGTTTTTGTCAAAACGGTGCCGACCGTATTTCCCTTTCCTTTCCGAAGCCGCGCCGTCAGCCCTTCAATCGGTTTTCCGTCTACTGAATTGGAGAGAATTCCCGTAATCGTCCCCGGTTCATTCGCATCGGTCTGCGGGAAAAGTTTCAATGTCTCATTGCGGAATGTATTTCCGTAGCGGCTGGTAATTACCAAATACTGAACTGCCGTCACCATACCGTCTTCTTTTACCGCCATAATATAATTACCCGTGTAGATGGAGTCAAATTTATAATCTCCATTTTCATCGGTGACAGAAGTTTTCAAATAACTATTTTGTTCTATATTCGCCTCATCGAACGCATTCGTATAAGGAACGATATAAACCGTCGCCCCTTTTACTTTAGCATCGGTGTCATAGTCGACGATAGAACCTTCCAGTGAAACAATTTGCTGCTCACCGCTGACCTCATCGCGGTACTCGGCGTAAATTGTCTGTACATCCCCGGAATCCTCAATATTTACTTTAATCGACCCCACGCCATATACCTTCGGCAAAAGTCCGCTGTTATCTACATAAAACTCAGAATCCTCTGCCCCCGGATAGACTACAAAAGTTACCTTTGCAGACGCCTGTACCTCCAAAAGATGAGAGGATTTAATCTCCGACTCCTCATCGACCTTAACCTTAATCGGAGCTTCCGCCGAACCGCTAATATCCACCACACTGTCTTTGGCGCTGACATGGATTCCCGATACCTCTCCATTTACTACTACAAATATCTCAGAAGCATCTTTCAATACATTTAACACCGCCTTGGCACGGTCTGTAATAATAATCCGCCCAATCGGACAATTTGCATTGATCTCATTGCCCTCCGCATACTCCTTATATGTATCAGATGCAATTTCATTAATTGTGATTTTTTTGAAAACAGCGTGATTGCTTATATCCGCTTTCGGAGCTTCTATGATAAGTTCACATTTACTAAAATCACCTTCTGGAAGCTCGATACTCTCCGCCTGGTCTGTCGCAATCTTCACCACCTTGATTTTAGGATCCGATACAGCACAATCAAGAGCGGCATCTACATCCCCTTGCTTCGAAATAGTAACCGTATCCCGCGCCGGTACCGCCGTGGGTGTCGGCGTCGCTACAGGCACACTGGATGCCGGGACAACCGGAGGCTGCGTGATAACAGGAGCCGGAGCTACATTTGGGCCATTCGTATTAACCGAAGGCTTCGCCTTAACTGTTATTTTACATACTTTTTTTACTTTAGTTCCCTTTACAGCCGCTGTAATTTTAGCTGTACCCTTTTTTACCGCCTTCACTTTTCCCTTTGCAGAGACAGTGGCAACTTTTTTATTGCTGCTGCTCCATCGGATTTTCCCTTTCGCCTTTTTAGGCTTTATCTTAGCCTTTAACGTCAACGTCTTTCCAACGGTAAGTGTCTTTTTCGCATAATTCAATGACAGTGACTTCACCTTCACTGCCTTTTTTTTCGCGGCAAAAACCTCTGGTCCGCCAGCAGCTCCAAAACCCAAAGCAAGTGATAACGCGATGAGAATTGGTAAACCCTTCCTCATTTTTTTCATCTTACAACTAACTCCTTTCTTGAATCATCCTTCAAAAAAACAATATACTTCCATTCCTCATAACAAAACACATTTTACCATATTTTTTCATTTTTTACAAGACGAAAATCTGGAACTTTTGCGGTATGGAAATTAATGCCAACTTGTAGTATAATAAGACCAACTAGTCCAGATGGACTAACTATAATATTTATAAAGAAAGGATGATGCACAATGTCTCCGATTCCCATTAAGAGAATCCCGATCGAGCTAGAAAAAGACTTTCCATCAAAAGTAACTCCGGAGGAGCTGAAAAAAGAACTGAATGCCATCGGTTTAACATGCGGCGAAACAAAAGTTGAAAATCTAAAGAGGTACATTGACGAAACGGTAAACCGATTTCCTCATGGACAAGTGCAAGGGTTTGGTATTTTCGATTATGCTTCACCCTCTCTGGATAACCGACTCGACAAAGATTACAGTTTAAACTCTATATCCGAAGTCATTGACAATTTGGATAATATTCACAGCAACTGGAAACCAAGCGACAAGACACCATATAGAAGTGAGCTGGCGACTGTAGGCTTCCCGGAACACTTTGATTATCTTCTCAATCACTATATAGGGTTCGCGGGCACAAAATCGAGCGAGCACTATAAGAAAAAGGATACGACAGTAGATGCCATCAAATCCCTATTTACAGAAATCGCCATTAATATTTCTTCTACGCTGGTGACCGATCTTGACCGAAGCCAGTTAGAAGCTCTGTTCAATAAGATCATCGCCCCCGTCGATCCCGGCGCGCAAGATTATGACAGTGGCGTAGTACAAAGAAACGTATTTTTAGTTGAGGATTACAACGATAATTTTTGTGCTGCAATCGGAGTCTTAAATGTCGAATACCATCTAACTATCAAAAATTATAAAGAGAAAAAGACAGCTCACAAAGATTATGATCTGGATGTGACTATTCGAACCTCACTGTATACGGAAATAACCGATTTAATTTCCGAGGATTTATACATAAAAACACATTTCAAAAGAAATCTTTTCCTTAGCCGCTATATACCATGCACACCTGAAGTTAAGATTTACGATGAACTTCCAACCGCCTGCTCAGATACTTTTGTTCATTCCCTGCCTTTAGAACAGACACAAAATGAAATCATATCCGTCATGGTTTTGTACGCTCCAAATCTTGAGAATATTGGATGCATCGACAATACAGACTCGGATGGCTCCGCCCAATACTCAAAAACGATTACGAGTGGATTTACATTCACCTTTGGGCAAAAGCTCGCAGCCGGCTTAACGTATAGTGCGGGCACCTTATTTCAAAAGGCCGAATTTAATGTGAATATGGAAATCTCATTTACCGAGCAGTGGAATAACAGCCAGTCAGAAACCATTAGTTTTTCTGTCCCCCATCACTCAAAGGCATATCTCTACCAAGGGTATTTACAATGCGCCGTTCTGCAATATAATGTAACAACCTTCACTTATTCTTACAAGGAAACAGGGACATTTTTAACTAATATTATGAAAACAACGCCAAAACCAATTGATCTTGAACCGGCGCTCATGATCAGCCAGAAAACGGAGCTTAATCCGTCAGAACTTCCCCTGTGGGAACAGGTTTAACTTAACGGACGGCCAAAGACGGCCAGCCACAAAACGTAAAATGTATTAGAAAGGGGCTGTTATACTAGCTGATTTTGAATCAGCTAGTATCAGCTCTTTTTTGTATAGAAAAGGGACCTTCCATACTAATTAAGCATCAATCCCATTCCCAAATATATTGTCTATAAGCCCATCCCCATGTACCAGTTTTCATTCTTTTTACATAATACCATGATCCTTTACCACTAGATTTGGTGTAATTTATCAATACTGGCTCTCCTCTATACATTAACTCAAGTATTGTCGCTGATTTCGAAGGGCTTTTCCGTAACCTAATGCCGTCTCCTGCTACAGATGCGTTGCCATCCGAATAATTAGAAGCTGCCATAACCATTGGACCTGCCCCGGCATTGGAAGGCATTATTACTCCAACTCCTATTTCATCTCTCTCAACAACACTCTGATCCGCTCCTTTCTCTGCTGCTTCTGCCTGCTGCGGCACGGAAAACAAAATACAACCTGCCACCAATACAAGCATTCCCAACATGATTCCTCTTAACTTCTTCATTACTAATTCCTCCTTTAGATTTTATTTTATAATAGCACAACATGGCATATGGAAAATTCACATATGCCACGTCATGTAATTATTTAATTTGTTGATAGGTATATCCACCTTCGCCTGCTTTCTTTCCCTTTTCCCTTATTTCCTGTATCATTGCCGCATTATCTATCGTATATATATCATATAAATCATCATACGCTGTACTATAAACAGCAACACATCCACTGCCGTCTGGCATTTGATAATAATAACTAATGGTTCCATATACAAGTTGTTCCTTATCATCAACCAGACTGTAACTACTCTGCTCCTTTATTTCCTTACCAGTAAATGCTTTTACACTCTCTTTCATCTTTTTAGATATCGTCTTCGTTTTCAAGCGCTTAATCTTTACACCAGATTCATGTGCTGACAAATTGTCTTTTTTACATACCACCCGTTCTACGACATTTTCTTCTGAGTAATATACTGAAAATCGGACATCTCCCTCTTTTACGACAACTTCATAGCACGCATCTTCTATGTTTGTTGACACAATTTCCAAATTATTTTCAGTAAGATTGTAAAGTTTTGCAACAACTAAAACCGATTGTTTCTCCAATTCGGCATTTGGCTGACTAACACCGTTGCCAGATGGATCCCCCTCCCTATTTTTCCGCCGCACACTGTAATCTCTTTTTTCCTGTAAATCAATAATTTGTAACATCTCTTCTTCCGTCAAAGTTCTTTCTGGTAAATAAAATTTACTTTCTTCTGTAACAAAATACAACTCTTGCTCTATGATATTCTCATTATTTTTAACCTGTTTAATCTCTTTTTGAGGAAATTTACCTTCTTTTTCATATTGTTTTCTCAAACTGATTATTTTTTCTTCTTCGCTATCGGTCAATTTCCTGGAATAAGCATCTGCCTCCACATTGCTCTTTTGAACATCATTGTTATAGTTCTCTTTTACTTTTTCAGGCATTGTGGCCATCCTATCCTGAAACATATTTACAGCAGCATAGGAAGAAATAGAAACTACCGATAACATCAAAACTAAGATCGCAACACTTGCCACTTTATTAGCCAACAGCCACGAAACACGCTTTGAACTATTCCTAACTTCGCAATCTTCAATCTCTTTTATTGTTTTATTCAATTTTCTTTCAAAACTTTCTGGTATATTATACTTACTACTAATCAACTTATCCTTTAACAATTCATCAATAGACTTATTCATCATTATTCCTCCAATTTCTTTTTTAATAATGTTCTTGCTTTTGATAGTCTCGATTTAACAGTACCAGATGGAATACGCATAACCTTTGAAATTTCACTAATGCTATAGCCCTGTGCATAGTATAAAATGACTACCGTACTTAATTCGTTTTTCAAAGATAACACAATCTCCCAAATATCTTCATTTTTGCTCTTATCCTCCTTATATTTTTCAACTACATCTTCCATATTGTCCACATAAACAATATTAGTATTTTTGCGAATATGCATCTTCGCCTGGTTCACCACAATCCGCATCATCCATGATTTGAATTTATCATCGTTTTTCAATGTATATAGTTTTTCATAAGCAACCAATAGTGCCTCTTGAACAATATCTTCTGCATCACCAGTATTTTTTAATATCGAAAGCGCAACCATATACATTTGATTTCTATTTGCTTTTATTTCTTCGATAAATTTATCTTTATTCACTACTTGTTTCTCCCTTGCGTCATAAGCTTGAGCTCTAAATCTTATATAAATAAGATGCACAAAATCTGCTTTTGGTTCATTTTCAAACAAAACAATTTAATAAAAATTCAAATAGGGGATTACGGGACTCCGAATTATGTATTCAAGATTTAGCGGAAATTAGTTTTTAACACAAAAAAACTGCCACACTAATTTTTAGTGTGGCAGCCCTCTCTCCTCACCGAATGCGGCTGACAGGACTTGAACCTGCACGGGGGTTACCCAATAGAACCTAAATCTATCGTGTCTGCCAATTCCACCACAGCCGCCTGCGTGCCAGGACAAGATCTGACTCTGACCCAAGCGCTGACACCTTCTCATACTACCATGATACGGTGAAATTGTCAATATTTTAATTTCATTCTAAAAATCTCTGTATGCCCTTCATCTTTTCTTTCGTCATACGGTATCCGTGCCAATAAGAGGCCTCCAGCTTCTGCACACTGCTCTCAAAACTGTTTAATAAATAATTGGGACGGATGATAATCGCCTTTCCTTCCTTCTCGAGCCGCTCACATTCCTTTACGGCCTGATTATAGCGGTCAGGCCTTGATAATATCGCGTCCCGCATCGCAGGATACTTTTTCGCCAGCACCCTTGCCCCGAGCCGGTCATATTTTCCCAGACGCTTGACAAATCCCTTTGGCTGGGTCAATATAATCAGCAGCCGGTCGCAGCCGTCCTCCAACGCCTTGCCAACCGGAATCGGGCCGGCAATCCCGCCATCGTAATACTTGGTGCCGCCGACATCAATCGCAGGAAAAAACAACGGCATAGCACACGTCGCCCTCAGCATGGAATACTTCTCATCCATATATTTGGCGTCCATAAACTCAGCCTCCCCTGTGCCCGCGTTCGTTACCCCAACAATACATCTGCCCTCATAATTCAAAAAAGTTTCCATATCAAACGGTACGAGTTCATTTGGAATTTCCCCAAACACAAATTCCAACCCAAACAAACTCCCGCATTTCCTATAATTCCTCTTGCCGATATACCTTTTATCGTTTCTATACTTTTGTACAATCTCCAAATTCCTTCCCTTTTGCCGCGAAATATAGGAAACCCCGTCCGAAATCCCAGCAGACACCCCTATACAATAAGGCAGCATGATGTCTTCAGACAACAGGGCGTCCAAAACGCCGGAGCTGAAAATCGGGCGAAATGTCCCCCCCTCTAAAACCAATCCCTTCATAATCAAACGTTCCCTCCAATTGTGCTTAATTTCCTGGTAACAATAGCAAAATCGTATCACAAAACAAATAACATGTCAATACAAAAACTCTGATATGTAGTTTTTAAAACTACATAGTGCTGTATCTGGCATTCCCCCGCTGATGCCGGATATGCACACATTACCTTTTGTACAACAATAAATAAATGGAAAAGAAAGACGAACATCCTGCTGACACGCAATCCGTTCGTCTTTCATCCAAAATCATTCCCTTAACAATAAGAACTAAACAACATGCCGGTATAAATGGACGCTGCATAAGCATACCCGACATTGTTCCGGTTCAAATGCGCATAGCTAAACACCTTTTTTTCTACATACTCCATCGGGTTCATGCTCATATACTCGCACTTGTTCTTCAGCTCTTTCATAAACTTTTCCGGCACTTGGAACTCCTTATCCTCCTGAATGCCCAAAAATCCGTCCTTACCTACCGAGAATCCAGCTGCTTTCAACTCCTCCCCATGCTCTGAAACAAGCATGCGAAGCTCATATCCCGGGCGGGACGGCTGCCTCTTTAGCTCTCCGTACTCATCACTCCGCTGCAAAAGCTTGTTAAAAAGTTCTACCGCTGTCTCTGCACTCTGTTTTGCATCCTCTGGTTTGCCCTCCAGTGTATTTTGCGCCGCCTCACCCATTTCCATAGACAGCTCCTTTACATCCAGGGCATATATTTGTGTTTCCGAGGAAAGCCGAATCATGGCCAAAGGATTTGATTTGTTCAGAGACACGATACTTTTATACCTGCTCCTCAACTCCTGCCGATTGTGTACATTCGTCTTAGGCGATACTTTAGGGATATACCCACCGATAAAATAATTATATGCTTCAACCATGAAATCACCACCGTTCCCCTATTTTTATATGAAGCCACAAAGCCTAATATCACAGATTTATTATACTACGTCTACCATAATTTTGCAACAAAAAAATACACAATTTTTTTTAAAAATAAGTGCGCTTTTTATTGATTTTTTCCACATAATGCATTAAAATAAAGTTATTGATTAGAACTACTTTAACATATTAAATGAAAGGATGGTTTTTAAAACATGAACAACATGCCAGAAATGAAAATCGGAATTGTTGCAGTGAGCCGTGACTGTTTTCCGGAAACACTCTCTGTAAACAGAAGAAAAGCATTGGTGGAGGCTTATGCAAAAAAATATGATGCAGCTGAAATTTACGAATGTCCGATCTGTATCGTTGAGAGCGAAATTCACATGGTACAGGCTTTAGAGGATATCAAAAAAGCTGGTTGTAATGCCCTTTGTGTTTACCTCGGAAACTTTGGACCGGAAATTTCTGAAACACTTCTCGCTAAACATTTTGACGGACCTAAGATGTTCGTAGCAGCAGCGGAGGAGACAGCAAAGGACGGCGGTCTGATCCAGGGCCGTGGAGACGCTTACTGCGGTATGCTGAATGCCAGCTATAACTTAAAGCTTCGCAACATCAACGCTTATATTCCGGAATATCCGGTTGGAACTGCTGAGGGCTGTGCTGACATGATCCACGAATTTGTACCGATTGCACGCGCCGTTTATGCGCTGAACAATCTCAAGATCATCAGCTTTGGTCCCCGCCCGCTCAACTTCCTTGCCTGCAATGCACCGATCAAGCAGCTTTATAACATCGGTGTTGAGATCGAGGAGAACTCTGAGCTTGACCTGTTTGAGTCGTTCAATAACCACGCAGGGGATTCCCGTATCGCCGATGTTGTAAAAGACATGGAAAATGAACTCGGCGCAGGAAATAAAAAGCCTGAGATTCTTGAAAAGCTTGCCCAGTACGAGCTGACTCTTCTCGACTGGATCGAGGAACACAAAGGATATCGTAAATTTGTTGCTATTGCCGGAAAATGCTGGCCTGCATTCCAGACACAGTTCGGTTTCGTTCCATGTTATGTAAACAGCCGTCTGGCAAGCAGAGGAATTCCTGTTTCCTGTGAGGTTGATATTTATGGAGCCCTTTCCGAATTTATCGGAACTGTAGTGAGCCAGGATGCTGTTACACTCCTCGACATAAACAATTCCGTACCACAGGATCTGTACGACGAGGACATCAAGGGCAAATATGCAAACTACACACTGAAAGATACCTTCATGGGCTTCCACTGCGGCAACACCGCATCCAGCAAGCTCTCCTTCTGCGAGATGAAGTACCAGATGATTATGGCCCGTTCCCTTCCGATCGAGGTGACAAATGGTACACTCGAGGGTGACATCGCTCCTGGCGATATTACATTCTTCCGCCTTCAGAGTACAGCAGATACTAAGCTCCGCGCTTATATCGCACACGGCGAAGTTCTTCCGGTTGCTACGAGAAGCTTCGGTTCCATCGGTATCTTTGCCATTCCTGAGATGGGCAGATTCTACCGTCATGTACTGATTGAGGGCAATTATCCTCACCACGGCGCTGTGGCATTTGGCCATTTTGGAAAGACTTTGTACGAAGTATTCAAATACATCGGCGTAGAGGTTGATGAAATCGGCTATAACCAGCCTGCTGGCGTTCGGTATCCGACCGAAAACCCATTTGCATAATTTCATGTAATTTTATTGTGAGCGACCCTGAGGTCGGCATCCCGCCCCTCCCGGGTCGCTCTTTTCACTTTACGGACTATACTAAATCAAACAGGAGGATTTATTATGTATTACATAGGTGTTGACCTTGGTACATCCGCTGTCAAGCTTCTTCTTATGGAAGCGGATGGCACGATTAAAAACATTGTTTCAAAAGAATATCCCTTATCCTTTCCGAATCCGGGATGGTCAGAGCAAAATCCTGAGGACTGGTGGAACGCGGTAACTGCTGGCATCAAAGAACTTACCGATGGCTTTGACGCGTCCCAGGTAGCCGGCGTCAGCTTCGGCGGCCAAATGCACGGACTTGTCATTCTGGACAAAGATGACACTGTAATCCGCCCTGCCATCCTTTGGAACGACGGCCGTACAACAAAGGAAACCAACTACCTCAACGACGTGATCGGAAAGGAAAAACTTTCTGAATACACAGCAAATATCGCTTTTGCCGGCTTTACAGCCCCGAAAATACTTTGGGTGAAAGAAAATGAGCCTGAGAATTTCGAAAAAATTGAGAAAATCATGCTGCCGAAGGACTACATCGCCTATAAAATGACGGGTGTCCACAGTTGCGACTACTCCGATGCCTCCGGCATGCTGCTAATGGATGTGAAAAACAAATGCTGGTCCAAAGAAATGATGGAAATCTGCTCGGTCAAAGAGGAACAGCTCCCAAAACTTTTTGAGAGCTTTGAAATTACAGGTTCCCTAACAGAAGCCGCTGCCAAAGAACTTGGACTGACGACTTCCTGCAAAGTTGCCGCCGGCGCCGGGGACAATGCTGCCGCTGCTGTCGGCACAGGAACCGTGGGCGATGGCGGATGCAATATTTCTCTCGGTACATCGGGAACAATCTTTATTTCCAGCAAGGAATTCGGCGTAGATAAATTCAACGCCCTTCACTCCTTCGCCCACGCAGATGGAAATTATCACTTGATGGGCTGTATGCTCAGCGCAGCCTCCTGCAATAAGTGGTGGATGGATGATATTATAGGAACCAAGGATTACGCGGCAGAGCAAAAACCAATTACGGACGATAAACTCGGAGAGAACAACGTATACTATCTGCCATATTTGATGGGTGAGCGCTCCCCTCACAACAATCCGGATGCACGCGCCCTTTTCATCGGCATGTCTATGGATTCCACGAGAGCCGACATGACCCAGGCCGTTTTGGAAGGCGTGGCATTTGCCATCCGCGATTCCTTTGAGGTAGCAAAGGATCTTGGCATTAAAATAGAGGAAACAAAAATATGCGGTGGCGGCGCCAAAAGCCCTCTGTGGAGAAAAATTATCGCAAATGTATTGAATATTAAAGTAAATATTATTGAGAGCGAAGAAGGGCCTGGTCTCGGCGGAGCGATGCTGGCTGCTGTAGCCTGCGGAGAATACAGCTCTGTAGAAGAAGCTGCAGAAAAGATCGTGAAAGTCATCGACACAGTAGAACCGGAAGCTGCACTCGCAGCAAAATATGACAAAAAATATGCGAAATTTAAGGAGATCTATCCTACTGTAAAAGGTCTGTATGATATGTTCATCCACTAAAGGAGGAAATCCATGAAAAAATTGCGCTTTCCTTGCCTGATGCTTGCAGCTGCCCTGGTTGTCTTTTCCCTGTCAGCAGCCGCACCCCTCCGGGCAAAAACAAAGATAACCGTAAAATCCGTTCAAATTAAAAATGGGAAAAAACGGATAAAACTTCAAAAGGGCGGAACGATACAACTAAAAACATTTGTTCATGTTTCCCCAAATAAAAGTGCTTACAAAAAGGTCATTTTTTCATCCTCGAATAAAAATGTCATTTCCGTAAGTCCGCGCGGCGTCTTAAAAGCTAGAAAACTCGGAACGGCCAAAATTACTGTAACTTCGAAATCGAATCCAAAAAAGAGAGCTCGTATTTCGGTTTCTGTAACAACAGACATACTCGTAAAAAAAATTGTTCTAGACCGTAAATGGATTCATGTGGATGCAGATTCGGACGAGGAAATCATCCAATTGAAGGTGAAAAAAATTCTGCCCTCCAACGCTAAAAATAAATCCATTAAATGGGATACTGATAATGAAGCTGTGGCGGATATCGACAGTGATGGCACAATCGTAATTGGCGAATCCGGCAAAGCAACGATTACCGCTTATGCTGCGGATGAAGGCGGCGCATTTGCCGACTGTACTATCATTGTGAGCGGTGACGATTCAGATGACGATGATTACGATTACGACGATGAGGATGATTACGACGAAGATGACGATGAATTCGAATGGTACTAAACAAGTGTGCTAAAAAACATGGATATCAAAATAACAACAGGGCTGTGGGCACTGGCGATTGATCGCCAGCACCCACAGCCCTGTTTCTATCACTTTTACACCATTTACAAGCATGACTCCGCTCACTTATTGTAACCATCCGGATTTTTGCTCTGCCAATTCCACGAATCGGCGCACATCTGACTGATATCGTATTTTGCCTCCCAGCCAAGCTCCCGTTTAGCTTTTGAACTATCCGCATACATCTCATCCAAATCACCCGGACGCCTCGGCTTGATCTCATATTTTATCTCGTGCCCACATGCTTTCTCATAAGCGTGGACTACATCCAGAACGCTGTAGCCATTTCCCGTCCCAAGATTATAAATACGCACATCCGGACTCCCAGACAGTTTTTCAACCGCCTTGACATGGCCGACAGCCAGATCAACAACGTGAATATAGTCACGGACGCCCGTTCCATCATGCGTCTTGTAATCATCACCGAATACGCCAAGACATTCCCGTTTTCCGACTGCGACCTGGGATACATAGGGAACAAGGTTGTTTGGGATCCCCTTTGGATCCTCTCCGATGCGGCCGCTCTTATGTGCCCCTATCGGGTTGAAATAGCGCAACAGTATAACACTCCACTCCGAATCAGCCGTGTGAAGATCCGTAAGAATCTGTTCCTGCATCCACTTCGTCCAGCCATAGGGATTTGTCGGAGAACCTTTCGGACACTCCTCCGTGATCGGAATAAATGCCGGCTCCCCATACACTGTAGCGGAAGAACTGAAAATTATTTTTTTAACACCGTGGTTTCGCATGCAGTCGACCAAATGAAGCGTTCCCGTTAAATTGTTGTGATAATACTCGATCGGTTTTGCCACAGATTCTCCTACCGCCTTCAATCCAGCAAAATGAATCACCGCATCTACCTCCTCTTTCTCAAACACGGCGTCCAAACTTTCCCGGTCCAATAAATCCACTTCATAAAATGCTGCTTTCTTCCCCGCGAGCTCTTCTACCCGCTCTACTGCCTCCTGGCTCGAATTATAGAGGTTATCCACAATAACAACCTCATGCCCATTCTCTAACAATTCTACGCAAGTGTGGCTTCCAATGTAACCAGCACCCCCAGTAACTAATATTTTCATTTCATACCCCTTTTCTCATTGTTTTATACTATTGTTTAGTGAAACATTGGTTATTTGATTATATACATAAAAACAATTTGTGTCAAGCTGCAGCCTTATTATGCTGCGCATAGACACAAATTGCTATTTCAAACCATTATGCTTGCTAAGACGGCGGCGTTTTACGGCGCGCTTTCCGTACTTTTCACGCGTTCAACCGTTATCTTAGATATGACTAGCCCTTCAATCTTTACACCCCACTGTGCCTTTAGCGTAATACGGTTGCATTCACGGTCCTTAGCTGTAACCTCGACAGTACCGGTATATGAACCATCCGCATTCTTTTTCGGATCTAGGAAGGTTGAAGAGTTTTCTACAAAATCGCCGGATCCCTCGGAACCTGCCGGCGTCGTCCATATCCTGAAATCATTGGACCCCCAGGAAGGACCGGAAATTGTCACTCTCAGCGTTTCTCCAGGTGAAACCGTCATCGGAATCGGAAAATACATAAAGGTAGACTCACCTTCCCCTGTCCGCGTATCATTTATCGAAATTGTATCGGTATCAATATCGTAAGATCCACATTCACTTGGGTCAATGCGTACTCCTGACAATGCGACCTCTTTCACCGGATTTTCCGTCGGTATTGGTGTCGGCAGCAGATCAGACGCAGAATTACTGCTCACTTTCCCCGCTTCGGTCCAGGTGACCGAACACAAATTCAAATGCAGGACAGGCCGAACACCGCCGCCGGTATTCACTGCGATAAATCCCGAATAATCCGTAAATCCCTCGCTTCCGACATAAGCGGCCTTAAACGGCAGACTTCCCGGAGAGCGCAGCCACCACCAGCCGTTATCCGCATACTCTTCACTGTCGTTTGACCAAACATCTTTCCCTAACGCATAAGCTGAGTTTTTCGCTTGCCTTGAACCGGATGTTTTATCATAATGAATCGCAAATCCATAATCTTTATATTTTGCCTCGTCTGCGGATAATAAATACACCTTATCTGACGTATCCGCTCCACCCTCCGTCGCATATTGCGGATTCTTCTCTGTCGAAACGGTTGTCTGCAAAATAGCTCTCTGCTCCTCGTCCGTAAAAGCGCTGGAGAAAAACTCTCCATTCAGCCACTTCCGGATACTGCTGTTCTCCCATGTCATCGAGTCGCAGTTATCGGCATGATACGGCTGGGTATCCAGGTTCTGGTCAGCCACCAAAAACGCATCATCGCCATCTACAGACAGCACGCGCCATTTAATCGGCTCTTTCTTATAATACGCGCCACCCTGGTATATCATTACCGTTTCATCTGAATCTGTGTACTCGTTACCTTCCACTGGACTTGCTGGCGCCTGCTTCGGCGTATACGCACTCTGATAGTAGGAGCCAAAAGTAATGCAATCCCATGTAACCTCTTCGCCTACTGCAGTTGGACCGTTGATCCCATGCGGCCCTGGTTCCCTTGTCATAATCGGCAACGGCGGCTCTGTAGGAGCCACTGTCGGCGTCGGCGTTGGAACCGGTGCCGGAGACGGATTTAAGTCATCTGGCGTCGGGTTTTCCTTATTGCTAAAAATCATAGATTTTACTGTGATCGTAATCGTGCTGCCCTCCTGCATTTCATTCGGGTTAAAGATCTGGAATCCCCGGATGCAGCCTCCCACACAATCATTTGTCACGGCAAAAACAAGTGTTTTTTCTTCTTGTGATTCTGTAATTTTCTTGCCCCAGTCCGGATGCTTTCCGCTATCTGCATCATATAGGGCATGACCAAGGTTACCGCCCTCGCATGTATAGGTAAGAACAACGGATTTATAATTACTGTTATTATTCTGCACATTATCCGGCAGATAGAAATTTAGTGCCGCAAACTGCTTCGAAAAAGTAATTGTAATCGAACCATCTGGATTATTGACAACGCTGGCTCCATCTGGCATTTCATTTTTAAAAGCCCCTTCCGCTGTCAAATCAATATATTTCACTGGCGGTGCCGTTTCTCCTGGCTTTTCACTTCCTGGAATTGCAGAGACGGATGGCGCCTGGCTTACACCTGGCTGCTGGCTCCCTCCCGGTTTCTGGCTTACTCCCGGCAACTGGCTCTGTCCTGGTTTCTGACTTGCGCCCGGCAACTGGCTCTGTCCCGGTTTCTGGCTTACTCCCGGCAACTGGCTCTCTCCTGGTTTCTGGCTTGCGCCCGGCTGCTCGCTCACCGACGGTACCCCGCTCGCTTCTGGCGGTGAAGTTGGACAAATGGTAGGTCGCGATTCTGCAAACAAAATACCCGAGATCGTAATTGTAATGGACTGGCCAGCTTGCATCTCATTCGGGTTAAAAATCTGCAATCCCCGGATACAGCCTCCCACACAATCGTCAGTTACTTCCAGCCATAACGTATTCTCATCCGGCGATTCCTGAATTTTGCTTCCCCAGTCAGGATGCTTGCCAGCGGAAGGATTTGCCGCTCCCTCCATCTGCGCATCGTACAGGGCATGGCCTAAATTTCCGCCTGTACTCTTGTATATAAACTGTATGTACTTATAATTGCTATAATAATTCTGTGCATTGTCCGGCAAATAAAAATTTACCGTAGAATATTGCTGTGTAAATGTAATGGTAACGGTTCCATCCTCATTCCAGACAATATCATTTTCTGAAAGTCCCTCTGTATGGATCAAATTCTTATCTTTCAGGTCAAAATAGCAAAAAGGCTCTGCCGTTGTTGCGGGCCGGTCATATTTAGGTGTCGGGGATGCGACAGGCACTTCCGACGCCGGGGGCATAACACTGCCTCCCGCTGGTGCGATCGATTCCGGAACGACCTGCGGCTGCTGTCCGTCTCCGCTATTCGGCTGCTCTTCCTGGCTCTTTTTTAGCACGACCTGGATCTTGCACACCGCCTTCTTTTTCGTTCCTTTTACTTTTGCGGTAATTTTTGCCGTCCCAAGCTTCCGCGCCTTCACTACGCCCTTCTTAGAAACACTGGCGACTTTTTTATTACTGCTTTTCCACGTAATCTTTTTCTGCGTCGTCTTTTTTGGCTTAAAAGAAGCCTTCAGTTTCAAGCTTTTCCCTTTTTGTAATTTATATGTTGAATGGTTCAGTACTATTTTTTTTAGTTTTACCTTTTTCTTCCGAGCAAAACTGACTGTTGTCCCCATCGGAAAAATAAGCGTAAGCACCATCAACATAATTGAGAACCATGCTATCTGTCTTTTCCCATTTTTCATGAGATACTCTCCATTCTGAAGCGCCATATCCGGGGAGGCATTATACTGCGTATTATTTGCGACGCTTCTGTTCAAATAATACCTTTTCTCCCTATTATCAACTTCTTATAATTTATAACATATTCTAATCAAAATTTCAAGAATATATGGATGAATTACACATAAAAATATGTAAAATTATTTTTTATAAAAAATTAGTTGATAACCCCGTAGGAATCATTTATAATTGGAACGAAGAATGACTGTCTTTTGACTATTATTTTTGACAATGAATTATCAAAAAAATAAGGAGGTATAATGTCAATGATATTGAAGAAATTTTGCGCAGCATTTATGTCAGTCATTATGTCGGCCAATCTGGTTATGGGCCTGCCGCCATTTGACCCCGCCAATCAATTAGGTTCCGACGCTATGAGTGGATTCATGGAAAAGCTTTCACCGGATGCGCAACCGTTCTCCGTTGATTCTGACGCCCAGGCGGATTCCGGCTCCACAAGCGGATTCATGGAAAACGCTTCAAAGAATGCACAGCCACTCCAGGTTAGTAAGGCGGACAGCAATATGCGCCGTCCCCTTTCACCAGAACAGCCTATGTGGATCGTTCACATCGACTCGTGGAACTATGCTGACCCGGCAAAAATCATCAATTTGATACCGGAAGATGTGCTACCTTATATTGTTTTCAATATTTCCCTGTCTATCAACTGGGATTCTACAAATAAAAAATGGCTTATGGTACAAGATGGCTACGAGACAGCCAAGTCATGGCTGAGAACCTGCGCTGAAAAAGGCGTATGGACGATGATACAGCCATCGAGCGGCGGACAGAGCCATTTCCCGGATTATGGGGCCGATGATGATTTAGAAAATACGATATACGCCGAATTTTTCAGGGATTATCCGAACTTTATCGGATATAACTACTGCGAGCAGTTCTGGGGATTCGAATCTGTGGATTTCCCGATCACTTGTCCAGAACGGTACCGCCATTTCGCCGCCCTGTTAAAGCTATGTAACAAGTACGGCGGTTACCTCGATGTAAGCTGGTGCGCAAACCAGTGGAGCGCGTCTCTCAATCCGGTTGCGATGCTGAAGCAGGTACCGGAATGGGAAGCAGCCTGCCGCCAATATTCTGAGAATTATATTCTCGAAGAAAAGTACACGCAGCTAAGCTACATCGCGGATGTAGAGAGTGTTGTATATGGCGCTTATCTTTCCGGATATTGCGGGAATTTCGGTGTAAGGTATGATGAATCCGGGTGGTCCGATTCCTCATGGGATGGCACGGGAGAACCTACAAAAGACCAATACCGTCTCGCTACCGGATTGCCAATCCACCTTGAGCGCATGGCATTAAACGGTATGACCGTAATTGACGGTCCAGAACTTGTATGGGAGGATGATTTCAAAGAGCTCAACCCGTCAACGGACGGCGAGGGATACAAGATGCGTAAATGGGCGATGTATGACCAGTTCCAAAATGATATGCTTGATATGTTCCGCAAAGTACTGGACGGATCGATCCGTATCCCATCCCGCAAGGAAGCGATTGACCGCACAAAGGTTGCCGTGGTTCAGGATGTGAACTCAGGTAATAATGACAATAAGTACAGTACATATCCAACTCTGTTTGAGGGACTTTACCGCATGGAAAATGACGGCAACTTAAAAGATAATCACGACCCATACAAGCGCACCGGACGCTATCCTACGATCCCGACCGTGTACGCACTGGCCGATGACCTGGCAAAATCGATTTCCACACCGATAAACCAGTCCACGATAGCCTCACGCTGGCCGACAATCGAGGCAAAACAAAATGAATTTAACGGTCTCTTCCCTACGGAATACTGGGGCAATTGTTATGCCGGCCGAAACCAAAACTCATGGGTTACGTACAACCCAAACAAGGACGGGGCAGCAGTGGGCGGCTACTTTATACCTAAATATAATACGTGCAGCCAGGTTGAGGTTTCCTATTCTGAGTACGCTATCGGATTAATCAACGAATATTCAGACCACATCGACTTTTATCTGAATAACTATGATGAGAACGATCCAGGTACGTTAAAGACAAATACAATCAAAATTTACGGAGCTTCTTCTAAACCGACCTACACGATCAAGCACAGAGGCGTCAACCAGGCAAGAAGCAATGTGTCAGAGAGTTGGAATAATGGTGTTTATTCTCTCACAATTAAACACAACGGCCCGCTGGATATAAAGGTCAACTGCTCTGGAGATGAAAAAGGGCGTCTCACCAACTATTCGACGGCAAACCTTATAGAACCTGCATTCCCTGCCGCTTACGACGGCCCTCGTCAATATGAGGCCGAGTTCTTCGACTACAAGAATATCGAAGAAAACATTACAAACGGCTGTAATAGCGGCATCACCAAATACCAGGGCCAGGGCTTCATGAAATTCGGCACAAAGGCCGACGCAGCCGTAAAAGATACTGTACCGAATAAAACAGCAGGTAACGCCACCATGACGCTCCGCTATGCAACTACAGAAAATATTAATAATGTAGATTTGTATGTAAATGGCGTCAAGGTCACTACGCTTTCCCTGCCAAAGGGACAATCGCTCAGCGACTGGAAAACGGTCTCTCAGCAGATTCCTCTTATACAGGGGGATAACAAGATCGAATTAAAAGCGACTTCTGCTCTTGCAAGCAGCCTGTATCTTGATAACTTTGTAATCGAATAAATATATAGGAAAAGGAACTGTCAGGAAATTACAGTTCTGAAACAGGGGAGACGGTGGCCCGGAATGAGCCACCGTCTCCCCTGTTTTATGAAAAAAGAAAAAGACGGCTAACGATAACCATCTTTCCTCCGTTACATGTTATAATTCTCAAAGCTTCCTGGCTCCATCACCAATTTCAACTTCATAAAACTCCGGCTCCCTGCCATATGCCTCCCGATAACAGGCAGTCAGTTTATTTTTAAATAAATTGCGGTTCCGTTTTTTTACGAGGCTTACTGTACAACCCCCAAAGCCGCCCCCAGTCATCCGGCTTCCGACTACCCCCGGCAGCTCCCACGCTGTTTTCACAAGAAGATCAATCTCCTCACAGGATACCTCGTAATCGTCCCGCAGTGAAAGATGTGACTTATTCATAAGCCGGCCAAACTCTTTGATATCATCAACACGGAGCGCGTCTAGGGCATGAACGGTGCGCCGGTTTTCCGAGACGGCATGTTTAACCCGTTTCCGAATCGTCTCATCGGAGATTAACACCTTATACCGCTCATACTGCTCATTGTTCAAATCCCCAAGACTATTGATGTCCAGCGTTTTTTGCAATATGTCAAGTCCCCTCTCACACTCCGACCTGCGCTCATTGTACGCAGTGGAAACGAGATTGTGGCTTACGCCGCTGTTTGTAATAACTACACATATATCCTTTCCAAGCTTAACCGGTACAAGTTCATAGTCGAGCTTGTACGTATCAAGGAATATCGCATGCTCCGCTTTTCCCATTACCGAGGCAAATTGATCCATAATTCCACATTTCATACCAATATAATGATTTTCACTATATTGTCCAAGCAGCGCAATACGGGTGTCCGTTATGTCGGTAAATCCAAAAACATCGCGGATGATAATCCCCGTCAACACCTCGATAGAGGCAGAGGATGAAAGTCCTGCCCCACCCGGAATATTTCCATAAAACAGAATATCCAGTCCGCGGTCGGCGGTATAACCATATTTTTCAAACGCCCAGACCACCCCTCTCGGATAGTCTGTCCAAAGTCCGTTTCCAGAGGGCTCCAAATCCCGGATTGACGATTCCAGCACTCCATCTGAACTAAAATTTTCTGAATACAGTTTCAATATGTCGTCATCCCGTCTGCGTACCACGCCATAGGTACCAAGCGTCAAGGCACAGGGAAATACGTGTCCGCCATTGTAGTCGGTATGATCGCCGATGAGATTAACCCTTCCCGGGGCAAAGTAAACCTCAGGTTCTTCACCTTCTCCAAATATTTGTGTAAACTTTTCCTTCATCTGTTCTATATTCATATGTATTTTCCCTCATTTCTGTTTTATACTATCTATTATATACTGAATATGCAAAAAAAGCTATAGTAATTTTTATGTCTAAAAACATGAAAAAAGTGGCATATTCTATGTAAGATCATTTTCCACATGGAGGCAACTATGGCAGAAAAACAACCTGTATACATTATCGGGCACAAAAATCCGGATACCGATTCCATTTGTTCGGCAATCGCTTATACTGAATTAAAAAATACGATCCACGGCGGGGGATTTTACGCGGCGAGGGCGGGCCAAATCAATTTGGAAACACAATACATCCTAAACTACTTTCACACCCCTGCCCCCCAATATATCGGGGATGTAATGAC
The DNA here is from genome assembly GCA_910584245.1 of uncultured Eubacterium sp. Classification (GTDB taxonomy): domain Bacteria; phylum Bacillota; class Clostridia; order Lachnospirales; family Lachnospiraceae; genus Eubacterium_F. Next base: position 95,861 of record CAJTZF010000009.1, read on the forward strand.
CGAAGTCCGCGATATCGAAATTCGAAAAATCGAAGGGGTGTCCGGCGATATCTCGTTGAAAAAGGCATGGAATATGATGCGGGAATTAGAAGTCATGACGCTCCCGATCACAACCGGGGATGGCAGGCTCGCAGGGCTTATTACCATCGGGGATATCGCCACCGCATATATGGACGTATATGACAACTGCATTCTTTCCACCTCCCAGACGTCCTACCGGAACATTATGGAAACTCTTGAGGCTACCATGCTTGCCGGTGATGAAAACGCCACCTACTCAAAAGGCGAGGTCATTATTGCCGCGGCAAATCCAGATGTGATGGAGGATTATATCCACGAGGGAGACATGATTATTTTAGGCAACCGTTACGAAACACAGCTCTGCGCCATCGAAATGGGGGCCGCCTGCATTATCGTCTGTATGAATTCGGAAGTCTCCAAGACAATACAAAAACTCGCCGCCGAGCGGAGATGCAGCATACTTGTAACTCCATATGACACCTTTACGGCCGCCCGGATGATCAATCAAAGTATGCCTATCTCGTATTTTATGAAAAAAAAGAACCTCACAACGTTCCGCCTTTCCGAAAAAACTGAGGATATAAAAGAAATTATGGGTAAAAAACGGCACCGCGATTTCCCAGTACTCGACGAGGAAAACCGATATGTAGGGATGATTTCCAGACGTAACTTAATTAACCTGAAACGAAAGCAGCTCATTCTGGTGGACCACAATGAAGAATCCCAAACGGTAGACGGCATTGAATACGCAGACATTTTGGAAATCATCGACCACCACCGGATCGGAACCTTGCAGACACTAGAACCGGTTTTGTTCCGAAACCAGCCGCTTGGCTGCACCTCGACAATCATTTTTCAAATGTACAAGGAAAACCATGTGGAATTTCCACGCCACATCGCCGGGCTCCTTATGTCCGCTATTATTTCAGATACGCTTATGTTTCGTTCCCCGACATGCACAAACATTGACCAGGAAGCGGCTCAAGAGCTTTCCCAAATTTGTGGAATCGATATCGAAGCATTTGCCACTGACATGTTTGCGGCGGGAAGCGATTTAAGTTCAAAGGAACCGAAAGAAATTTTTGAACAGGATATGAAAATCTTTGACGTCGGCGATGTCCACTTTTCCGTCAGCCAGATTAATTCGATGAACAGCATTGAACTCAAAGAAATAAAGCAAAAGCTACTCCCCTTTTTAGATGAAATATTTTCTACGCTCGGTGTGGATATGGCCTATATCATGCTTACCAATATCGTGAAAGAGAGTACCGAACTTCTCTGTTTTGGCGAGCGCGCAAAAGAAATCGCGAAAAACGCATTCCAGCTTCCAGAGGACAAAAGAGATGTAATACTAAAGGGGCTCGTATCCAGAAAAAAACAGCTTATCCCGAGCCTTGTATCCGCGCTACAGCAGGAATAAACAAAATAAGGACTGCAATCCGCCCGGAAAAGAAACGGATATACAGTCCTTATTTTCACTTGAAGGGGTCTAACTAAAATTCAAGCTGGCCGCATAATCGTTAAATACGTAGTCCATAATGGATGCCGTACCGACAATTTCACAGCCATAAATATAATCCTCCCCTGTTTTCTGCTGACGGATAATGCGCACAACACAATTCACAGCATCCTTTTCACAAAGAACAAGCCTTGCATTGAAATAGTACCCTAACGGCAAAATACTCTTTGACGTAAAACCGATACCTGCTTTTGATATATCGAAAACATGAATTGGCGCATTTATGTTTTCAACCTTAACATTATCCTGTTTAAAGAGTGATGTAATTTCAAGCTCCAGCTTAGCCGGCCATCTTTTTTCCTTTCTCATATCGATCATAGGTTCACTCTCCTTTCCGTTTGGTTTCATAGCAACTCCCTCAAGATTTTGTTTACCAGACCAGGATCTGCCTTCCCCCGCATAGCCTTCATTGTTTGTCCCACGAGAAAACCAATCGCCTTCGTCTTGCCCGCCTGATAGTCGGCCACTGATTGGGGATTATCGGCGATGACCTGCTCTACCGTCTCACGAAGAGCACTCTCATCATTTACTGTCCTAAGTCCATTATCCTCTACAAACTTCTCTACGTCAATATCTTCTGTAAACATTTTTTCAAAAACTTCTTTAGCGACAGTAGAAGTAATCGCATTTTCCTCTGTGAGCTTTATGAGGGCCGCAAGATTCTCCGGCGTATAGGTAATATCTGCTGGCTCCATTTCTTTTTCCTTCAACAGGCGCATCGTTTCCACCATAAGCCAGTTTGACACTTTTTTCGGGTTATGGCAGATCGCCGTCGTGGCCTCAAACAAATCCGCCAGTTTTTTTGAACCTGTGATAATGTTTATATCGTAATCCGGAATGCCAAATTCCTTCTTATAACGCTCCGCCTTCTCCTCCTGGAGCTCCGGCTGGCGGCTTTTTACTTCCTGGATCCACTCGCTGCTAATCACTACAGGTACCAGGTCCGGGTCCGGGAAATAGCGGTAATCCTGCGCGTCCTCCTTAGAACGCATGGCATAGGAATATTCCTTGTTGTCATCCCACCTTCTCGTCTCCTGTATAACCGTCTTTCCCTCTTCCAGAAGCTCAATCTGCCTTTCACGTTCTGCCTCTATCGCCCTTGAAATAGCCTTAAAAGAGTTTAAGTTTTTCATCTCGGTACGCGTCCCAAATTCGGCCGCACCAACCTCGCGCACGGAAAGGTTTACGTCCGCGCGCATGGAGCCTTCATTCAGCTTGCAATCCGATGCCCCAAGGTACTGGATCGTCATGCGCAGCTTTTCCAAATAAGCAATAACCTCTTCCGCACTTCTCATATCCGGTTCAGAGACAATCTCTATAAGCGGAACGCCGGAGCGGTTGAAATCGACAAGAGAACAGTCTTCCCAGTCATCATGCACAAGCTTCCCCGCATCCTCCTCCATGTGTATTTCATGAATCCGGACTTGCTTTTTGCCCCCGGCCGTCTCTATTTCCACGTGTCCCTCCCGGCAGATGGGAAGGTAGAGCTGTGAAATCTGGTAATTTTGTGGATTGTCGGGATAAAAATAATTTTTCCGGTCAAATTTGCAGTACTGGGTAATCGAGCAATTTGTGGCGAGACCGACCGCCATTGCATACTCGACGACCTGTTTGTTAAGCACAGGAAGGGAACCAGGCATTCCCGTGCACACCGGGCACGTATGCGTATTCGCGGCGCCGCCAAATTCTGTGCTGCATCCGCAAAATATTTTAGTCTTTGTGGCAAGTTCCACATGGACCTCCAGTCCAATGACCGTTTCATATTGTTTTGCCATGATTTTTCCCTCCTTCTATAAATCCGATGCTTTATTTTGTTCAAACGTATAAGCCGCCTGTATAATATTTCGCTCTTTAAAACAGTCGCCGATCAGCTGAAGGCCAATTGGCAATCCGTGCGCATCTGTACCACACGGGACACTGATTCCCGGAAGGCCGGCTAAATTGACGGATATGGTATATATATCCCCCAGATACATCTGGATCGGATCGCCCAGGCTATCGCCAATTCTCGGTGCTGTAGCCGGAGCCGCCGGCCCAAGAATAACATCGTATTGTTGAAATGCCCGGTCAAATGCCCGTTTAATAAGAGACTTCGTGCGCAGCGCTTTTAGATAATAAGCATCGTAATAACCACTGCTCAATACGAAGGAGCCAAGCATGATCCGGCGTTTTACCTCCGGGCCGAATCCTTCTGAGCGGGTCTTTTTGTACATATTATGCAATCCCTCGTACTCCTTTGTGCGGTACCCATATTTAACACCGTCAAAACGTGACAGGTTTGAACTTGCCTCCGCACACGCGATCACATAATACGCGGGAATTGCGTATTCAACCAGGCTCAGGTCAAACTCTTCCACGATTGCCCCTCTTTCTCTCAGTACGTCCGCCGCACGCAAAACTGCTTCCCTAACCGACGGGTCAAGACCTTCTCCGATGTACTCCCCCGGTATGCCAATTCTCATACCGTCCACATCATCTATAAGAGCAGCGGTGAAATTCAGATCCTCCCGTCTAACCGATGTGCTATCTTTCTTATCATACGAAGATATGACTTCCAATATCGTAGCGCAATCCGTCACATCTTTTGCAATCGGCCCAATCTGGTCAAGGGATGACCCATAAGCTACCAATCCATAACGGGAAACTGTCCCGTACGTCGGCTTAAGTCCCGTGACCCCGCAGAAGGAACTCGGCTGGCGAATGGAACCACCCGTGTCCGAACCAAGGGCATAGAAGCACTCATTTGCCGCTACAGCCGCACACGAGCCGCCAGAAGAGCCACCTGGCACATGATCTGTGTTATGTGGGTTTCTAGTGACACCGTAGGCGGATGTCTCCGTCGTGCTCCCCATAGCGAATTCATCCATATTCGTCTTTCCGATGATAACAGCCCCCGCCCGCTCCAAATTCTGTACTGCTTCTGCCGTATACGTCGGCTTAAAATTTGCCAGCATATTGGAACCACACGTCGTAAGTACGTCTTTCGTACACAAATTATCCTTAACTGCCACTGGTACGCCTGCAAGCGGCCCCGTCAACTCCCCGCAGTCTATTTTCTCCTGCACTTGCGCCGCCCTGGCGAGAAGGACGTCCTCGTCCAAAACGGTGATAAAGCTGTTTAACGTCTGTTCTGATTTCTCTATGCTGCCAAGTGTGGCAAGTACAGCATCCTTCACCGTCACTTCTCCAGACTTAATCATCTTTCCAAGCCCGACAGCTGTTGCTTTTATTACACTCATGCGAACCGCTCCTCTCTATTCAAATGTTTTCGGCACCATGTAAGTTCCGTCTTTTTTCTCAGGGGCATTTGCAAGCATTTGCTCTCTATCGTCCCCGTTCGTCACAACATCCTCCCGAAACACGTTATTTACATCAAAAATGTGTGACATCGGTTCGACGTCATCAGTCTCTAGTTCATTTAATTTATCAATATAATCAAGCATCCTTCCCATATCCCTTTTCGCCTGCTCCCGTTCCTCCCCGGAAAGCTCAAGCTTGGCCAGTATGCCAACATATTCAATCATTTCATCTGAGATAACATTTGCCATAATATTTTCCTCCTCTATGGTTCCAGGCGACTTAAATCTCTTGGGAACAGCGTAGTCTCCCTTACATTTTCCTCGCCAAGCAGCTTCATTGTCATTCGCTCCAGTCCAATACCAAGTCCCCCGTGAGGCGGCATTCCGTGTCTGAAAATCATTAAATAATGCTCCATCCCCTCATCGGTCATGCCCCTGGCTTTTATTTTATTCTCCAACGTATCCAAATCATGAATGCGCTGCCCGCCGGTCGTGATTTCCAGTCCCCCAAACAGAAGGTCAAAACTGAGCGTATACGTCGGGTCCGCCGGATCATCCATTGCATAAAACGGACGTTTTTTGGATGGATAATGAGTGACAAACACAAAATCCGCACCGTACTCTTCCTTGAAATACTGGCCAATTAGCGCCTCCTCCTCCGGCTCCAGGTCATACGGGTTGCGAATATCCCGGTCATATTTTTCCGACACCAGCTTTTTTGCCTCGTCAAACCGAACCTGGGGAATCTTCTCCACTGACGGGAGCGCCACGCCGAGTATGTCGAGTTCGCGGGCATACTGCTCTTTCAAAAGCTTGACCATATGCTGCAAAAATCCGGTTTCCATCTGCATAATATCCTGAAAGCTGTCGATGTACCCCATCTCAAAGTCCAGCGAAGTATACTCATTCAGGTGGCGTTTCGTGTTGTGTTTTTCTGCCCGGAACACCGGGGCAGTTTCAAAAACGCGGTCAAAAACACCTACCATCATCTGCTTGTAGAACTGGGGACTCTGCTCTAAAATAGCAGGGCGGTGAAAATAATCCAGTTTAAATATATTCGCGCCTCCCTCTGCCCCTTTTGCACCGATCTTGGGCGTGTGGATTTCCGTAAACCCCTGTGAAAACAAATAGTCACGAAATGCCCGGACAATCCCTTCCTGTATTTTAAATTTTGCCCGCTCCTTTACATTGCGAAGCGAGATCGGACGAAGATTCAGCTTTGTCTCGAGGGAAGTGCCTAATTTCCATTTATTAATCGGAATTGGCATGGGCTCTTTTGGCTCGGAGAGAACCTGAACGGCCTGTAAACGAATTTCAAATCCATTTGGCGCACGGTCCTCTTTCTTGACCGTCCCAGTCACCTCCACGGTGGCAGCCTCTTTTAACTGCCTAAAATCCATGTCAACTGCTCCCCGCTCAAAAATGGTCTGCACAAGTCCTTCCCGCTTTCGGAGAATGACAAACGCCACATCCCCCATATCCCGTATGGTGTGCACTGCCCCATTCATGCTGATCTGTCTCCCCTCATAACCGCCGGAGAGAATGTCTGAAATTTCCACTACCTTTTTTTGTGTCTGTCCTGATATAAATTCCATATGATGCCCCTTTCCTGCACGCAATTTGCGCACATCGCTGCCTGTCATTTCACCGGGGCAAATAAAAAAGCCCGCCCCAGTGAAACTCATGTTTCACATGGGACGAGCCTGAATATTTACCATTCAAAACCCGCGGTACCACCCGCATTGAAAATCAAATCCTGCCTGATTTCCCTCTCTCTGTGCATATAACGGTGCAACCGTATATCCCTAGCAGATATCCACCTTCTGTTCAGAATACAAGCTCCAGAATGTTCTCCTGCCTGCCGCTTCCACGAGATGCTCTCAGCCGGTGACATCTCTTTCTGTCAAACGGTCACTGCACAAGCAATCGGTTCCTTCATAGCCTTTGCAGCTTATTTTATCACAACCACCTCTGAAATTCAAGAGGAAATTTATGTATGCCAATAGCCGCAATGGGATACAATATTTCCATTCAAAAATGGAAAGGCCGTGTGTTACATGGAATTTGAATGGTCAAAAAAAGTTTCTGAATCTGTCATCGAGCATGTATGCCAAATACGCCCAGAGCATTTGAATGGCGGAGGCCGGTTATTTGGCGGAAGATTAATGGAGTGGATTGATGAGATTGCCGGACTGGTGGCAATCCGCCATTCCCAGTGCAACGTAATTACCGCCTCCGCAGATAATTTAAAATTTATACGTGGCGCCTTCCAAAACGATCTGATCGTATTAATCGGAAGATTAACTTATGTGGGCACCACCTCAATGGAAGTGCGGGTCGATACGTACGTAGAGAGCCTTGACGGCATACGGCGCCCGATTAATAGGGCCTATCTAACGCTGGTAGCCGTCGACGCAAACGGAAAACCACAAGAGGTACCAAAGTTAATTTTAGAAACAGAAAGCGAAAAGGCAGAATGGGAAGCGGGAAAAAAGAGAAGGGAAATACGGAACCAAAGAAGTAAAGAAGGCTTCTAATTGCGTTTCCGCAACAGAAACTATGCGCTACCTAACAAAGCAAAAAAAGAAGCTCCAGCCCGCTTATTTGTACCCTTTAAGCAAACTGGAGTTTCCTTAATATGAACTTATTATTAATATAATGCCTTGGTAGCCTCTGGCGTTTCTACCCCCGGACCTTCCGTAAAGTTTTCTTCCGTTGAAAACTGGACTGACTTAATTTTTAATTCCTTTGCCGCACTATTGCTGAAATCGACATGTACAAATTTTATGCCCTTCAGACAACCACCTTCATAGTTTTCCGCAACCTTATATATAACGGAGGATTCCTCTGCGGCGGCAGCAAGACTACCGATCTCATGCTGGCCAGGGGGCGTCTGACCCATTCCGTCCGTCATCGCCCCATCCAATAAATAGGCACTAATTGCCGAACCACTTGTATAAGTAATCTTTGCTGATTTGTAAACATTTCCATCGTCAGGGGCCTTAAGAATAATTCCCTGGAACTGCGGTACCGTCACGCTGAGAGAGGAATCAACATTGTTGTAAGCAGCTACCACACCACTACCATCACTTGCGTATGCTGCCGGATTGGAGAAATCGACTGTTGTCACAATCGGAGCTGGCGTTGCCGGCGCCTGGCTCTCCTCTGGTTCCTGGCTTGCTTCCGGCGCTGTACTCGCTTCCGGTGCTGTACTCGCCTCTGGCGCCTGGCTTGCTTCCGGTGCCTGGCTCGCCTCTGGCGCTTGGCTTGCTTCCGGTGCCTGGCTCACCTCCGGCGCATTGCTCGCCTCTGGCGCTTGGCTTGCTTCCGGTGCCTGGCT
>CAJTZF010000010.1 GCA_910584245.1 uncultured Eubacterium sp.
TGGGGGACGCGTCCCGGCAAGCGGCCAGAATAATATGGGATTTTTGTGGGATAGAGGCTGGTTCCATTACGAAAGGATAATGAATATGAATACAGAAATATTGGGAAACAAGATAAGCCTGGGGATTTCTATTTTGCTTGATCCCTTTATCAAATATATGACATCGCCTGCGGAGCGGAGGAATACAAGATATACGCGCTATTATAAGCACTGTTCGGTTAAGCGCAACACAATATTGTATGAAGCCTTTTATGGGAGAGGCTTGCTTTGCGGGCCGTTTGCCTTGTTCCAGGAATTGGTACACAATGCCCGGTACAGTAAGTTCCGCCATGTGTGGGTGCTGGATGATTTGGAAAATCACAGGGAATTAATTCAAAAGTATAAAGGGTTGTATAAAAATGTATCATTTGTTCAGTTTGGTTCTAAAAAGTATTTGAAATATCTGGCCAGCGCCGGATATTTGATAAACAACGTTGCATTTTACAGCTTTTTTGTGAAAAAGCCGGGGCAGGTATATATCAATACGTGGCATGGTATTCCGCTGAAACATCTCGGGTATGACGAGCCGTCCGGCGCCCTGACGGCATCTAACATGGCGAGAAATTTTCTACATGCGGATTATTTGATTTCCGCTAACCCATTTTTGACGGATGTGTATAAACGGGCATTCCGCCAGGATGGCATTTCGAAGGCAAAAATTATCGAGGAGGGGTATCCCCGCCTGGATCTGCTTGTAAATACGAAAAAAGAGGACGTCTACTCACAATTAAAAAAAGCTGGCGTATCCATTGATCCCAAAAAGAAAATGATCCTGTATGCCCCCACCTGGCGGGGGGACAGTTATGCCAACCCAAACTGTGGACTGGATCACTTGATACAGTTGAAGGAAACGCTTGAGAAGCGAATTGATACAAATGAGTATCAAATACTTGTCAAAGTACATCAGGTAGTTTATAGCATGATTAAGGAAGAACTTGACAAGTTCTCCTATGTTGTGCCTGCTATGATTGACGCCAATGTGGTTTTAAGTGTTACGGACATACTTATCAGTGATTTTTCAAGTATTTATTTTGATTTTCTAGCCACAGGAAGGCCGGTGTTGTTTTATATAACAGATCTGGAAGAGTACTCGGTAAAACGGGGGATGTATTTTGGCATGGAAGACTTACCGGGGCCGAATACGGATCGTCTGGATGTTTTAGCGGGCTGGATTAATGACATTGACAAGGTATTTCAGGAAAGCCGGGAGCGCTACGAAAAAGTTAGGGATTGGTGCTGTACATATAACATCGGGCATATATCCCAGAAAATCGTCCGTGCCATATTTGATGGGGAAACAGAGGGCATCCGGATAACCGGCTGTGACAGCCGGAAGAAGAAAGTGCTTATTTCCCGGGGGCCGATGCTTGTAAATGGCATTTCAACGGCGCTGATCAATTTATTAAGCCAGTTTGATTATAGTAAGTATGATGTGACGGTATTTGTTGATAAGCCGGTTAATGCGGCACAGAAGGAACAGATCCTGCGTATGGACTCGAATAAGAATGTACGGGTGATTGTTCGTCCGGATGCGATGATTCGGACGATCGGTGAATTTGTGCGGAATAATTTTTACATTAAGTGCAATCCGGTAAAGGGATTGAGCACATTTGCTTTCTCCAAGAAGCTATACCGGCGGGAGTTCCGCCGGCTGTATGGGGAATCGGAATTCGATTACATCATTGATTATGAGGGTTATAACATTTTTTATGCGACGATATGTTTGATGCAAGCCAGTGCGAAAACGTGTATCTGGCTCCACAATGATATGCTGTCTGAGTTTGAGGAGAAGTACTTCTGGCTGAAACGGGTCTTTGCCCTGTATCCGAAATTCGACTGTGCGGTATGCTGCAGCCGGGAGATTATGGAGGTAAACCGTGAGAAATTAGCGGGATATTTGAAACCTGAAAAATTCGGATATGCGAAAAACTGTGTTGATTTTGAAAAGGTGAAAGACGGAAGCCGTATGGGCAAGCTTTTGTTTAATGGCACATATTATTATGCATTTTCTGACAAGCTGGCCTCCGTCACAGATATGAAGCTGATTCCCCTTCAGCCGGATATTTTGGACGAACTGGGGGACGGAACGATGGAGATACGCGCGAATACGGGGAAAGTGGAAAATGGAGTCACACGGTTTGTAAATATCGGAAGACTGTCGGTAGAGAAGAACCAGGAGGCGCTTATTCGCGCTTTTGCGCGGCTGGAGAAAGAGTACCCGGAAGTAATGCTGTATATTATCGGAAACGGAACGGAGAAAAATAATTTGCTGGATTTAATTTGCCAGCTTGGTTTGCAGGAAAAGGTTATTTTGACTGGAAATTTGTCCAATCCATTTGGACTGCTCAGGCAATGTGACTGCTTTATACTTCCTTCCCTCCATGAGGGGCAGCCGCTTGTAGTGTTTGAGGCAAGGGCTATGCATATGCCGATTATTCTGTCCCGGTTTTCTTCCGTAGGCGGGTCCGTAATCGAAAATGGACAATGTTTAGTGGACATGGACGCTAACTCTATTTATGAGGGAATGTGCAGGTTTATGGCGGGCGGGGTTCCCAGTCGTTATGCATTTGATGATGAGGAGTACAACAGGGAGGCCTATGCAGAATTCGAACGGGCCGCCCTGCAGTGACGAACAGTTAATAGATTGGAAGTTAGTGGATTATGAAGAAATTTGGCAAAGACGACACAATGGCGGTAAAAGGCATTGCAATCGTATTTTTACTTTGGCACCACTGTTTTTTTGAAGAGAGCCGTTTCTCGCAATTTGATGTAAACTTTTTCCCATTTACAGAGGGTCTTGGCATTTATTTCGGTGAGCTCTTAAAAATATGTGTCGGAATGTTTGCATTTTTAAGCGCGTATGGAATTGCCCGTTCTGTGCGAAAGAAGTATGGAACGCTTGTGCTTGGTAAAAAGGAGTCGCATGCGGTTTGCACCCATCGCATTGTCTCAATGATGGGCGGCTATTTCTTTGTATTTTTGCTGTGCAATCTTGTATGCGCCGTCATTGACCAGCGTCCATTTCACATTTATGGGACAGGACGCGGGGGCTTAATTTATTTTCTAATTGATATGCTTGGGTTAGCGGACGTGTTCCATACCCCTTCGTTGATTTATACATGGTGGTATATAGGCTTTGCGATCGTGCTTATTTTCATAATGCCGCTTTTCCTTCGGTGGTATGACCGGGCTGGCGTTCTGCTTATACCGATGGCAATTGTGCTTCCGCTTATATTGCCGCTAAAGACGGCTACCTCTCAAAACTATTTTCGGTGGCTGTTGTGCGTAGTACTGGGAATTGCCTGTGCGGAGGAAAATATTCTGGAGCGGGCGAAGGGATGGCTGTCAGGAGGGCGGAGATGGCTCAGGGCGGTTGGCGCCGCCATACTTCTAACCGCAATTGTTGTATGTAAGCAGACGGCATTGGGAAAGACCTATATCGGTATTTCAGATGGGATTACGACTTTGGCCGTCATTGTATTTACGTATTCCTTTGTGACGGACATTCCTGTTGTTAGAAACATATTAATGTTTCTTGGAAAGCACTCAATGAATATGTTTCTAATACATAATTTTATCCGGTATACGTATTTGAACGAATGGACGTATTCGTTTAAAAATGCTTTTGCTATCGTTTTCGTACTGTTGCTCGAAAGCTTATTTGTATCGATTTGTATTGAAAAATTGAAATCGGTAACGGGATATAAAAAGTTATTTAACAAGGAAGGGATTTGAGATGATGCAGCGCCGGGAACAAATGAAAGAGTTGAAAATAAAATTGGGCATGAAATTGCACCCAGAAACACGGGGCCAGTTATTTTGGCTGTATACGCTGTTGTTTATAATTACGGTGTCGCTTGCGTACCTGCCGTTTTTTCTTACAAACACGTCCCTTATGTTCAGCGACGCCATCCTTCAGCACTATGAAACCCGGATCTGGCTGAAGGATGTGGTCCGCCAATTATTTACGGAGGGGAGCTTTTCGTTCTGGTCATGGAATATCGGGCTCGGTGCGGATACGTTAGGTGCGCTGGGATACGTGTATTTTGATCCCTTCAGCTACATTTCCGCCCTGTTTCCCGCAAGCTCTCTATCCGTTGGATATATGATAGAGATTTTTGTCCAGCTCTATATGGCGGGTCTGGGGTTTCTATACTTTGGAAAGATAACGAATATGAAATTAACGCATTCGCTCTGGGGGGCGTTTGCCTATGCATTTTCGTCCTGGGGGCTTTTGGCGGCCGGCGCCCACAGTGTATTTCTCGTGCCGTTTCTGCTATTTCCTTTTATTATGGCGGGAGTGCAGAAGGTTCTGCGCGGGGAGTCACCATTACCGCTTATTTTGGCGCTTGTATTATCCGCAGCCACCAGCATTTACTTTTCCTTTATGACGGCAATTGTAGTGTTTCTCTATTTGCTGGTTCATTTCGTAAAAAAGGAAGCAAAAACGCTGAAAAATGCATTGTGCTATTGGGGAAAATTTGTCTTTTATGTGGGGACGGCGGCCTGCCTTTCTGCTATAGTTACAGTTCCGGTCGTGTATATATTAATGAATGCGGTTAAGGATAGTGGAACAGAGTACACGCTGTTTCACTCTCTTCACGTGTATGTAAACTACTTTAGTTTTTTGATCGGCGGCCAGGAGCTGTTCTGGCAATATGCTACGATTTGTGTCATACCGCTGTTCGTACTTATGATTCCTTCCATTTTCTTTCATTTTCGGGCGCGGAAGACGACGTCTGCAATGTGTGTGTTTTTCACATGTCTGATCTTTCTTCTGTTTCCTTTTTTCCATTGCATGTTTAATGGATTTGGGTATCCCACGGGACGCTGGTGTTACACGGTCACATTTTTTTATGTTTGGTGCGGTATACAGTGCATAGCGGAAGACGGATTTAATATACGCAAATATAAAAAAAGCATTGCCGCGATGCTTTCCGTATTTGGATTTGTACTTATCATAATCGGGCGCATCGTGTTAAAAATCAATAACGAGATAACGGCAATTACCGGGGTTCTGAACCTGGCCTTTGCCTATATATTTTATCAGCTTCTTTCCCGGAAAGGGGAACGGAAGCGATGGCGGAGCGGCCTGGTTATGCTTGCCATTATGTGCAATATTATAGCTGTTTGTTTTGTCAAGTTTGTTCCCGGCATCTCCACGTATATAAACAAATATGCGGGGCACGGTGAGATATATGGGAAACTGGAAACCGCGACACAGAGGGCGGGGACGGAGATCGACGATGATTCGTTTTATCGTATTGACCAGATTGACCATATTTCAGGGGCTGTCGGCGAGCAGAGCATAAAGGCCTCCAGCCGCCAGGTGCATCCCGCGGCGAATGAGACGCTTGTATTTCATACGAGGTCTATTTATACCTATCTTTCTACGACTACGGGAGATTTGTTTGACTTTTACAGACTGGTGGGAAACAATGCTTCCTTCTTTCGGAGGATTTGCACGTACAGTAATGACAACCGCACGCGCCTTGACTTTTTGACGGGAGTAAAATATTTTCTCGGAAACAATCCGGGACTAAACGTTTCCACCGGGGCGAATGAGTATGCGTCTTATGGGTTTTCGCCGTTTAAAAAATCGGAACAGGGCGTGGACATTTTTCAGAACAAGTATGCGGTCGGTCTTGGATGTATGTTTGATTCGTATATTACGGAAACAGAATGGCAGAAGCTTGACTATCCGGACCGCGAGCAGGCGCTAATGCAGTGTGTTGTCCTCCCCGACGGACAGATGACAGATTTGCCGCACGCGGATGTTGAGGGTATATCGTCGGGTTATGAAAAATCACGTTTTAAAGTGAATGGTATTTCGGGTCTTGCTTTTAAAAATTTGTCGGGAGAACCAGCGCATTCTTCCCTGGCGGTTCCGGGGAAAATAAAAGTAACGCGGGCAGGAGGCGGTTTTACGCTGCATTTGGACCAGGCATATCCCAATTGTGAGATGTACCTTGTGGCCCGGAATTTACGCCGCGATCCAGATAGCACGAAACAAATGCGTTATTCTGCAATGAATATGCTGGACCGGATGCGTGCGGATTTGACGACACATTCCACCTATGCGGATTACGGTGGTTTTGCCATAAGCGCCTCCTCGGGAGGAATATCGAAAAAAGCATTGAATACGGTCGGGAGTGTCAACGGTCTTTCGAACATTAAAGATTATATGATTAACCTGGGCCAGTTGGAATCGAAGGATATTAAAGTGTCACTTAACACGATTGGTGAATATAGCTATGATGCGATTGAGCTTCTGGCTGTGCCCCTTTCCACTTATGAGAGCTGTGCAGCCGAATGCGTTGGCAGTCGGTACAACATTGACCGTTTTTCGGATAATCACGTGTCAGGGACGGTAAGTAGCAGGCAGCCGGCTTCTATGCTATATGTTTCTATACCTTACAACGATGGATGGCGGGCTTATGTGGACGGGGAAGAGATACCGGCACAGAAGATCAATAGAGCCTTTACCGGTATCCCGGTCAAAGGCGTGGGGGAACACAAGGTGGAACTCCGGTACCGTCCGGTAGGGTTCCAATTCGGAGTTATCGCCGGTTTCGCCGGACTGGTTTTTTGTGCCGGGATTGTGCTGTGGCAGATGCGGTCGAAAAGAGGATACAAGGCCAAAGATAATATGGAGGTCGGTGAAGAACATGATTAACTTTAATGTCCCGCCGGTGGCGGGAAATGAGATGGATTTCATACAGCAGGCCATAGACAGCCACAAAATATGCGGCGATGGTGAATTTACGAAAAAATGTAGTGGATTGCTGGAGCAGATGACAGGGGTGCCAAAAGTAATGCTTACTACTTCTTGTACACATGCAACAGAGATGACTGCCCTTTTATGTGATATTGGGGAGGGAGACGAGGTTATTATGCCCTCATATACATTTGTCTCTACGGCGGATGCATTTGTATTACGGGGGGCAAAAGCCGTTTTTGTAGACATCCGGCCGGATACGATGAACATAGATGAAACTTTGATTGAGGCTGCCATTACAGATAGGACAAGGGCGGTTGTCCCTGTGCATTACGCGGGTGTCGCGTGTGAGATGGACACGATTATGGAAATAGCGGGAAAGCATGGCCTGGCTGTAATTGAGGACGCGGCCCAGGGTGTCATGGCAGAATACAAGGGGAAACCGCTCGGGACGATCGGCGGGTACGGCTGCTATAGCTTCCATGAGACGAAAAACCTCAGCATGGGCGAGGGAGGAGCTCTGTTGATTAACGATGCGTCTAAAATAGAGGAGGCGGAAATCATTCGGGAAAAGGGGACGAACCGGAGCAAGTTTTTCCGGGGGCAGATTGACAAGTACACATGGGTCAATTATGGATCTTCGTATCTTCCAAGCGATATGAACGCCGCCTATTTGTGGGGACAGCTTCTTAAGGCGGAGGAGATTACGGGAGCGCGCATGGATGCCTGGGAGCTCTATTATGAAATGTTGTCTGGCCTGGAGCAGAAAGAGAGAATCGCGCTTCCCTATGTGCCAGAAGAGTGCACGCATAATGCACATATGTTTTACATTAAGACGAGGGATATAGAGGAGCGCGGCGATCTGATACATTTCTTAAAAGAGAATGGAATCTGGTCTGTATTTCACTACATACCTCTCCACAGCGCACCCGCCGGAAGGAAGTTTGGACGCTTTGCGGGAGAGGATAAGTATACTACGCGTGAGAGTGAACGAATTCTGAGACTGCCGATGTATTATGGTTTAAAACAGGAGGAAGTACAGTATATATGTGAAAAGGTGATGGAGTTTTACAATTAGAAAAGGTTGAGGTGGACGTATGAAATACTCATTTGTCATTCCGTGCTACCGCTCTGAGCATACGTTGGAGCAGGTCGTGGGCGAATTGATAGCGGAAACAAAAAAGCAACATTTGACAGATTACGAGATCGTTTTAGTGAATGACTGTTCTCCCGATGATGTCTGGCATGTAATTCAGCGCCTGTCCCGCGAGCATGCATGTGTTTATGGAATCAATCTGGCGAGGAATTTTGGGCAGCATGCGGCGCTGCTTGCCGGCTATGCGAAGACGAAAGGGGATATTATTGTTTCGTTGGATGACGACGGGCAGGCGCCGGTCGATGAGCTGGACAAGCTGCTCGGTGAATTGGAGCGGGGGCAGGATGTGGTGTATGCGTATTACGAAGAGATTAAGCAGAACCGTTTCCGTAAGTTTGGGACGGCGGTCGCCACATGGATGAGCAGGATTATGCTTGGAGCGCCGGAGGATTTTAAGGGCAGCAGCTTTTACGTGGCGAAACGATTTGTAATAGAAGAAATGCTCCGCTACAAAAATGCGTACCCATACTTGCTTGGGCTGGTATTGAGAACTACGAGGAAAATCGGCTATGTCCAGACGAGCCACAGAGAACGGGTGTATGGGACATCGGGGTATAGTTTCCGGAAATTATTTTCGCTGTGGCTAAACGGGTTCACCGCATTTTCCGTAAAGCCCCTGGAGATAGGCGTCTGGCTCGGCATTTTGTTTGCCGCCATAGGGTTTATAGGAGGTTTGGCAACCGTTATCCATAAGATCATAAGGCCAAGCGTAATGGCGGGGTGGAGTTCGACGGTATGTCTTATTTTGCTTATGGGGGGAGTCATTATGCTGATGCTGGGGGTGATTGGGGAGTATATCGGGAGGATTTACATTTGTATCAATAATGCACCGCAGTATGTTGTAAAGGAAGAGACGCCGGCAAAAAAGGAAAGGAATGGAGAGAAAAATGAAAATCATTGATGCCGTATGGGAAAAGAGGAATTTAGGTGTCACATGTTATGAATTGCAGATGGAGGCGGGAGACTGCGCGGAGGACATTGAAAAAATGCTGGAGACGCTGGAGGAGCGGCAGTATATGGTGGCGAGGGTTCCGTCTGCCCGGTATGATTTGGCCAGGCTCTGTCAAAATAAAGGTTACTCCTTTATCGAAGCGGCAATAACGTTGGAATTAAATATAAATAAGATGAATATTCCGAGACGGCTGCTTCGCATTTGTGAAAAATGTTCCTGGGAGGTTATGGATGAAACCGGGCTGGGGCAGTTAAGCGGGGAGATTAGGAAAAATATATTTCAGACGGACAGAGTATACCTTGATCCGGCATTTACGAAAGAGCAGGCGGCCCGCAGATATGATTTGTGGGTCGGCGATCTGGTCCAGGAGGGGCATATTCCCTATAAGGTTATGTTAAACAATGAGGTAGCCGGATTTTTTTTGAATAAATCCATATCAGGGACCGTATTTGACGGCTTGCTGGCGGCAACCTATGACGGATATGAGGGTTCCGGCATGGGATACTGCATTCAGTATGCGGCCATTATGTCGGCGAAGGAGCGGGGGGCGGAAAAATATATGGGACATGTTTCGGGGAATAACCCAGCCATATTAAAGGTGCTGCTCTCAATCGGCTTTTCGATTAAAAAGCTTGAGTATATATTTATAAGACATAGAAAGGAGAACGAACTATGACAAATGCAGAGAAAATCGCTCTTTTGGAAGAAGTGATGGAGCTGGAGGAGGGAACATTACAACAGGATGATGTTCTGGAAGAGTATGATGAGTGGGATTCTGTCACCATTTTGGGCATCATTTCACTTATTGACGAGGAATTTGGCAAGACGGTTACAGGAAAAGAGGTCCGGGATATTAAAACGGTATCGGGACTTCTTGACATGATGGAGAGCTGAAAATGGATTTTATTGATTTGCACGGGCGGAAAATACTTATCACAGGTGCCTCTTCTGGAATCGGACGGGCGACGGCAGTTCTTGTCTCACAGCTCGGGGGGGATGTGGTCCTGTGCGGCCGCCACGCACAGCGGCTGGAGGAAACGCAGAAAAGGATGGAATGTCCGGATCGGCACACCCGTATCGTTTTTGACGTAAAAGAATTTGATCAGTATGATGAAGTTTTTCGCACTGCCGTAGCGGATGGAAAAAAGCTGGGCGGGCTCGTCCACTGTGCGGGAATTGCGAAAGCTATTCCATTGGGAAGAATGAAGGAATCCGCGGTAAATGATATTATGAATGTAAACTTTACTTCCTTCATGTGCCTTGTCGGATTATACTCCAAAAAGAAGTATTCAGAGGGGGGCAGCATTGTGGCTGTTTCATCCGCTAATACGCATTATCCACAAAAATGTATGAGCGTATATGCCGCATCAAAATCGGCGATCGAGGCTTCTGCCAGGACGATGGCGCTGGAGCTTTCTATGCGGAATATTCGAATAAATTGCGTAGTGCCGGGAGCCGTCCGCACGCCGATGATGGATATGACAGAGGAGGAGGCGCTTCATGCTATAGTACAGAAACAGCTTTTAGGTGTAGGTAAGCCGGAGGATGTGGCAAATATGATCGCATTTCTTTTGAGTGACGCGTCGTCCTTCGTGACGGGGAGGGCAATGTTCGCAGACGGGGGTATGCTGGGACAGTAAAAAGAGAGGAATAGAATGGATTTTTTATTTAGAGATGAATATGGCAGACAATTTGGTGAGGAGGATATTTATAATACCCTGAAGGAGGTCGGGGCCGGCGACTGTGAAGCGCTGTTTCTGCATTCGGATGTGATGTTTGGAAATACCGCAAAGGGATTTTCGCGAAAGGAAT
The DNA here is from genome assembly GCA_910584245.1 of uncultured Eubacterium sp. GTDB lineage: Bacteria > Bacillota > Clostridia > Lachnospirales > Lachnospiraceae > Eubacterium_F. Next base: position 10,678 of record CAJTZF010000010.1, read on the forward strand.
ATTTGAGTAGATTATACAGCGTGTTTGAAGACTTAAATATTAAGTATTTAATAGTGCCAGTTTTCACATATAGCTTTTGTAACAGAGAGGATTACAATGTCAGGACGAGCCGGACGTCGATGGGGGCGTTTAATGAGTTTATACGCAAAAAAGAGGGAAGATACCGCACCCTGGATCCGCTGCTTTCTTTGTCCGTGCCGGATTGTCTAAAGGGGGTCTTTTCGGCGGTGGGCGATCATTCTCTCGGGGAGGGAAGCGGCTTGGATCTTTTGCATCATATGGATGGAGTTAAATTTTTGTTTTTTGGCGCCCGCTTAGGTAATTGTTTTACTTATGTACACTATGTGGAGAAGATGAGGGATGTGCCGTACCGGTTTGACTTGCCGTTCCGCGGGGCTATCATAGATGAAACGGGGCAGAGGTTTGAGAGGGTACAGACGATTCACACAGCGTGCGGAGGGGTGAAACCGGCGGAGTACTATTATTTTGAAGATTACCTGGAAGAGAAGGGGCTTTTAAAGAAACAGCTGCTTGGAGACAAATATGTATCGTGTATTACAGAAAAAGATGCATATAGGGAAATTTCACATATGCTGGATAAAAATATTCATTACTTTTTGGAAGTTCCGTTTCAGGAAAAAGATTTGACGCACCAATATACGATGGGATTACAGGGGGGAAGGATCACACATTGTTAAGGAGGATGCTATGAGAATTAACTTGTTGGATTGTTTTGGGAAAACAGCGGCGGACGGGCCTGGGGAGACGGCTGTGGTGCACAAAACGGAGTCTATTACATTTGGAGATCTGCAGGCAAGGGCACAAAAACTGGCAAATCAAATTCTGGACCAGGCGGGAGATGTGATAAATACGCCGGTTGCCGTTTTCCTGCCAAAGGAGATCGGCACGGTCGTAGCCGATCTGGGTATTCTATATTCGGCGAACCCATTTATGAATCTGGACGTCAAGACGCCCCAGGACAGAATACGGAACATTATACAATTGGTACGTCCCTGTGCGGTTATTACGAGCAGCCGTTTCGTAAAGAAACTGGACGGGATAGAGTTGCCGGTTATTTTGATGGACGGTCCGGACCTGCCGGTGGGGGAGGGTGGCTGGAACCTCCGTGCCAGAAGGGAACGGCTGATTGACACAGATCCTCTTTGTCTCATTAATACGTCCGGTTCTACCGGGACGCCAAAAGGCGTTGTTTTGAATCACCGGAGCTTTTTTGATTTCATGGACTGGTCGATCGGGGAATTTTCCCTGGATGGGTCAGAGACCATCGGTTCACTCTCGCCTGTTGTGTTTGATATATTTGATTTTGAGCTGTGCCTGATGATGATGAGAGGGGCCACAATTGTGCTTCTGGACGCCTCCCTTGCTTCATTTCCTGCCAGGCTGCTTGAAACGTTGCATGAGAATCATGTGAACTTTATTTTCTGGGTTCCCTCAATTATGGTGAATATCGCAAATATGGATTTATTTACGAAAATGCGGCCCCCGGCATTGAAGCTTGTATGGTTTGCAGGTGAGGTATTCCCGACAAAACCGTTTTTATACTGGTATGACAATATGCCGGACACTACATTTGTTAATTTATATGGCCCGATTGAGATTACCCTTGACTGCACGTTCCATGTCGTGAAAGACAGGCCGGATGAGGACAAGCCCTTGCCGATTGGCGTCCCTTGCCGGAACACCGATATTCTTATTTTAAATGAGGAGGATGAGCTTTGTAAGACGGGTGAGGAGGGGGAGTTGTGTGTACGCGGGACATCGCTCGCTATGGGGTATTACAACAATGCCGAAAAAACAAATGCGGCATTTGTGCAGAACCCGCTTAATCGCTCGTATCCGGAGCTTATTTACCGGACGGGGGATATCGTATGCCGGGATGAAAATGCCCTGATCCAGTTCCGGGGAAGGAAGGACAGCCTGGTAAAGCATATGGGGTACCGAATTGAGCTGGGGGAGATCGAGCATGTAATTATTAATGAGCTTGGCCTGGTGAAGTATTGCTGTGCGGTTTATCAGTTTGACAAGAAGGAAATTATTTTGTACTATGAAAAAGCAGAAGAAATTTCAGGTGCAGAGTTTAGAAAGATGTTGATGAAAAAGTTTCCTGCTTATATGATTCCGGCCGTATATATCCGCATGGATTTACTTCCGCGGAACACAAACGGAAAAATAGACCGTTTGCTGTTGAAAAATAAAATAAACGAGGTGAATGGAGATGGAAAAGATTCTTTCGATGCTGGAGGAAATTCGTCCGGAGCATGACTTTACACAAAGTGAGGATTTTATCGAGGATGGATTGCTGGATTCTTTTGATTTAATTTCCCTGATTGATATGCTGGAAGGGGAATACCACATTGTAATTGATGGTCTTGATGTGTTACCTGAAAACTTTTGCTCTACAGAGGCGATTGCAAATCTTGTTAAAAAAAGCGGAGGTAATGTATAAATGCAGACGACATTTTGCGGCAAGCGGATCTCCTCTATTCTCGGCGTATTGCCAGAACAGGAATTCTTTTTTGAAGATGAGGTCGGCAATTATGCATTTCCGGAAAAACAGACGCTGCGCCTGAAACGGGTGATGGGCTATGAAAAACACAGGATTTCCAAACCGGAATCAGCGGCTTCCGATTTTGCATATTACGGTATCCGGCATATGATAGAACAGGGGTGGATTGACAGGGATGAGATCGGGGCATTGCTTGTTGTCACCTTATGCCCGGATCATTTTGTGCCACATATTAGTACAATCGTGCAGGGAAAGCTGGGACTGGGTGAGGAGGTGCTATGCGCCGATATTGCCCAGGGATGCTGTGGTTTTCTCTTGGGATTGTTTGAGTCATTTATGATGCTGGAGCATATGCAGGATAAGAAGGTAATTCTGGTCAATGTCGATGTGTTGAGCCACAAGGTATCGCATCGTGACAGAAACGATTATCCATTAATAGGGGATGCGGCTACGGTTACGGTAATCGAAAACTCGGATACAGAAAATGAAATATATTATGAAATGCATATGGATGGTTCGATGGGAGATGTATTAAAAATACCGGCGGGGGCATTTAAGATGCCGGGCAGCGCACATACGTGTGTGATGCGGGATATGGGGGACGGCAATTACAAATCGCTGGAGCATATGCATATGGACGGGAGCGCGGTATTTAATTTTGTCCAGACGAAAGTTCCGCCGATGCTTGAACATGCTTTGAGGGCAACGAATAATTCGATTGATGATATAGATTACTTTTTATTTCACCAGCCCAATAAGTTTATGTTACAGAAATTGGCCCAAAAGGTGGGAATACCGTTTGAGAAGCTACCGATGAATCTGGTCGAGAATTATGGGAACCCAAGCGGGGCTTCGATTCCCCTTGTGACCGTTCACAATTTGCGTCAGCAGTTGAAGGAACATAAATATAACTGCTGTTTTTCCGCATTTGGCTCCGGCCTTGCGTGGGGAACTATCATTATGGAGCTTGGAAAACTGGACAATTGTGAAATGATTATTTCGGATTTATAAGGATGAGGGAAAATAGAAATGAGGGTAAATGAAATTCATATTTCAGAAAAAATACGGGAGTGGAAGCTTGCAGGAAAATGTGTCCACTCGAATTGTTTCCTCCGTTTTACAGAGGAGGAGAAAATGTGGGAGGCATACGATAGTCCGCAGTCTGTTCTGATTGTAAAGATGGATCACGGTGTACGGCGGTTATTTTTTTATACAATTGATTTTTCCGACTTGAAACAGCTGGCAGACCGAAACTTATCTGCCAGCTGTGAGTATATTTTAGAGGTTGTGGCAAAGGATAAGACATTGTACCGGGATGAGCTTGAGGACATGGGATTTTGCGTATTGGCAAATATGAGCCGGCTGTCAACAAAAGATATATCCCCGCTTTTTGGGGATGACGCGTGTTTTGCCGGGCTCTATGACGATTCGATTGTGGAAACGGCTCATATGGGAGATGTACGTCCTTTAAAACAAAAACTGTGGGAGGTTTTTGATACACGTATTAGCCATCTGCCGAATGAAGACGAGTTGAAGATGTCGGTACAAAAGGGCGAGTTTTGTCTGTGCCGCGGCGGAGATTCAGAAATCGTGGCATTTTTACAGAGCGCAGTGGAGCCAAAGTCTTTTTATATAAACCAGGTGTACAACGGGGCCGAAAAGAAATGCATTCATTCCCTTATGCATAAACGGTTATCCGATTACTATAATAACGGCGGCAAATACGCGTATGCATGGGTGGATGAGAAGAATGAAGCTTCGCTTGGATTTCATAAAAAATATGGGATGCAGGCGGATGGATTGTGGACATGCGTTTATGTTAAGCAGAAGGTTGCCGCCTACCCTGGCCTATATATTGATGAGAAAATGTATATGCTTTGCAGCGGCAAAAAAGTATTGCTGGTGGATGCGGTTTTCAATGAGGACGCTTTTCAGAGGTTAGAAGAAATACGGCCGGAAGAAGTACTTATTATACTAACACATGAGCACATTGACCATATATATGGTGTGAATGAATGGAGAAGGAAATATCCGTGCAAGGTGTTGTGCTCCGCTAAGTGTGCGGGGGGAATCGCAGATACCAAAAAGAATCTCGCGCGCTATAAAGAAGTGCTTCTTGGCGACTGCGTTAAGAGTGAAGATCTTGCGGTTGATTACGTTTGCACGGCAGATATTACATTTGAAAATACATATGAGTTTACATGGGAGGGGCATATGCTGGAACTGCGTGAGACGCCGGGGCATTCGGCGGGGAGTATATGCGTGATGCTCGATAAGAGCATTCTGTTTACGGGGGATTCGCTGTTAAAGGACGATCCGGTTATCACCCGGCTGCCCGGCGGTAGCCGGAAAGACTATGAGGATCTTACTTTGCCGTATTTAGAGTCACTCGATCCGCATGTGCAAGTGTATCCGGGGCACGGCGGCCCGGCCAGATTGGAGGCGTGTATGACATGAAAAGGAAGCGGATGCCAATGGGGCGGTATTTGGCTGTATTACATATTATATTGATGGCGTATTCGTTATTCGGGATATTCTCGAAGTTTGCTTCCCATGAAAATTTTTTGTCCGCACGGTTTATACTTTTTTATGGCGTCGTAGTTTTGAATCTTGGTATATACGCCATATGCTGGCAGCAGATTATTAAACATATGCCTTTAATGGTGGCTTTTGCAAATAAAGCGGTAACCGTCGTATGGGGGATTGTGTGGGGATGGCTGTTTTTCGGGGAGACGGTTACCGTTCCGAAAATTATTGGCGCCATTATTATTATTGGCGGTATCTTACTTGTGGTGACGGAAAAGGAGGAGGAAAATGGTTAAGTATATCGCTGTTTTTTTGGTTTCTGTATTTATTTCCTCTGTCTCGCAAATTTTATTGAAAAAGAGTGCGGATATCCCGGGCGACAGTATATGGAAAGAATATATGAACCCTCGTGTTTTAACTGCGTATGCCGTATTTTTCTGCTCGAGCCTGCTCACTGTGTTTGCCTATAAATATGTGCCGCTGTCGATGGGACCGGTATTGGAGTCAAGCGCCTATATTTTTGTTACTGTCCTGAGTTATGTTTTCCTTCATGAAAAGATTGGAAAGAGAAAAGCGCTTGGTATGGCTTGTATCATAATCGGAATAGCGGTTTCTTATTGCGGATAAGCTTAGCTTCTTTACATTTAACTATTTTTAAATTATAATAGGTGTTGAAGGAGAGTTGTTCAACAGGTGAACAACATTTTCCTGACAGAAACGAGGTGAATATGAAAGGAATTATTTTAGCCGGTGGATCTGGCACGAGATTATACCCCTTGACGATGGTTACGTCAAAACAGTTATTGCCGGTCTATGACAAGCCGATGATATACTATCCGTTATCTACGTTGATGCTGGCCGGAATCCGTGATATTTTGATTATCTCGACCCCGAAGGATTTGCCAAATTTTGAGCGGCTGCTCGGGGACGGTTCGAATTTTGGAATTCATCTGGAATATAAAGAACAGCCGAGTCCGGACGGGCTTGCGCAGGCATTTCTGATCGGAGAGGATTTTATCGAGGGAGATTCGTGCGCAATGGTGCTCGGCGACAATATTTTTTATGGAAGCGGTCTCGGGGGGCATCTCCGGGAGGCGGCAGCGAGGAAAAACGGAGCGACTGTCTTCGGTTATTATGTCGATGACCCGGAGCGTTTTGGCATCGTCGAATTTGATGAAAATGGAAAGGCGGTTTCGATCGAGGAGAAGCCGGAGAACCCGAAATCCAATTACTGTGTGACGGGACTTTATTTTTACGACAATAAAGTGGTGGAGAGGGCGAAGCAGGTAAAGCCGTCCGCCCGCGGTGAGCTGGAAATTACTGATTTGAATCGGATGTATTTGGAAAATGGCGAATTAAATGTTATTACGCTTGGACGCGGATACGCGTGGCTCGATACGGGGACGATGGACGCTCTGGCAGACGCCAGCGAATTTGTGAAAGTGATTGAAAAACGCCAGGGAATCATGCTCTCTGCGATTGAAGAAATCGCATATAAAAACAATTGGATTGACCGCGGCCGTTTGGTCGAATCTGCAAAAATGTACGGAAAATCGAATTATGGAAAACATCTGATGCAGGTTGCGGATGGAAGAATCCTTTATTGAGTATTTTACCAAAATTTACAGAACGAACCATTGTATAAACACCTGAATTCAGGCAAGACTATTTATAAAACTTGAATTGAGGTGATAAAGATGTTTTATAAGGAAAAAGGGTTTTATATATCGTTAATATGTGGGATTGTATGTCTTGCGGCATTTGGTTTCATATGTATGAGGGTTTTTTCGGACGGCGGCGATTCGGATAATATGACGGTGGCACAGGAGACGCAGGAGCCCGTGGCCACAGAGGTACCGAGTGCGACTTTTCAACCTGAGACAGAGGAGACGACAGGTGATAATGTCACTTCGGATACGAAAAAGAAGACGCCGAAGCCGAAAGCGACACCGAAGGCAAAAACGACGATGAAGAGTAAAAAGGTCAGCGCCGAAGACCGGCTGCATTTTGACCAGGAAACAGGTCTGCTGTGGCCGGTAGACGGCGATATTCTCATTGAGTACAGCGCGGATAAGGTTGTCTTTTTTCCGACGCTTTCCCAGTTTAAGACAAATCCGGCCCTGATTATCGGAAGTAAAGTGGGAGAGAGCGTGAAATCGAGCGCAAACGGGGTTGTGAAAAGCATTGAGAAAAACGACGAAACAGGAACTACTGTTACAGTTGCGATTGGGGACGATTTCAAAATCGTGTACGGACAGCTGAAAGATTTGGCCGTTTCCAAAGGAGACGAGGTCAGCGAGGGACAAGTCATCGGAAAAATCGCAAAACCTACGAAATATTATTCCGTAGAGGGCGCCAATCTGTATTATCAGGTAAAACAGAAAGGGGAGACGGTAAATCCCCTTGTACTCCTCCGTTAGCGAAAAGGGAAAATTCCCCATACTTCTTTGCTAAAAAAATACTTGATAAAAAAGATGAAATTCGTTATACTATGAGTAAGACTTCCTGAGATGTTCGATACTCTTGAATTTTTGAACCTACAATACTTTAAACGGGATTCCTATATTTGTGGTTGGATGTCAGGCCATCACTGCTGATTCGTTCAGTACAATGGTGACGTTGCAATGGAAGGCAGAAGATCACGTGCGGTTGCCCACCTAGCATATGCTAGGAGTCAAAAATCAGGAACCGGCATTTTGGGGGGTTATAAAAAAGTTTATATGGGGCAGCGATCGAATCGCTGCTCTTTTCTATATAAAGGAACGATAGGTCTTAAACAAGGAAAGGGAGAGAGCGGATGAAAGATGGATTTGTAAAAGTCGGTGTTTGTTCACCGGATCTCAAGGTGGCGGATCCGTTATATAACTGTGCGAAAATGGTGGAGAAGGCGGAGGTTCTGAGCGGCCGGGGAGCAAAACTAGTGGCATTTCCTGAATTGTCGCTGACCGGCTACACGTGCGGCGATCTTTTTTTACAGGAACCGCTTCTTCAAGGGGCGGTTGAGGGATTGGAAAAATTTGCAAGAGAGACGCAAACACTGGATTCCTTATTTGTCGCAGGGCTTCCGCTTACCCATCAGGGGCGTCTTTTTAATGTGGCGGCGCTGGTGTTTCGCGGAAAGGTAGTCGGACTCGTTCCGAAAAGCCATATCCCCACCTATTCCGAATTTTATGAGGGGCGGCATTTTGGCAGCGGGAATCCGGCGTTCCGGGAAGGATATGTGGGAACGGAGGGAAATACCGCCCATAAGCTGCCGTTTCAAGAAGAACCGGTTTGCTTTGGGGTAAAGCAGATTTTCATCTGTGATAAATTACCCGAGTTTGCTGTAGCTGTGGAAATTTGTGAGGATTTGTGGGTTCCGGTTCCCCCCAGCTCGTACCATGCGATGGCGGGGGCGACGGTTATTGTCAATCCATCCGCCAGTGATGAGGTTACGGGAAAAGCAGCGTACCGAAGGGAACTTGTCAAAGGCCAGAGCGCCAGGACGGTTAGCGGTTATTTATATGCGGACGCCGACGGGGGTGAATCCACGACAGACCTTGTGCATGCCGGACATAACCTGATTGCCGAAAATGGGATGATTCTGGCGGAGAGTAAGCCGTTTCAGGGAGAAGACCAGATTACGGAACTGGATGTAAAGAAACTTGCCGCAGAGAGAAGACGGATGACGACATTCCCTGTATATGCCTCTCCAGAGCAGATGGGATATGAAAAGCATACCCTTTGTTTTCATGCGATGGAGCAGACCGGACTTACACGTACTTTTGAAAAGACGCCATTTGTTCCGCAGTCACAGATGAACCGTGAGGAGAGGTGCAGGGAGATTTTAAATATACAGTCGGCCGGGCTGGAGAAGCGGCTTCGCCACACCGGATGTAAAAGTGCAGTGATCGGACTTTCCGGCGGTTTGGATTCGACGCTTGCCCTGCTCGTGACCATCCGTGCCTTCGACAAGCTCGGGCTGGACCGGAAAGGGATTGTCAGCGTTACGATGCCCTGTTTTGGAACGACAGACCGCACGTACGACAATGCTGTGGAGCTTGCGAAAATACTTGGTACGGATTTTCGTGAAATCGACATCCAGGAGGCGGTAAAACAGCACTTCGCGGATATTGGGCACGACATTGCCGTCCATGATATCACGTATGAGAACGGGCAGGCGAGGGAGCGGACGCAGGTTCTCATGAACATTGCCAACCAGGTGGGCGGACTTGTGATAGGAACCGGAGATATGTCGGAGCTGGCGTTAGGATGGGCTACTTATAACGGAGACCATATGTCAATGTATGGCGTCAATTGCTCCGTGCCGAAAACGCTAGTCCGCTATCTGGTACAGTATTATGCTGATTCGAGTGGCGATGCGGGCGAGGGCGCGGCTTTAAAGAAGGTTCTGTATGATGTGCTGGATACGCCGGTCAGTCCTGAGCTTTTACCGCCGGAAAATGGGAAGATTGCGCAGAAAACCGAAGACATAGTAGGGCCGTATGAGCTACACGACTTTTTCCTCTACTATGTTCTCCGGTTCGGGTTTATGCCTTCTAAAATATTTCGGATGGCAGTATATGCATTTCGGGGCAGTTATGGTCCGGAAACGATATATAAATGGCTGTACACGTTTTATCACCGGTTTTTCCGGCAGCAGTTTAAGCGCTCATGCATACCGGACGGGCCAAAGGTAGGTGCCGTCGCGGTGTCGCCGCGCGGGGACCTGAGAATGCCGAGCGATGCTTCGGATATGGCCTGGAAGGCAGATCTTGAGAAAATCAACCCCAGCAGAGGACGTATTGTTTGATAGGCAGCGCCTATTCCTCCGTTTTGGGAGTAGCCTTTGAGAGGGCGTTTTTAATTCCGTCGATCAGCATAGTCTGGGTGTATTTGCTTTTTTCATTCACAGCTATGTTATCAATAGAGGTACCGGACACCAGTTCCTCTTCCAGATATTCCAGTGATGGTTTTACAAGCGGATACATCGTTGTGACGGATTCATCCAGGTTCACAAAGGCGACCGATTTAATCTGGTTTTCGTCGACGACGACTTCCAGGTTAAGGGATTTGTCGCCCAACTGCATCTGGGAGTTGTAAATGCCGGGCGTATAGACCATTGCTTCTGCCTTCGAAGAATCCACCTCCTGTGCGGACTCCTCACGGTTAAACGGATTGAACATAACGATCAGGAGTATGATGAGCAAAATGCCAAGTCCTACGAAAATACCGGTATATACGAGTTCTTTCATTTGAAGTACGACAATTTTTGTTTTTGACATTTGGATAATTCCCCCTTTTATGGAGTGTAGATTCCATCTTACTATATTATATGTTCCAGGATTATAAAATAGAACAAGAAGAAATGAGGAAAACTATGGCGTTACATTTTATATTTGGAAGTGCGGGAAGCGGAAAAAGTACTTTTCTATATGATATGATTGGCAGGGAGGCGAAAGAACACAGGGATAAGCAGTATTTTATTCTTGTGCCGGACCAGTTTACGCTGGAGACCCAGAAGACGCTTGTGGAAAAGAGCGGGGGAAAGGGAATTTTAAATATTGATGTACTGAGCTTTCACCGGCTTGCTTTCCGGGTTTTCGAACAGCTTCCGGCCCGGGAGAGGATAATATTAGAAGATATGGGGAAGACGATGCTTTTGCGGAAGGTGTTTTCAGAGCAGAAGGACCGTCTGTCCTATTTTAAAAAGGGAATTGACAAACCTGGGTTTCTCGATGAGTGCAAGTCTTTTTTATGCGAGCTGGAGCAGTATGGAATAAGGGAGGACGAGCATTTTGACCGGCTGTCGGAGCTGGGAAGCAAGTTTGAGGATATCCGTTTGATCCATGACTGTTTTAAAGAGAAGATGGGCGACGCCTATATGATGGCGGAGGAACTGACGGTCCAGTTGACGCAGGTGGTACATGAAATGGAGGGAATCCGCGGCGCGGTTATCTGTCTGGATGGTTTTACCGGGTTTACGCCGAACCAGTACGAATTGATTGAGCGGCTGTTGCAGCTGTGCGAGGATCTGTATGTGACAGTGACAACGGATTCAACAGGCAGCCGCAGCCGCATTTTTCAAATTAGCCGGCAGACGGTTCAGACGCTGACCAGTATGGCAAACCGGATTCCGGTAGAGGTGGTTTCTCCTGTCGTGGCGGGAAAAGGAAAAGCGAAAAAGCCTTATCGGTTTTGTGACGACGGCGAGCTGGCATTTCTTGAGAGAAACCTGTTTTGCTATCCGGCTGGCAGCTGGCGGGAGCCGACCCGGGATCTCCTTTTATATATTGGGAAAAAGCCTCAGGACGAGGCGGCGTATGTGGCAAGGAAAATATGGTGGATGACGGCGCAGGGGGAATATAAATACCAGGATATTGCTGTCATAACAGGTGACATTCCATCGTATGAGCAAGTGCTTGCCAGGGAGTTTGCGAAAATGGGAATCCGCTATTTCATGGATGCCAAACGCAATATTGGTGCAAACTGGGTGGCGGAGTACATACAGTCTGTTTTGCAAATGCACCGCAGCGGCATGGACTATGAGAGCACGTTCCGTTTTTTGCGGTGTGGACTTTCCCCGCTCACCCGCGAGGAGACGGATTTATTTGAAAATTATGTGATTGCTACGGGAAAGCGCGGATTTTCTGCTTATGATAAGGAGTGGAAGCATCCGGTCGGGAAGCTTCCGTTGGAGGAAATCAACGTTTACCGCGGGCGCGTATGCGAATGTCTGCGGGAATTGTTTCAGGAGTTTGGGGGAGGGCGGCATACGGTAGAACACTTCACGCGGGCGCTTTATGCATTTCTTGTGCGGCAGGAGGTGTATGGGAAAATGCTGGCCCAGAGCGAGGTATTTGCAGCACAGGGAAATGAAATACTAGCCGGGGAGTACCGGCAGGTGTACAAGGTGATTATGGATTTGCTGGATGAGATGGTAGAGCTGATGGGGGAAGAGATGGTGAGTGCCGAGGAATACCAGCAGCTTTTGACGGCCGGTATTTCAGAGGGGCTCGTCGGATTCATCCCCCCGCGCGCAAACCAGGTTATGATTGGGGACACCCGCCGTACCAGGCTGAAAGACATTAAGGTATTATTTTTCGTCGGCATTAGTGACGATATGGTTCCGGGAGGGATGCAAGCGCCGGGAATTGTAAATACGAGGGAGAGAAAAAAGATTGAGCAGATGGGCATTCCCCTTGCGCCGGCGGGAAATACAAAAGCGGCCAACGATTTATATTATCTCTATTTGATTTTTACGAAACCATCGGAAAAGCTTTATTTTACATATAGTGAGAACAGTGCGGCGGGAGAGGGCAGGCAGGCGTCCTACGTATTGACAAAAATAAGAAAGATGTTTCCGCAGCTGACGGTCGTCTCCGCGGAGGGAAAAGGAGAACCATGCCCGGAGAAGCAGCTTGGGACGGACCGGGGGCTCGCATTTCTGCTCTCTGGGATTGCGTCAGAGGGCATACGGGCAGGGGAGCAAAAAAACGTTTGGTGGGAGCTTTGGAAGCACTATAAGCAGGACGGGGAGATGGACTGGCTGGGACGCGCAGTGGAGATGAGCATAGCAGGCAGAAGGGAAGGAAAGCTCTCGGGACAGGCTCTCGATTATTTATATGGAAATGAGCTTTATGGGAGTATTACAAAGCTTGAGCAATTTGCCAGATGCCCGTATGCCTATTTTATTCTATATGGCCTTGCGCTGAGAGAGAGAGAAGAATATACCGTGGCGGCCCCCGATTTCGGGAATGTTGTGCACTACACGCTGAAAGAGCTCTCGGACCGTATGCGGGAAAAGAATTTGCGATGGCGGGAACTGGATAGGCAGATAATTGCGGATATGGTGGACGAGTGCGTGGAGAAGGCGGCGGGAAGCTACCGGGACGTACTGTTTCGACAGTCGAAACGAATTGAATATATGATAACGAGAATCAAACACATGATGAACCGCACTGTGTGGGCAATTTCCGAGCAGATGCGCCGCGGCGCTTTTGAGCAGCAGTATTGTGAGGCCGGGTTTTCGTATCACGATAATTTACCAAGTATGAAGATTTCGCTCGATGGGGAAAAAAAGCTTGTTTTTTCCGGTATTATCGACCGCATTGACACGTATGAGGATGACGATAAGGTGTATGTAAAGGTAGTGGATTATAAGACAGGTGGGGTGAAGTTGTCATTGAATTCCGTTTTTCATGGCCTTCAGATGCAACTTGTCCTGTACATGGCGGCCGCTATAGATATGGAGCGGCAAAAGAACCCGGATAAGCAGGTGATACCGGCGGGCATGCTGTACTATTATGTCAAGGATCCCGTGATCCGGCTGGACGGCGGAGAAGACGGGATGGATTTAGAGGAGGAGACACTCAGGGAATATAAATGCGGCGGCTATGTGAATCAAAACGCAGACGTGCTTCAAAAGCTGGATTCGGTATTTGGTACAAACGGATACCTGGAGGGCGGCGCCGCTTCCTCTTGTATTCCTGTTTCGACTAAAAAGGACGGAGGGTTTGGGGCCTATTCGAAAATTATGTCGGAGGAGCAGTGGCAAAAGGTGATTTCCCATACGTTAAAGCAGGCCGCAAAATTTGGAGAGGAAATTCTGGAGGGCAGTGTCGGGGCCCGCCCGTACCGCATGGGAGGGGAGACGGGATGCGACTACTGCGGGCTTCATGGGATATGCGGCATGGAACGCGGTGAATTTGCAGAGAGATGCCGGAATCTGGAGGAGAAAACCGAGCAAGAGCGATGGGAGGACTTTACATGAAGTGGACAAAAGAGCAAAGTCAGGTGATCCACCTTAGAAATTGTAATATTTTAGTGTCGGCCGCCGCGGGATCGGGAAAGACGGCGGTACTTATCGAACGCATCCTGTCCCGTATTACCGACCGGGAAAACCCGGTAAACGTCGATGAATTTCTGATTGTGACGTTTACGAAAGCGGCGGCCTCACAAATGAGGGAGAGGCTGCAGCAGGCGCTTGAACAGGCGTTGCTCGCAGACCCTGACAATGAGCACTTGCAGCGCCAGATTATGCTCGTTCCCATGGCTCAGATCTCTACGATACATAGTTTTTGCGGCTATGTTATACAAAATTATTTTCACCGGACGGGAGTGGATCCGTCCTACCGTGTGGGGACGGAAAGTGAACTCTCTATGGTGAAGGCGGATGTCATGCAGGATTTACTGGAGGAAAAATATGCGGAGGGGTCCGATGAGTTTATGCAGATTGCGGCGATGAGCCGTTTTGTGAAAAGTGACGCCGAGATAGAGGAGATCGTGCTTTCTCTATATGAGAAGGCTGTCAGCGACCCATTTCCGATAAAATTTCTGGAACGCATGAAAGCGTTTGTCTGTATGGATTCGGTGGAGGAGTTAAAACATTCTGTTTTTGTACAAAAGAATATGGAATATGTAAAGCGGCTATTAAGGGGGATTCAGGAGGAATACGATAGTATGCTTGCGCTGTGCGGTTTGCCAGGCGGGCCGGTCTGGTATAGGGAGGTGCTTCTGGAAGAACAGCAGCAGTTTGAGGGACTTTGCGCGGAAGAGGATTACGAGGAGCTTGGCAGAAAGATGAATCTGACTGGGTGGCGGCGGCTTCCAGGAAAAAAGCAGCCGGATTTGGATGAGGACAAGCGGGAGACCGTGAAAGATATGCGGAACGCCGTAAAGGGGGCGGTGAAATCACTATGTGCGGATTTATTTGACCGGCCGTTTGCCCAACAGCTGGAGCAGATGAGGCGGATGCGGGGAGGCATTGTGGCCTTTTTAGACCTGACGGCGGCATTTATGGAAAAATACAGGGAGAAAAAGAGTGAAAAGTCGCTGGTGGATTTCAGTGACCTCGAGCAGATGGCGATGGAGATCCTTGTCGGGCAGCGGGAGGACGGAACGATATATAAGACGGATGCCGCGCAGGAATTGTCGGAGCAGTTTGCTGAAATTATGATTGACGAGTACCAGGACAGCAACCTCGTGCAGGAAATGCTTCTCGCGAGCGTGTCGACAGACCGCAACCGGTTTATGGTCGGCGACATCAAGCAGAGCATTTACCGATTTCGTATGGCGCGGCCGGAATTGTTTCTGGAAAAGCTGAACGATTATTGTACCGGGGGAGGGGAACCGAACCGTCTCGTAAACCTGAGCAGGAATTTTCGGAGCAGGGATGTTATTCTGGCGGGAACCAATAGCGTATTTGAGAAAATTATGCACCGGGAGCTGGGCGGCGTCGAATACGATGAGGAGGCAAAGCTGTGTCTGGGGGCGGATTTTCCGGAAACAGAATACAGGACGGCGCATTGTATTGATATTTATGCTCTCGATGGAAAAGATGACGGCAGCGGGGAAGGGGCGTTGATTGCGGAACGGATACATGAGTATACGGGAGAGGACAATCCGCTGTATGTATTGGATGGGGGAGAGTACCGAAAGGCGGTATACGGGGATATTGTTATTTTGGCGAGAAGCACGAAAGCGATTGGGCAGCAGATTTACGATGTGCTTTCGGCAGAGGGGATTCCCGTTCATATGGAACAGACGAAAGGTTTTTTTGACACCCGCGAAATATCTTCTATGGTTCATCTAATGCAGGTCATTGACAACCCGAGGCAGGATATTCCGCTCGCCGCCGTGATGAAAAGTCCGGCTTTTCACTTTACGGATGACGAATTGGCGTTGATACGCGGAAAAAATAAGGATTGTGATTTTTATGAATCGCTTCTGGCTTTTGCCTGTGGACAAGCTCCAGAGCGGGAGGAATTGCGGCACAAGGTGGAACAATTTCTCACGGTCATTGGCCGGTTCCGGGATAAGATGACGTATGTAACCGTGGCGGATATGATTCAGGATATTTACGATTGTACACATTTGGACTATATATGGATGGCGGCGAAAAACGGCGTGCAGAGGAAAGCGAATCTTGATATGCTGATGGAGCTTGCCAGGGAGTTTGACAGCACCTCTTACCGGGGACTGTACCAATTTGTGCGTTACATAAGCGGAATAAAAAAACGGGAGGAGGATATGGGAGAGGCAAATCTATTGGGAAATAAGGATAATGTTGTCCGGATTATGACGATCCATAAAAGTAAGGGACTGGAATTTCCGGTGTGCTTTCTTGCAGGAATGGGAAAGAACATAACAGGGCCGGCAGCAAAGTCTTTTTTGATGGTGGCTCCGGATGTGGGGATCGCCTCCCGCGTAATCGACAATGAACAGGGGATATCGGTAAACAACACCTTTTTCCGCTCATTAGCCCGCATGAACCAGCTGGAGGATCTGGGGGAGGAGCTGCGGGTGCTCTATGTAGCCATGACGAGGGCGAAAGAAAAGCTTGTGCTCACCGGCGCATGTGAGAAGGATAAGGTTCCTTTTATGACGGATTATTTTCAGAGGATACGGGGGAAGAGTTATTTTGACTGGGTGCTGCCGGCGATCCAGGGAAATGCGCTGTTTTCTGTCCACTGGGCCACCCGGGATCAACTTGTGGAGAGAGAAATTCACCGGCAGGCAGACGCGATCGTGGACGAGGTAATGTTATACAATTGTGACACAAATTTCGTATATGATGAAAAAACAAGAGCCGCGCTCGCTTTTATGGAAGGCTATGAACAAGACGAGCTGGCGGAGCTTCCGACCAAGCTCACCGTTTCGGAACTTAGGAAACGGTCGTTGGAAGAGCTGGTGGATGACGGACGTCTTCTCCAGGCTGATAAGAGGGATTCTGTCTTTCAGGAGGAGAATGAAGAAAACCAGCCCCCGGTTCCGCAGTTTGCAGCAGTGGAGGAGCGGGAGACACAGACACATACGGGAGCAGGTTATGGTACGGTCTGGCACCAGGTAATGGCCGGGCTTGACATTTCTTCTATTTCCTCAGAAAAAGAGGTGGAAATTGGACTTAGAAATATGGTAGAATCAGGTAGGGTCCGAAGCGGGGATATGTGTTATATCAATCCCCGGAAAATAATGAAGCTTTTGGATTCCGCCCTGGGGCGGGAGATGAAGGCGGCAAAAGCGGCGGGCAGTCTGTTTCGGGAACAGCCATTTGTGGTTGGCGTCCGCGCCGGCGAGGTGCTGCCGGAGACAGAAAGCGATTCGATGGTTCTTGTGCAGGGTATCATAGATGTTTTTTATGAGACAAGCGCCGGTATTGTGCTAATTGATTATAAAACGGACCGCCTAGAAGCAGGACAGGAGCATGTGCTCGCGGACCGGTATCGGAAACAGATGGATCTGTACGCGTATGCATTAGAGGAAATTATAGGAAAACCTGTTGTGAAAAGAGCATTGTATTCTTTTTCACTGGACGGCGTGATCGAGCTGTGAGCATGCCGGGGGAAAACAGCGCGTCCGTTTAGAATGGAGGGAATCATGTATCAGGAATTTGCGCTCATATATGACGCAGTTATGTCCGAAATACCATATGACAGGTGGTTTGAAAAGCTGCATGCCTGTATAGGGGAATATGGAAAGAAAGCCGGACATGTGTGTGAGCTGGGATGTGGGACGGGCGAGATGTCCAGACGTTTTTCAGCGGCCGGCTACGAGGTCACAGGCATAGATTTGTCTGTGGATATGCTTGCCCGGGCGATGGAGAAAAGGGAAGAAGGGCAGGAGCTTATTTATGTCAACCAGGATATGTCGCATTTTTCGTTGCATAAACCGGCAGATGTGGTACTATGTATATGTGATTCGATGAATTATGTTTTGGATCATGGGGATATGTTAAATTTGTTTCGCAGTGTGAGGGCAAATTTAGCGGACGATGGAATCTTTGTTTTTGATCTGAAGACGGAATACTGTTTCCAGACTATTTTGGGGGACCGTGTTCGGTTTGAGGATGACGAGCGCTTTTCGGTTATATGGGAAAATGTGTATGACCAGGAGGAAAAGCTTAACCAGTATTTGTTGACCATGTTTTTTTATCAAGAAGCTTCCGGACTTTACGAGAGGTATGATGAGTGCCATACACAGCGGGCTTATTCCATTGAAGAGGTCAATGGGTTGCTTCGGCGGGCCGGGCTTGAGGTATACGCCTGTTATGGCACGGATTTTGTGAAAGCGCCGGAAGAGGAAGATGAGAGAATTTATTTTGTAGTAGGAAAGGATGCGAAAGACGTATGAAACGTAGTGTATATGTATGGATATTTTTCAGTATGGTATTATGCGGTTTTATGTTTTGGAATATGAATACGGAACACGCATTTGCAAACCAGACAGGAGTGGTTGTGACAGGAGGAAGCGAATTAAATATGCGCGCTGGAGTGGGAACAGCGAATGCCGTTATCACAAGGATTCCAAATGGAACCCAGATTACAGTGCTGGATTCGGCTGCCGGGGTGGATGCGAATGGCACCATGTGGTACCGGATCAGCTACAACGGCCAGGAGGGGTATGTTATATCAAGTTATATTTCCATGACAGGGCAGCCATCCGGTGCGGCTACACCTATGCCGTCATCGGAAGTTCCGACAGCGGCCCCTACGGCTGCGCCAACGGCGACGCCGCCATCGGTGGAGCCGACGTCGGCTCCGCAGCCACAGAAGGTCAAAGTTTACCGGACGCAGACAACGTATAAAAAAATTAATGTGCCGGCGAAAATAAAGAAGGCAGTAGTAGTTCGGAAAAACACATCCGGAACGGCTTTAAAAATAAAAAACAAAAAAGTAGTTTTAAAAAAGGGAAAAAGTGTTAAAATTATAGCAGAAAAAATAAAAGGGAATAAGAAATGGTTTAAAATCCAGTTTAAAGATAAGAAGAAAACGAGGCGGGGTTACATAAAAAGTACCGATGTAAAACTGGCCTTGACAAATACCATAGGGGGGACGGTCACCGGGGTTAAGACGGCGCTGCGCGTAAGGAAGCGACCGGGAAATAACCAGCCGTATTATAAAGTGAATGGGCGCGAGCTCGTCCTGGCGAAGAAACAATACGCGGAGATATTAAAAACGAGAACGGTGAAAAATAAAGTATGGTATCGGATATCGTTCCAGTATTACGGAAAAACATATAAAGGGTACGTGCAGGCGAAATATATCAAGCTGGCGAAAAAGAGGGTATACAAGAAAGTTCTTGTGACGGCTCTGAGCGAGAAAGAGTTTGAAGAGGAGATGACCCGCCAGGGCTTTCCGGATTCCTATAAGAGACAGCTCCGTATACTTCATGCGGCATATCCCTACTGGCAGTTCCAGGCATATAAGACGGGACTGGACTGGAACGCCGCCGTGAACGGTGAGTCGAAGCTCGGTGTGAGCCTTATTTCAAATTCTAAGTCGGCGGCCTGGAAGTCAAAGGAAGAGGGCGCTTATGAT
Organism: uncultured Eubacterium sp.; assembly: GCA_910584245.1. Classification (GTDB taxonomy): domain Bacteria; phylum Bacillota; class Clostridia; order Lachnospirales; family Lachnospiraceae; genus Eubacterium_F. Next base: position 30,028 of record CAJTZF010000010.1, read on the forward strand.
GCCGCCACTGGAAAATGGACTGTATTTGACGGAAGTACATGGGTGGCGGCTTCGAGGGAAGCGATTATGTATTACATGGATCCGAGGAACTTTTTGACGACACAGGGCATTTTCCAGTTTGAATTGCTGGAGTACCAGTCGCAGTACCAGACGACACAGGGAATCAGCCAGATTTTATCCAATACGCCTTTTGCCAATGCAAAGTTTACCTACACGGATGATGTGACGGGGGAGACGAAGGAGATTTCCTATGCGAATGCATTCCAGGAGGCGGCGAAGCAGTCCGGCGTAAGCCCATATCATTTGGCGTCCCGCTGCAAGCAGGAGGTAGTGACGGGGGCGGCTTCGACAAGCAGTGCCGTGACCGGGGAGGCAGAAGGTTATCCGGGTATTTTCAATTTCTACAATATCGGCGCTACGAGTGGGAAGAATCCGGTGATGAATGGGTTGGCCTGGGCGAGCAAGGGCGATACGTTTTTGCGTCCGTGGAACAACCGCTACCGTTCGATTGTAGGAGGGGCGATGTATATCGGCAGCAATTATATAAACAGGGGTCAGAATACCGGTTACCTCCAGAAATTTAATGTGACGCCAAACAACACGTATAACCATCAGTATATGACAAATGTGGAGGCAGCCAATTCCGAGGCGTTGAAGACGAAGAACGCGTATAGCGGGATGCTGGATTCCGTTCCGCTCGTATTTTCCATTCCGGTTTACGAGAATATGCCGGCCGAAAATTGTGCCGCACCACAAGGATGATCTACAGTGAATTTATATTCATAGGCATGCCGTTTCAAACGGCATGCCAGTTTAGGAAAAGAGGAAGTGTATGAAAGAGAAGGTTACGAAGACAGCCGCACTGTTTTTGGCTATAGTATTTGTTCTGGTATCCGTTATATTGCCTGTTATGCTCCGCTCTGCACCGGCGCACGCAGCGAGCGCAAAAGTTGACTTTACGGCTAAATCACAAAATGTGAAAGCAGGCGATGTTTTCCATGTCGTATGTACGGTAAGTTCGACAAAGGAATTTAACGATGTGGAAATGAACCTGCTCTATGACGCGGCTTTGTTTCAGTTTGTACAAGGGGGCAGCAAAGCAGGCGGGGACGGCGGAGTGGTTCGGATTTCCTCGGTAGGAAATGAGGATGCCGTGAAAAAAAAGACCTTTTCCCTTCAATTTAAGGCGCTGAGAAAGGGAAGCGGCAGCTTTATCGACGAAAATGTAAAAATCAGAGATGCTTCGGGAGAAAACTTTTCCGTATCCGCGAATCTTCTCACGGTCAACGTATCGGATGGAGGGGCGGCGGCGCCGCTGCCGTCCGATGCGCTGGAGCCGGAGGCCACACCAGAGCCGACGCCGGAGGTCGTGCTCAGCACAAACAATAAGCTGAAAGCGCTTTCCTTTAACGGCCTTTCCATGACGCCGGATTTTAATCCGGAGGTGCTGGAATACAAAGTAAATGTTGACTATAAGACAGAGGTATTGTATTTTTCTTATGTACCGGGACACGGCAAACAGAAAGTGCGCTTGAAAGACAACAGCGGGCTGGTGCCCGGTGAAAATACGGTGAAGGTTGTCGTTAGTTCAGAATCCGGGGACAAGCGTGTATATAAGATCCAGGTTGTGAAGGAGACGGAGGAACAGACGAAGGTCCGGGAAAAATCAGAAAATGGGTCGTCGGATTTCGCATTTTCCGTATTTCAGAAAAAGAATTCTATTTTTATACAGAACCAGTATCAATTTGAAGTTGTCAATGTAGACGATAAAGATGTTCTTCCATCCGGCTATGTAAAAACGAGCGTAGAGCTGGACGGAAAGAGCGTGCCCGCTTATACGATGGAAAATGACCTGGAGAATAATTATTTGCTGATGTATCTAAAGGGAGTGGGCGGGGAACCAACGCTCTACCAGTATGACAGGGAAGAAAAGACGATCCAGCGCTACACGGGCACAATGGTCCAAAAGGTAAATGAGGGAGGCCATGTGGCAGATGAAGTTGAGATTGTACCAAACGCGTGGCTGTATGCGGCGATCGTGTTCCTGATGGTATTAGTGCTCGCCCTTTTGATCGTAATTCTTAACATGGTGTTGAGAAGAAAGATCAGTAAAGGGAGACGGGAGCTGGATGACCTGGATTTTTAGCAAAGATATTTGAGAGGTAGAAAGGATTTATGATGAGGAAAGATTTTACGGCAAGTGCAGAGAGAGCAATCAGCAGAGCGGGAGAAGTCGCCTTGAAGCTTGGGACTACTGCGATTGGCACAGAGCATTTATTATATGGGCTCGCCGCAGTGAACGGGACAGCATCCCGCATAATGAGGGAAAATGAGGTGAAAAAGGCGGATATTTTGGCGGCGCTGAAGGAAATGAGCCCCGGCGGCACGATTGAGAAAGTAAACCGGGCCGATTGCAGCATTACCCCGAAAATGGAAAACACAGTCGTATCCGCAGAGCAGATCGCAAGGAAAAACGGGGATGGGGAGGTCGGTACGGAGCACTTGCTTTTAGCTGTATTAAAGGTAAAAGATACTAGCGCAATGGCAATCCTGGATTCGCTGCGTGTCAACGTGCAGAAAATGTATGTGGATGCTATACTCACGATTGGCGCAGATCTGAATGCGGCGAAAACGGAGTATGCGAATAGTAGAAATACGAATAAAAAGACAAAGTCGGAAACGCCCATCCTGGATCAATATTCGCGTAACCTTGTGGAGTATGCCAAGGAGGGGAGGCTGGATCCGGTGCATGAGCGCGATTCAGAGATTGAGAGCGTCATCGAGATTTTGAGCCGCCGGACTAAAAATAACCCGTGCATGGTCGGCGAGCCGGGAGTTGGAAAGACCGCCATTGCAGAGGGACTGGCGATCCGGATAGCGGAAAAAACCGTGCCGGAAAATATGGCGAACAAGAAAATTCTTTCCCTGGATTTGTCTGGTATGGTCGCCGGTTCAAAATACCGGGGGGAATTTGAGGAGAGAATTAAGAGGGCGATCCGGGAAGCGATGGTTTCCGGCGACGTGATTTTATTTATCGACGAGCTCCATACTGTGATCGGTGCGGGAGGCGCCGAAGGCGCCATAGATGCTTCCAATATTTTAAAGCCCTTTCTCTCGAGAGGTGAAATTCAGATTATCGGTGCGACTACGAGGGAGGAGTACCGCAAGAGAATCGAGAAGGACGCTGCGCTGGAGAGGAGGTTCCAGCCGGTTGCAATCGAGGAGCCGTCAGTAGTCCAGACGGTGAGTATGTTAAAAGGGCTCCGGGACCGGTATGAGACTTATCACGGCATTACAATTAGCGATGAGGCAATCGAGGCGGCCGCCAAGCTTTCGGATCGGTATGTCAACGACCGTTTTCTTCCAGACAAGGCGATTGATCTTATGGATGAAGCGTCTGCCAAGCTCCGTCTTACGCAAGTTATTAAAAAGGAGACGCATTTGGGAAAACTGGAAGACCGGGTATCGGAGCTTGGACAGGAGAAGGAAAACGCTCTTATAAAGGGCAATATGGATTTAGTATTTTCCATTCTCGAGGAGGAGAAAAGTGCAAAAGAGGAGCTGAAAAAGGAAAGGAAGAAATGGCAGAATAAGCAGAAAAAGAATGAGCAGGTGCTGACGGAAGCGCACATCGCGGAAGTAGTTGCGAAGTGGACGAAAATACCGGTGAGCAGGCTGGAAAAGGATGAGACAAAGAGGCTTAAAAAGCTTGAGAGTATACTTCACGAACGCGTTGTCGGGCAGGAGGAGGCTGTGGACGCGGTGGCCCGTGCCGTCCGGCGCGGAAGGGTCGGCTTAAAGGATCCTAAGCGGCCGATCGGTTCGTTTTTGTTCCTGGGGCCTACCGGCGTGGGGAAAACTGAGCTTTCCAAGGCGCTGGCTGAGGCTGTGTTTGGGTCGGAAAAGGATATGATCCGGGTGGACATGTCAGAATATATGGAGAAGCAGAGCGTGTCCAAAATGGTTGGGTCGCCGCCGGGTTACGTCGGTTATGAGGAGGGCGGGCAGCTGAGTGAAAAGGTGCGCCGGAAGCCTTATTCCGTTTTGCTTTTTGATGAGATTGAGAAGGCGCACCCGGATGTTTTTAATATGCTTTTGCAAGTGTTAGAAGACGGACATCTCACAGACTCCCAGGGCAGAAAGGTGGATTTCAAAAATACGATTATTATTATGACATCCAATGCCGGGGCGAACCGGATCATTTCACCGAAAACGATTGGTTTTTTGCAGAAGGAGGACGCAGAACAGGAGCACAAGCGGATGAAAGAAGGCGTAATGGAAGAAGTAAAGCATGTCTTTAAGCCTGAGTTCATCAACCGCATGGACGAAATGATTGTATTTCATACTCTTGCGAAAGAGCATGTGTATGAAATAGCAAAAATAATGCTGAACGGTTTTAAAAAGCGCGCGAAAGCGCAGATGGACCTGACAGTCCAGTATGGGCGAAATGTCATTCAGTATGTGTCGGATAAGGGGTTTGACAAAGATTATGGCGCGAGGCCGCTTCGCAGGACGATTCAGAATGAGATCGAGGATACGCTTGCCGAAGAGGTTGTGGCCGGTAGGATTTCGATTGGTGACAGCGTGAGGGTCTCGGTCAAGGGGGAAAACGTATTTGTTCAAAAAATCACAAAAAAAGGATAGCATAATATTATATTTTTTGCTATAATTAAATCAGAAACAAAATTGTGGAGGGTAACTGGGTGAGGTTGGGGACAGTAACTTCATTACGTTCCAAAGAGAAACTAAGGAGGACGCTGGCATGAGCGTAGTAGAGCAATTAATTTGCAAAGAGGATAATGGTTCTTTGAGTTTTGGCAACTATCTTTTGGATTCGAAGACAAAGAAGTCGGATTTCGAGTATGAAGGAGATCTGTACAAGGTCAAGACATTCAGCGAAATCACGAAACTAGAAAAAAATGGGCTTTTTGTATACGAATCCGTACCGGGAAGCACTGTGACAAACTTTGTGGCCGATGGCACCGGGGTAGCCTTTCAGGTGGAGGCAGCGCAGGATATCAGCTTTACACTGGAGCTGGAGCCATCCCAGGAATACAAGGTGATGCTTGATGAGACGGAGCTTGGTACGATGAAGACCAATCTGGGAGGAAAGCTCAATGTAAGTATCGAACTCGATGAGGGTAAAAAAGCTGCCGTCGATGTGAGAAAAAATTAGGGAACTGTAAAAGAAAAAGGATTTGGATGGCGGAAATAGCGGCATCGATTCTCGTCACGACAATGGACGGGGGTGGGTGCCGTTTTCATTTATAAGGAAAAGGTATGGCGAAAGAAAAGAAATTATTTTATTGCAAGGAATGTGGGGCTGAAACTGGTAAATGGCAGGGGCAGTGTCCAGGCTGCGGCGAGTGGAATACGCTTGTGGAAGCTCCTGTAATCAAAACAGCTGCCGGAAAGACAAAGGCGGCAGTTCCTGTCTCCGGCGCGGAGCCTACGCGAATGAAGGATATTGCTATCGAAGGGGAACAGCGGCTGCTTACAGGGATCAAAGAGCTTGACCGGGTGCTGGGAGGAGGAATTGTGGCCGGTTCGCTTGTTTTGGTGGGCGGCGATCCCGGCATCGGAAAATCCACATTGTTACTCCAGATGTGCAAACATCTTTCGGATAAGGGAGAAAAGGTGCTCTATGCGTCGGGCGAGGAATCCCTCAAACAAATTAAGCTGCGGGGCGACAGGATCGGGGAGTTTGCAGATTCGATATATCTTCTGTCCGAGACAAGCATTTCTATCATTGACCGCGCAATACAGAACGTAAAGCCGGGCGTTGTTATTATTGATTCTATTCAGACGATGTATGATGAAAATGTGGATGCGGCGCCGGGAAGCATGAGCCAGGTCCGGGAGATTACAAGCGTATTGCTGCGGATTGCAAAGAGCAGAGGGGTCAGTATATTTATCGTCGGCCATGTGACAAAGGAGGGAAATGTGGCGGGGCCGCGCATGTTGGAACACATGGTGGACACGGTGCTTTATTTTGAGGGGGATGCGGCGGCGGCCTACCGGATTCTCCGGGGCGTCAAGAACCGGTTTGGCTCAACAAATGAAATTGGCGTGTTTGAGATGAAGGGGAGAGGACTTGTTGAGGTTCCGAATCCTTCTGAATATATGATGCAGGGAAAACCCGTCGGCGAGTCCGGTTCTGTAGTCGCATGTGCGATTGAGGGGAGCCGTTCTTTTATGATTGAGGTACAGGCGCTTGTGTGCCAGACGTATTTCAATATGCCGAGGAGGACAGCGGCCGGTACGGATTATAACCGGGTGAATCTGCTGATCGCGGTGCTTGAAAAGCGTCTCGGCATCCGCCTGTCTGACTGTGACGCTTACGTCAATGTAGCTGGCGGTATGCGCATTACAGAACCGGCGCTTGACCTGGCGATTATCGCCGCCCTCCTTTCGAGCCAGAGCGGGAAAGTGATGGACGACCGCACTGTGTTGTTCGGCGAGGTTGGCCTGGTAGGGGAGGTACGCGCGGTACCGCAGTGCGAAAAACGGGTGGCAGAGGCGGCGAAGACAGGATATGGGACATGCATTCTGCCCTACGCAAATAAAATGGCGATTGAACAGGGAGGAAATCTGGATGTTTCCGGCATCCGTCTGGTGGGAATACAGAATATAAGAGAATTAACCCATAGCTTGTCTCAGTGACACGGGATAAAATTTACATAGGACCTTTTTGGAGAGGAATGGTGATAAGATGTATGAGAAATTTGTAAAGTGGCTGACGCCGGGAATAAATTTGATGTTTGGCATCGTATTGTTGCTCATTGGGATTATCTGGCAGGTGCTATCGAACAAACCACTTGACATGTATGCGTTTTATATTATGGCTGCAGCAATGATCTGCTTTAATCGGGGTATAGTGTTAAAAATATCGAAAGCTACAATTGACCCGGCCTCCTTTATTATTTTGAATATGCTTATAGTCATTTTGGGAGTTGTATTTACCGAATCCGATTGGGCCGACGGTATGGTCATGTATGCGGTATGGGGAATATGTCTTCTCATAGACTGGGTTGTAAACGCTATTTTGCTTAGATGTGATGGAGTGGCCAAACGGATCGTTATGGGATTCGTGTCGGTTCTTATCAATATGTTGCTTATCGGAATGGCGTTTTTTGTTCCCGTATTGATTGAGGCATTTGGTGGGAGGAAATAGAGTATGATAAAAGAGAAATATTTTATGTTATGAATCCAGTATTTATTAATTGGATCACAATGGTTTATAAAGAAATTGTGGATTATTCCGTTGGGATTATATTATAGTACAATAAAACATTATGTGTAAGCTCGCCTTCAAATATGCAGGTATTATAATAGATGTTTATAATTTTGTAGTTAGGGTTTTTAATAAAATTGTTTAAATCGGATTCAAGGTATGCAGGTATGGTATTGGAAAAAAGTTTAAACATAGTATGCCTCCTCTTGTATATTATACGATACCCAAGATAAAATATTCACTTATAAATTTAATATTAGTACGAATTTACTGTGTTAATAGGGTGTTACGGAGTATTGCCATTGTAGTGATAGAAAACTTGGAGATTGGTGAATGATGAAAAAAGCGGTAATATTTGATTTTGATTACACCCTGGGTGATTCTACGAAGGGTATTGTCCAGAGTGTAAACTATGGAATGAAGCAGATGGGGCTTATGGAGCGGGGGCGCGGTGAAATCGTAAAAACAATTGGCTTATCTTTGGCAAAAACGTATGAAAAGCTGACTGGCAGGGCGGATAAGAGTGAAATCGAACGTTTCGAACATTATTTTGTAGAAAAGGCAGATGAGATCATGGTCGCAAATACGGTTCTTTATGATGGTGTTGCGGATATGCTGGAAGGAATGCAAAGGAATAAAATAAAAACGGGTATTGTCACTACGAAATACCGCTATAGGATTGATCACATATTATGTGCGAATGGGGTACGGCAGCTCATAGATATTATTGTGGGCGGAGATGATGTGCGGCATGTCAAGCCCGATCCGGAGGGGATTTTGAGTGTAAGCCAGCAACTTGGCATGGAGCTGGGTGAGATGCTGTATGTGGGGGATCATGTGGTTGACGCGCAGGCAGCACAGGCGGCTGGAATTGATTTTATAGCTGTCTTGACAGGGACGGCTGGACGGGAGGACTTTCAGAAATATCCCCATGTATGTATAGTAAAGGAAGTTAGACAAATCCGAGCGTTTATAGAGTAGACATGATTGGAATTATTTGATATAATATACCAGATTAAAATATAATGAATTGCCCGGATATTTTTTGTTATATAAGGCAGGAAAGGACGAGAGTTATGAAACGCAAATCGATTGCTATTTTATTGTGTTTGTCAATGATTTTGACTTTGTTCGTTTCATCGGAACAGTCAATGGCGAAAAAGGTAAAGCCAAAGCTGAACAAAAAGAAAGTTACTTTGTATGTTGGAAAAAGTGTCCGTCTTAAAGTCAAGGGAACGAAGAAAAAAGTGAAATGGAAAAGCAGCAGTAAAAAAGTAGCTACTGTTTCTTCCAAAGGAAAAGTGAAGGCAAGGAAAGCAGGAAAAACACGTATTACAGCCAAATTCGGTAAAAAGAAATTAGTTTGCCGGGTGACAGTTAAAAATAAAAAAGCAGGTACTTCTACTGTGCCGAAGCCATCGGAGGCTGTTTTAGTTACTGCCAGCCCACAACCATCAGCGGGAGCACAGGCATCAGCTATTCCGCAGGGATCATTTGGCCCACAGCAGTCGGCCGGGGCAGCAGAATCCGATAAGCCGCGGGAAACCGCGGGTGCGGAGCCATCATCTGGTCCGCAGCAGTCAGAATCGTCAAGGCCGCAGCAGTCAGCCGGGGTGGCAGAATCCGATAAGCCACAGGAAACGACGGAGGTGGAGCAGTCTGCGAAGCCACAGCAGTCGGCGGGAGCGCAGACATCGGCGGGTCCACACGTATCGTCAGAGCCACAGGCATCCGAGACGCCTAGAGTTCCAGAATTATCAAAGCAGGCATCATTTGAAAATGGGACCGAAGGGTTTAAGGCGCAGGGAAATGCGGATATAGAGGTTGTAGATGGCGGATATCAAGGCAAATGCCTTCAGGTTTCGAATCGGACGGCAGCTTCGGACGGAGTTGTATATGAAGCGGGCGGAGAAGTGGCCGCAGGTGAAGGCTACACCGTTCAAGGATATGCGAAAGTGGGGAATGGCAGTGGAACCCTGAAATGTATGTACCGGACGGGGGACGGTGAGGATTGTGTACATGAGCTTTTGGTTGTCCAGGTTTCCGGTGAATGGGTAAAATTCATGGGAACCATTACTGTGCCAGAAGATTTTGCTAAACTTGATATATGGTTTGAATTGTCAGACAGTACGGACACATTTTACATGGATGAGGTCTCCATTACTGAGATTGTGAGTATTAAAGATACTTATGACAGTATTTTTGGAAAGATGGGAACATGTATTAATATAGACCAGCTTGAGGATCCTGAGATACTTAAATATGTGAAAAAACATTACTCCAGTTTAACGCTTGAAAACGGGATGAAGCCAGGATACATTATGCAAGGGTGGATGCCGCTTATAAGCAGAGAGGAGGCAAAAGCGAAAACGGGTGATTATGTTATTCCAGATAACTATGAGGAGGAGAAAGTACCGCAGTTTGATTTTACTACGGTCGATAAGGCGCTGAAAATGGCAAAGGAGAATGGATTTAAAATCCGTTACCATGTTCTGATGTGGCATTCGCAGTCTCCAGAATGGTTTTTCAAAGAGGATTATAGTAAGGATTCTGGAGCAGCGTATGTTTCGGCGGAGAAGATGTATGCCCGCATGGAAATGTATATACGCAGTATGATTCATCATGTGTATACGCTGGATGACGGTGCTTATAGAGATGTGGTGTATACATGGGATGTGGCAAATGAGTATTTCAGCAATACACCGGATAAAAACTGGTCCGCTGTTTTTGGCAACAGGGAAGGAAATTTAGGCAACAGGCCTCCGTTTATAAAACGGGCGTTTGAAATCGCATACGATGAGTTGGAGAAATATTCACTGGCGGATTCGGTGTCGTTATTTTACAATGATTATAATACATATATGAATACGGATGAAATTATTGAGCTGATCCATTATATCAATTCGGACCGTAAGCTGTGCCGCGGAATCGGAATGCAGACTCATCTTGCAGTCGATTTCCCTTCTGTTGATTCGTATATTCGTACGCTTCACCGATTTGTGCGGGAAGGATTTGAAGTACAGATTACGGAATTGGATGTAATTTGTGTAGATCCTGATGAGCGTCCGGATGAAACTATTGAAGAGGCTTATGAGAACCAGGCAAAATATGTCGGGGAACTGGCTGAGAAGCTTGTAGCTTATCAGAAAGCATCGGATCATGCCATTACCTCTTTGACCTGGTGGGGCTTATATGATGACGTTTCATGGCGGAAGGAATCCCATGTGCTAATGTTCGGCAAGGGGTTGCATGATGCAAAGCCAGCATATTTTGCATTTATGAAGGCGGCAAGTTCGGGAGCACCGAATCCGACACCGACGCCGGGAGTTCCGGCAGTTCCGACACCACCAGTTCCGAATGAGACACCGAAATATACGCCGCCTGCACAGACGGCATCTCCGGTAGCCATTTATGATTTTAGTGATGAGAGTTCGTATAAAAATGAGTTACCAGAGGGGGCTGCATCAGTAGTAAATGAGGACGGCTCAATTACATTAACATTTACAAAACAGTACGCGGCATTTAATTTTTATCTGCCGGACAATGCACAAAATTATTACAGTAATTACAAATCGGTTGCACTCACATATACGAGTGAGGGCGGAGATTTGGGGCATGCGTTGTATGATGTAAATATGCAAGGTAAGGATGGGGATTCCTCTGCTGGAAAACATCCTGATTGGGGACAAAGAATTAAAGAGTCAGCAAATGGCGAGCGGATTATTGTTTTAGCTGTCTCCGATTCGGATTCCCCGACGGATCCGAACAACCCTTATATTGGAGGCTGCGTTCGGGGATTACAGATTTTTAATCCAAATGAGTTGGCCGATGGCAAAACGATTACTATTACGATCAAGTCTTTGCGGTTTTGTGATAAAGAGAACCCTACAGATGAGGACTTAGGACAGGAGGATTTACCTATGGAACCAGGAACTTATCGATTTATGAACAGTTATACGTATGGATATGAGGAAGGTATTATTGCGTACAAAAACGGCATAAAGCAGAATAATGTCGAGATAAAGACATACAGCGGCGAAAATGACGATCCGTTTACGCCGGAGTCCGAGCAGCCGTGGGATGCGGAATCACTTCTTCTGACGCCGGGATTGACTTATACGACAGAGGATGGGGTTGTACATCCGATCACTAGTATGCTGACGAATTGGAATTTGTGTGCGGATCCCACATCGATCGATAACAGCGATGTGGACGGAAAGCTATATGTCTACGGAACAACAGAAGGTGTCGATTACGAAGACGGTGAGATGGTGATAAATGGATACAACAACCATTCTTTGACGATTATGTCTACCAAGGACATGGTAAACTGGACCGACGAAGGGTTTATGGATAACAAAAATCTGACAAACCAGCCTGAAAGTGTTACTGGAAAGGTAAATTGCAAATGGTCAGGCGGGAAAGCATGGGCGCCGTCGGGGCTGAAGATTGATGGTGATGGCGACGGCAAGGATGAATATTATCTATTTTATACGGATGGAGGCGCTGTCGGTTATGTACAGGGAGAATCCCCGACAGGTCCGTGGAAGGATGATCTTGGAGTGGCGTTGTTTACAAGAGATACGCCGAACTGCAGTGGTGTGGAATGGTGTTTTGATCCGGCAGTGCTTGTCGATGACAAAGGGGACGCCTATGTATATTTTGGCGGGGGATTGCCGCAAGACAAGGCAGTAGCGCATCCGAAAACCGGACGCGTAGCTAAGATCAAGTTTGAACAGGGAACTGGGAAAGTATTGTTGGATGGTGACCCACAGGAGATGGACACATACTATTTCTTTGAGGATGGAGAGATTAACCAGTTTCATGGCAAATATTTTTATTCCTATTGTACGAATTTCCTTGTACCCGGTATAGTTGAGGCGCCAGGTGCACTGGGACCAATTGGGGCCGGGCAGATTGCGTGCTATGTATCAAGCGATCCGATGAATATTGTTTTTGATCCCGAAAAACAACAGAGTACAGATAGCCTGAAATATTTGGGTACGATATTGAGCAATCCGAGCTCTATATACGGAAAGTCTTATAATAACCATCATCATATGCTTACGTTCAAGGGGCGTGAGTACATTACTTACCATTCAACAGCGTTGGAAAATATGATGTACCATACAGCAAAAGATTACCGCTGTCTGCATGTGGATGAGATCGAAGTTGACAAGGATACGGACCAAATCAGTATTACGCCTACGTATAAAGGGGCATCCCAGATTGAAAACTTTAATCCGTATGAAACAATTAATGCCACGACGACTTCTTATAGTGCAGGGGTGAAGTCATCAAAATCCGATGCGGTACACGCGATGGTGCTTGATAAAATTCACACAGGAGACTGGACTAAAATCAGCGGAGTGGATTTTGGTGAAAAGGGCGCTGCTGCTGTGGCTGCTAAAATTACATCATCGACGAATAATGGTGCAATTGAAATATTTATAGATGATCCGACTGTTGCAGCAAATAGAATTGCCTCACTTAACATGAAAACTACAGGTGAGGAGACTTATGACATGGTACAGACGGAAATCGAAGAGAAGCTTACGGGCGTACATGATGTCTATTTTGTATTCCGCGGTTCCGGTTATAAGGTGGCATCGTGGGAGTTTACCGAGAGTAAATAGAGATAGGAGTAGTATTAGCGACGGCATGTCTATTGCCGCCGCTTTTATAAAAAGACGCCAAGTACTGGCGGACAAATAAGAGTGGAGGCAGAAATTATGGGATTGTTAGAAAGTATGATGGAAAAACTGGGGTATCCGTATCAGGTACTGCCTGAAAAATCGTCTATGGATGAGGTGATGGCTATTTATAAGGAGGCCGTAGAAAAAGGAAAGAAAGAAGGATTCACCCCTGTGATTGTGCCAGAGGATGATGTTTTGGATGATTATTTCGGAATTCTAAAGCAAGAGGATGGATTTGATGTACAGGATACGCTTCAGAATATAGGAAATGGCGGAAGGGAATTGCTACAGCAGAATTTAAAAGAGCTTACAGGGCCGGAAGAGGATGATTTGGAGGCGCTGGATTTGAATGAGCTGATGGGGGAGATTGGGAACGGTGAAAGTATTGATGGGTTCTATTCCCTACAGGGATTTTATGATGATGGGAAACAAGTCGTTTTGCTTGAAGTGCCTACAGACAAGCCGTGGGAGGTCGTTGTTTATGTACCCTTTGGCGGCTGGAATGAATGTCCTGCACCGGACGATATGGCGGCCATATGTAAATATTGGTATGAAAAATATATGGCGGTTCCCGCTGTAATTACCCACGACACACTTGAGTTTATTTTGCCGGAACCGATTTCAAAGGATGAGGCGATGGAGGTTGCACAGGAGCATTATGCATTTTGTAATGATCGGTTAGACCAGTGCACGCAAAGTGGAACGCTCGGCGAGGTGGCAGATTCGCTGTGGCAGTCAAAGATATGGTTTTTCTGGTGGGATTAAAAAAATAGCAAGAAAGCAGGTTATCTTCGCTGGTTGCGGTGGAGCACATTTCCGGCAAATTCAACAGTTGGGCCGAGCAGTAAAACCATGAGAAGGGTGGTGACACCCCATTCACCGCTGACCAGTATCGCTATGCATGTGACCAGCGCGTCATAACAGAGGCGGATTATTTTGAACATATCTTTGCGCTTAAATTTCTGTTCTAGTTTGTTGTTGATGATAAACGGAATTGCATCATAAGGCGAAGTGCCGTGCCCGGACTGCATGTAACAGGCCGCCGCGATAACAAAAATAACTAGCGCAGGGATCAGGACGCCAATGCGCACGGCAAGGGATAGCTCCTGTGGGATGTGAATAACCTGATTTAGTATAAAGGTACAGAAATCAGCAGAATATCCGACGAGAAGCATATTACCAACGGTTCCTGTACCAATCAGGCTCCGGTCAAGTATGAGGACACATAGAAGTAGTGCGAGGTTGAGAAAAAGCTGGTATGTTCCGAGTGATAACCCGAGCTTTGCGCTGATACCATAATTCATCGCAGAGTAGGGATCGGTACCGAGGTTGGTTACTTTTAAAAGAGAAACACCGAATCCCATAATGATAACGCTGCCCATCATTAAGAAAAAGCTGTTTCGCCAGGTTTTGTCCAGTTTTATGTAAGGTGCTTTCATTTCTAAATTCCTTTTCACTTGTTTATGTCAAACGTCTCCTTGATTAGAAAGTATATCACACGTGAATTGTTCTTGTAAAGAGGGAACCCCTTTTTAAATTTTGTGAGAAAATATTTGGATGTAAAGTAGTAGCCTACACAATTACTGCTGTAGGTTATATTTTATTGGGATTTTAGTTATACTTACTAAATATTATAGAATTGAAAGATATAGTGTTGACGTTTTATTATTTAATTATTATAATAAAAATAAAGAGGTGAATATGATACAGTAGAAAATGTATATTAAAATAAAAAAGTTTAATATTAAACACTTTAGTAGCAAAGAATTATGGAGGGAAAAGTTATGACAAAAAAATTGAAAACATTAAGTTTTGTATTGGCTGGTGCAGTTACACTTTGTCTTTGTATGGGCGTTAATGCATTCGCGACGGATGATAATTATTCATTTGCTTTTATGATTAAACCTTATCACGCAAATTCAAGAGTAGAATCTTCTGGTGCAAGATACCGCGAAACAACAGATCCTAAGAATATGTGGAAAGTAGGGCTGAGAAAAAGCGGAGAGGGAGCAGGAACCATAACAAATTTTTGGCTAGAAGTTTATGATGAGACAAATGTAAGTGGAGATATTAGTGCAAAACAAGGAACAAAAAATTATTACAAAGCTGCATATGAAACAGCTAGTCAGAAAAATGTGTATTTGACGGCAGAAAATAATGGATATGACTCAATTCGGTACAATGTATCTGGGGTTTGGGATGAAGAAACAGGAAAGTACCAGGGATAAGAAATTTAAGTAGTATTTATAGGTAAATTATTTAGGGGTGTCAAAAAGCTATCTTAATGTTTTCTGACACCCTGAGCTAAGGTAATAGATAATTTATAAGTTGCAAAAAGGAGGAGCTTTTATGTCTATAAAAGCAGAATTATACCGAATTTTAAAGTCATCCAAAAGCCGTATTTTTATTTTTTTAATTTTTCTAGTTCCTGTTGTGGACATATTGCTAAATTTCCAACAGAATGTAGTTCCGCATCTACACGAAGAGGGGGATTTTTCTGTTTTTCTGTATCATCCGTCAGAAGCAGCTTTTTTATCAGGGGCCTCTCACGGCCATATTACACAGATGTTGCTTATATGGTTGATGCCAATATATATTCTTTTGATTTATGGGGATTCTTACATATGGGAAAAGTCATGTGGATATACGGGGATTATATTTTCCCAGTATAGCAGGAAGAAGATTGTCCAGACTAAATTCGCGGTTTCCTTCTTGCTGTTTTTTAGTATTATTTTTTTGAGCTTGCTACTAAATTTTCTTTTGGCAAATCTTTTGTTTATGGGCGGAAGCGATTTTAAAGGAATGGAGTTGATGCTGGCAGAAGGCGACTTGTCGGGCTGGTGGGCGTGGTCTCTGGAAAATCCGTTTCTGGCTTATTTTTTATATATGATTTTGTATAGTATATTAGCAGGAATTTTTGGAGTGGTTTGTTATGCAGTGTGCTATCTGGCACCCAGTTATAAACTGGCATATCCGATTTGTTTCTTTTTGTGGTTTGGCCAGATTGTATCACCGTACAGTATTACTTATGCGATCCAGCCATTTATTGAATATGGACCAGAATATTTTCTTCCGGCCTTGCTGATTTTCTTTGTGATTGCTTTTGCAATTGTAGTGTTTAGCAGGTGGCATGAGGTAAGATGCGATGAATACTAAGACAAAACTATATATAGTGTTTCTAATCGGCTTTTTTGCGATACGTTGGTGGTTGCTAAACCGAAATTATCTGTTAGACATAGGATCGAAAGATATAGCGATTCTGAATGATATCGCATCATCCTATAGTGGTTACAATGATATTTATGTGCATGGTTCAGCATATACGCTATTTTATTTATTATTAGTCAATATGTTTTTACCAAATATGAATAACCAGGTACTGCTCCGGATGAATAGGATTTCGTATATACGGTGGTTATATTGGAAAATGGTTTATGCTGCTGCGATGTTTACAGTAGTGTTTGTAAGTGTAGCCGTCTTGTTTATGACAGGTACGATTGGGCCTCAAATGTTATTCAAATGGGGTTATTACTATTCCGTGCTTCTTACTCTTGTTTTAACATTTTTATATTATGTGTTGATGGGAACGGTGTTTTTATTTATGTACATTGTTGCAGGGACAAAAACAAAAGCATTATTTGCAGTCTATTTTATTTCTGTTTTTTTGGTCGGTTTGCCCTATTTTACAAGAATCTACTGGACGCCAGTGATTTCTTTGGTTGTTATGGATGATATGCTGGAAAGTAACATACATATAGGAAAGATAATGTTGAATATAGTAAAACTATCCGGGCTTAGCTTGTTTTTTTATTTATTTACAGCTTTTATCTTTAATGGAAAGGATTTATTGCGTAAAAATGGATAATCAAAAAGTGTTAAAAAATATTATTTTTATCGGATTGATTTTACTAGCTGATTTTATGCTGGCCCGGTTACATGTGGATGGGGATATGCTTCCATTTTATGATGGAGTTGCTTATGGGGCGAGTATGTATTTTTATATGCTTCAATTTTTTGTTTTTGCATGTTATAGCTTATATATGCACAGTGAGTTCGAAAACTTTCTGTAT
Organism: uncultured Eubacterium sp.; assembly: GCA_910584245.1. GTDB lineage: Bacteria > Bacillota > Clostridia > Lachnospirales > Lachnospiraceae > Eubacterium_F. Next base: position 47,028 of record CAJTZF010000010.1, read on the forward strand.
GGCGCAGGGGTGTACCGGTTAGTGAGGGAAGGAAGAAAAAAGATGTTTTGGAGGTTGAATGCCAGACTGGTAGCACTCTTTATAGGTATTAGTTTTGCTCAATTGGCAGGTTATGGGATGATAAAACTTCTTCTGGCAAAACAACTCTATTTAATTGACAGAATTTCATTTTTACATATTTGTATTGTGAATCTTTTGGCATATTATTTTGTCTTTTTTCTTCAGATGATATTGGAACTGTGGTTTTCAGGAAGAATTGCTATGTACCTGGTTATGCTGTACTATTTATTCAGCCTTTTTGCCGGGGACAATTTGCATCTGTTGGGGAATCGTCTCTCATTGCTTCAATTTTTGTTTCTTCCCAACATTACAATGCGGTTGCGATGGGAAAAAATGTGTAGCTCTTTTTGGATGACTGGAATAGAATTTGTGTTTTTAGTTGGAATAATTATTGCGGGGCTATTTGTTGGCTGCAAATTATTTCAACAAAAGGATATTGTGTGAAATAGAGCAAAAGAGAACGGTGTTCATTTTGCGGAAATGAGGTGAAATATGAGTAGAGTGGTATTGGATCATTTATGTAAATCAATAAAGAAAAAGGAGGTGCTGCGGGATATCAGTTATTCATTTGAAGAAGGAAAAATATATGGACTGTACGGTCGTAATGGCTCAGGAAAAACGATGTTATTGCGCGCAGTGTGCGGTCTGATTTTTCCTACTTCCGGAACGATTGATATTGATGGAAAGAGGCTGCACCAAGAGATTAGTGTTCCGCCTAGTGTGGGTGTAATAATTGAAAATACAGAATTACTTCCTCAATACGATGCCCTTACGAATCTTAAAATACTGGCAAAGATAAAGAAAATTGTCTCGGAAGAGGAGATAAAGGAAACGATACGTATGGTTGGATTAGATCCGGAAAGCCGGCAAAAGGTAAAAGCCTATTCACTGGGAATGCGTCAGAAACTTGCCATAGCCCAGGCCATTTTCGAGAAGCCGGAATTGTTGCTGCTGGACGAGCCAACGAATGCCTTAGATGAGAATAGTGTAATAAATATTAGGGAATTGTTTTTGAAGTTGAGGGAAAAAGGTACGACTATTATTATTGCCAGTCATAACAAAGAAGATTTGAGTGTATTAGCAGATGAGACGCTTTATATAAACCAAGGAAAATTGGAGGTTAAAATATAGCGGTTTAAATGTTGAAATGAAGAAGTGTTTTTATGACCTATGCGATTGCTGCAATAGGTCATATTTTTATGGAACTTTAAGTTTAATAAACTTAAAATTAATATATTATAAAATGGAATGTTGATTTTTAGTCATCAATTTAGTATAATGGTATAAAACAATAAAAAAATTAAGCAAGGAGGGTACTGTTATGTTTAAGTTATGTAAAAATGCATTTGCAAAAAAGGTTGTCTGCTTTTCGCTATTGTGTGCGATCGGATCCCAGCTTTACTCTGTAAATTCATTAGCGGCAACAAAGAGCTGGAGCCTATGTCGTACCAATGGCCCGTCTAGTGAGTGGCTGACAAAGCGTGAAATTACTTTTACGACTACAAAGTCGACTACAAAGGTGACTTGTGATAAGGTTGGGGGAGGAGCAAGAATTGCCGTCTCGACTTCTAATGGAATCGACTGCGCTTTTAGCAGAGCTGGGTCGGTATCTGTTTCATCAGCGATTGGAAAAGACGAATTAGCTTATATTAGGTATACAGATATTGGAACACGGAGCAGTAATCCAAGTGGTAAAATTGTCTACTAATTATTTGCAGGAAATCGTTTGTCAATGGGTATCTTTTGGGGGCATGTTGTAAAAAACTTGAAGGATACTCATTTTATTGATTGGAGGAATTGGATGGGGAAAGAGAGAATGAAAGTATGTTCCATTTTATTGTGTTTGGCGGTTTTGTTATGCGGATGCCAGGAGGCGCCAAAAGAAGTACAGGAGCGAATGGACCGTTATGGAGACAATAAGCAGGTAAATACGGAGGAGTTAAGGCGGTGCACGGTCGAGGAATTAAAAACGACAAAGATGTCGGATTTACAGATTGACCTTGATAATATGACACTGCCGGAAGATGTGGATTTTTCTCAGATTGAGAGCATTGCTGTCCTGGATCTGGCATATGAGGATGCATTTACAGATAATCGGGATAAATACATAAAGATGTTTAATATAGACGAATCCACAATACATGTCAATAACCACGGTGCGGGAAAGACGGATTTATATGAAAGTGATGATGCGTCTGCCAAAAAGTATTTTGCGATAGAAAACAGCGGATTTATATCTTATATCAGTGGCATGACATATGCTTATATAAAGGATGAAGTAAAAAAGGTTGATACAGTAGAGACATATGAGGTTGGCAGGGACGATTTGTCACAAAAGAGTGTAGCATTTGAACAAGAGGAGGTTCCTTTGGCGGATATGATAAGCGCCGCTGAAAGCTGGCTGGAAAAGAATATGCCGTTAGATCCGTTTGACTATCGTATTTCGGATGTGTATGTCAGAGACTTAAAATTTTCAAAGGCAAATAAAAAACAACTCTCTTTAAGTGCATACATTGTTTATGGGGGAATTCTTCTGGATCCATATACGGCCAGTTTTGACGATGATACTGGTAAAGTGTCCATGTCGCAAACAGGGGTTAATATGGATTATGATAGCAGGGACAAGTTGACGTTCTTTTCAAATGGACACGGAAGAATAAAAATAAACGCTGCGGAACAAGTAACAGAAGTTATAGATTTGGAAAGTGCGGTCAGGCTCGTCAATGATAAGCTGGCTAGCTTTCATGAATTAAAGGTCTCGAAACTGCTTCCTTTATATGCGCTATATCCAAAGTACCAGACAGAGGAAACAGCGTTTGCTTCGCCGGGTCAAAAAGTGGAGGGAAGGCCGGTATATGCATTTTTGATCAATATGGACAAGGAGGGACCTTCTGAATTTGGAATTAGGAGATCGGCGGAACATTATGTTTATGTTGATATGGTAACGGGTGAAATTACGACTGATTTTGAAATGGATGAGGATGACAAATAAACAGGGTGATATTACATGAATATTATATTAAAAAAGAAAAAGACGTTGTATTTTTTTAGTATTATAACGATAGTAGCCATATGTATGATGGAACCTTTTTTTATCGTTAATGATAAAACGTATTCGTTCATTGACACAATAAAAAAAATACCGCCATCGGAGTATAGCAGGTTTTGTATACAAGACGTTTTTAGTTTTGGTTCATCGTCGTTGTGGCTGTATTTGATTATGCCGGTCGTCGTTGCCACCCCTCTGGCGTCTTATATCTCAGATGAGCAGAAAAGCATGTTTCATCTATATGAGAAGATGCGGCAAGGCACTCCTCGTTATTTTGGTTTCCGGTTATTTTATTCGCTGATGAGTAGCGGCATTATTGTGTTTATTGGACTTGGTATTTATTTACTTGTAGTTTGCTGTTACTTTGATCTTTACAAGGTGTATCCGGGTGGTGTCATGGATATCGGAGGAGAGGGGCAGGGAATATCGGAATTAGTTCGCTATTTTACTGTGAAATTTGGTTATCTTGTTGTTTATAGTTTCTCTATTTCGCTGCTCGCGTCATTTTTGGTGCTGCTATACAACGATTTATATTTTGATTTAAGCGTTACGTTCATGTTAAATTATTTGTTTAAAGACTGGTTTTTAAAAAATAACATTCTTTATCCATTGATAATAGCAGCAGTATTGATTATCCTATTTATGATAAAATGGAAAAGGGGCAGAAAAATATGAAACTTAATGTCAAGAATATGTTGCTTGTGGCGCGGAGTGAGTACATAAAATGGCTGATGAATCCCAGAATGGTTATGCTGCTCGTAATACTTGTGCCGATCCGGGAATTGATTATATTACCGATGCTCCGGGCCGCGCAAGAGATGAATCAGCCGCTAAACATATTTGAGTCTTGTATTGCGGCTGTCAATTCAGGATGGATTATTTTGCTCATGCCGCTAGCGTATATTGTTTTAATTTCATCATTCCCGACAGCGGATGATAATATGATGTTTTATATTTCGCGTATGGGAAGGAAAAACTGGATTTTGGGGGAGATGTTATTCCAGGTTTTGAGCGCTGCTACGTACTGCCTGGTTATGATGTCAGCTACGCTTGTACAGACGGCAAATCATTCTTTTTTGGCGAATGGATGGAGCATCCCTGTCACAGATTATGATAAGGTATTTGGTGAGGCGGCGACGGTCCGTATGGATGTTATTGTACCGCCAAACTTATATTATCAGATGTCGCCGTATAAGGCATTTTTCCTCTCCTATTTTTTGATGTTTCTGTTTTTGCTTTTGTGCTCTATGATTTTTTTGGTGGGCTGCCTGTTTTCGAGAAAACTGCTATTTTTCTTTTTGCTAATGATACAGATTGCAGTTGGGTGTGCGCTGAAAGCGGCTGGAACGGGTATGATGTGGTTTTTTCCGATCAGCCATTCGGTGCTGAGGGCACATTATAGGAGTTATTTCAGGCAATATATATTTTCGCCGTGGCTTTCGATGGGAGTGTTTTTTGTATTACTCGTGTGTCTGGCTGCCATCAGTTATCGAAGAGCAAATAAGGTTAATCTGGATATGATAGGAGGTCATATATTATCATGATTAAGGTAGACAATGTATCGCTGGTGATAAAGAAGCAGAATATATTAGAGAACGTTTTCCTCGATGTAAACGAGGGAGAGGCGGTGGGACTGATCGGCGGAAATGGCTCGGGAAAGACGATGCTGATGAAGTGTATTTGCGGATTTCACACTTCCTTTACGGGAGAGATTACTGTGCTGGATAAAAAGATATGCCGGGATGTGGAATTTCCGCCATCTACTGGATTTATTATAGAAACCCCCGGATTTATTCCGTATTTGAGCGGATTTGAAAATTTAAAAATTCTAGCGGGTATTAATAAAAAGATTTCAAAGCAGGAGATCAAGGATTATATGGAAATGGTCGGGCTGGAGCCGGATAATAAAAAGAGTGTAAAAAAGTATTCGCTTGGCATGCGGCAGCGGCTTGGCATTGCCCAGGCCCTAATGGAAGAACCAGACGTTTTGATTTTAGATGAACCATTTAATGGATTGGACAAGAAGATGATGCTCCATATGCGGGAAGTGCTTGTCGGAGAGAAAAGGAAAGGGAAAACAATTTTAATGGCGTCCCATAATGAAAAGGATATTGAGTATATATGTGACCGCACATATGAGATCGATGCGGGGAGAATTTTGTCCGGGACATAAAACAACCGGCTGTGGGCGGCAGGTAGATAGAAATAGTCTGCCGCCCGCCTGTTTTTTAACGTACCTTTTTGTAAATAAGTTTGGAGAATCCGCGCTGGCCTTTTGTGTTTAAGTGAGTCCCGTCCTGGTAAAACCAGTCGGGATGTTTTTTTGCAGTTTTGGTCCAATAAATGATATGTACGTTTTTGTTCTTTTTTGCTAAGTCCTCAATTGTTTTGTTTACTTTGTTTTGCCAGTTTATATTTTTGCCATACACGTTGATCCAGTAAATTTCCCGGTTCTTTCCTAAATAGTCGATCAGTTCCTGGCCCGTGGCGGGATTGAACTTACCGTTAGTGCCAAGGGAGATGATAACGGTGTCTCCCAGCGTACCTTTTTTCTTCATCTTCTTTGCCACATCCAGACCATGATAAACCTGGCGGGAAATTTTTGCGTCGATGACGGCGTTGCCATGAAGTTTCTGAAAGGTAGGCGCTGCTCCGAGAAACACAGAGTCACCTATGACAGAAACTGAGTTTGCCTCCTGCTTCGACCTGTTTCCATCCTCTTGTTTTTTCGGGACAGCGAGTGCGACCTGTTCAAGTAATTGTTCATTGTGCCGCAGCTCCCGCTCCAGGGCATTCTCATCTGACTCCGGCGCCGTGAAAAGGCCAAAGCCGCTCACAATCGTGCAAAAGAGCAAAAAAATGGTAGTTGCATATTTTTTTATAATCCATAATTGATTCATATTTACCTCCTTTCCTCAAAGTGAACGTTATTCGCTTTCTTTATTATAAAAATGCTAACACGGCAACGGGATAGTGCCATAAATAAATCCAGTAGCTTTTTTTGCCAAGTAACGATATAAGAGAGGATTCCAGTAAAGTGCTTAACCATTCGCTATTGTCCTCCATAAGACAGATCATGAAAGCGAACCCCAGGCTGACAACAAACATGCCGCCCTGATAAACGAGATCAGACTGCCCGTCTATTGTTACAAATAATAGAATGGTTGTCAGGACGAAAAGTCCAAATATCACAATTGCGTTTCTTTTTTTTCGGAATGTATGACGGAAATTTGGATATTGCTGCCGGAAGGCCCCGAGGAAAATACCGAGCAGCAGCGGAAATGCCATTGTATCCGTACCATAATATACGCGCGAGGGATCTTGCCCCGGTATGTAAACAAGCCGCATCCATCCCGCTGAAATTAGCGCCATGATAAGGAAAACAAAACAGAGTTTCCGCCCGCTCACGACCTGGCATCCTTTTTGGTAAAGGAGAAATAGAACAGGCCACACCAGGTAAAACTGGAGTTCCATCGACAGAAACCACAGATGGGTAAACGGGGAAGCATTTGCCATTCGTGAAAAATAAGAGGTGTTTTGTTGGATCTGCCACAGGTTATCAAATCCGAATAAGATGCTTCTGATTTCTCCCTGCCGCCCCGCCAGCCTGCTATGCTCAAATAAGGTCAGATAGCAGCAAATAACGGCAATCAGGGCGAATAGCGGCGGATATAATTTGGCCAGGCGTTTTTTGTAGTAGCAGACGATGTGAAAGTTTCCTTTTTCCCAGGCGGCATGGCTGGTAGTATACATCAGATACCCGGATAAAACGAAAAATAGTGGAACTCCCAAAAATCCGCCGCAAAATTCAGAAGGGAAAAGGTGGTATAGAACGATTCCGGTAATGCCGATACCTCTCAGAGCCTGAAGTCCAAAACGCTCCTCTTTTTTTATGTTGTTATTTTGTTTCAAACGATTTCCTCCTCTCAGTGTTAGTATACTTGGTGTGCCGTTAAAATGGGTTGGTTTACAGTGTAAAATAAATATAACAGATCAGGTTTAATATGTCAACCACTATTTTGTGAATTTTGTTGACAAGGGAAACCGGCTGTAATATAATATGGTTTACAAAGTAAAATAAATGCGGAAACTGGAGGATAGCCAGATGAAAAAAGAGATTCGCGTGACAAACAGTGAGTGGCATGTCATGAATTGCCTGTGGGAAGAATCGCCCCGTTCGCTGATGCAGATTGTCCCTCTTTTAAATGAGCGGGCTGGGTGGAGTAAGAGCACAAGCGCAACGATGGTTCGCCGAATGTCGGAAAAGGGGCTGATCGGCTATGAGGAGAAAGGGAAGACGAAGTATTTTTTTCCGAAAGTCAAGAAAGAAGATGTAGTAGTACAGGAAACGAGGGATTTTTTAAAGCGGATTTACGACGGCAGTATTGGCATGATGATGAGTGCACTCGTGAATCAAAATGATTTATCGAAAGAGGACATTAGGGAATTGCGGGAAATTTTAGAAGAGGCGGAGCAAAATGTGAAAGAGGATAACAAAAGAAAGTAGGTTGAAGCGATGGTACGGTTTTTAGAATGGATGCTGGAATCTTCTCTTCTTGTGTTAATTATATACGGCGTTCGGAAAATGTTTTCGGGAAAGGTGTCGTATGCTATGATTTATGCACTGTGGCTTTTAGTATTGCTGCGTTTTCTCGTGCCAGTGAATTTCTTATCGACACCCGTCAGCGTGGCTAATATCGTTTCGCGCCATTTTTTTGTAAAAGAAATAGCGGATAGCAGGCCGGATAAGGGGAATGGAATCGTACAAGGGAAAGAACAGCAGAGAAATCCAGAACAGGGCGGGACATATGAGCAAGGGCTCTCTTTTGGAGAACTGTCTGAACATAAATGTGTAGTAGAGGATGCTAAGGGAGGGGCAGACGGCAGCGTTGACCGGACAGGCAAAGGGGAGCCCCGTAGGACGGAGCTTTTCCATACCGGTTTGGTTGCTGGTATTAACGGGAGCTGGTTTTTTGGCGCAGTCTGGATTGCCGGTTCGGTATCCCTTTTTCTTTTGATGATTATATCCAATGCGGGATTGGCGTGGAAGGTGAAACGGAACCGTGTGTTATATGGACAGAGAAAAGGTGTTGGGATATATACGGTTTCCGGGATTAAAAGTCCATGTCTGTATGGATTTATCCGGCCGGCAATTTATTTGCCAAATGGTCTTCTGGCGTCTGGCAGAGTGAACGAAGAGGATGTAAAGCAGATGATTACACATGAGTATGTACACTACCGGCATGGCGATCACATATGGGCGATGCTACGTATGGTTCTTGTGTCCTTGTATTGGTTTCATCCGTTTTTGTGGTTGGCGGCATTGTGTTCCAAAAAGGATGCGGAGCTGTTCTGTGATGAATCGACGATTCAGCTGATCGGGGAGGAGAAAAGGTTTTATTATGGGGACATGCTAGTCCGCTTGGCTGGAGATCACGCACGGGGGGATTTCTTCTATTCGATGGTGCCGATGAGCAGGAAGGGAAGGGAGATGGCGACAAGAATCCGCGCGATCAGCCGGAGGAAAAGTTATGCGAAATGGATTTTGGTTCCCATGTGTGCGATTTTAATTGCTGCGGCCAGTCTTACGTGCAGCACAGGCATTGGCCCGCTTGCCGGGGAAAAGGGGAAGACAAGGAGCACGTCAGTTAGTGGAAGTGCCGTCATGGATTTGCTTAGGTTTGGGAAGTACGTTCCCGGGATGTACCGCGTGAAGTATGCAAGTACGCCGGAGGAGGCGTTTGAAGCATATGTCCACATATTTACCAATGCTGTAAATACAGGGGATGTTGGCAAGTTGCACGAGGTAATGGCAGAAGGCAGTGCAATCTATAAACAGCAGAATAATTTAGTGAAAAATTATTTTAAGCGAGGCATCCGTGAGAAAGTGAAAAAGGTATCTATTTCTTCTGTGAAAAACATAGACTCCAGTCATGCAGAAATTCAATCAAAAGAGAAAATAAAAGTATTTTATGCGGACGGGACTGCTAAAATAATTAAGCAGAAATATCGTTATATGTGTGAACAGTATACAGCAGGGGTCATGTCCCAGGAGCATCTGGCATGGCGGCTTACGGATATGAAAGAAGTGTAAGGACATTATTTCAAGCTTATTAATAAAAAACAGACATATAAGAAACGGTGTAACATGAGGTTTCTTATATGTCTGTTTTGTTAAGTGGATGTAACGTTAGCTTTGCGTTATCCTACAATTCTTCGCGCACAGTAAGGGGTACGGTAATTCATGTTGCTTGTCGTAATACCAGTAGTTGGGTTACTTGCGTGAACAACCCTTCCGCCTCCGATGCATATAGCCACGTGGTTTACATGGCCGTTCTTTGCATAAAAGATCAAGTCCCCGGCCCTTGCGCTCGATACGCTGATTTTTTTGCCAACCCCGGACTGTTCGCCGGAGGTTCTTGGAAGACTGATTCCGAATTTACGGAATACAGCTTGAGAAAATCCAGAACAGTCGGTACCGTTTGTTAAGCTCGTGCCACCATAAACATATGGGTTACCAACAAACTGAAGCGCATAGGAAGCGATGGATGAACCATCTCCGCTGCCAATGACGGATCCAGAGGAGTTGGAACTGCTGCTTTCTCCGGATGAACTGCTACCTGAGTTTGAGCTGCCGGAGCTTGAACTGCTCGATTTGTTCGATGAACTGCTCGAAGATGAATGATTCGACGAGCTGCTCGAATGGTTGCTGCTAGAACCAGAGCTTGAACTGCCGCTGGAACTACTACCAGAGCTTGAACTGCCGTTGGAACTACTACCTGAACTAGAACTGCTACTGGAAGCCTGCTGTGCTGCTGCTTCCCTTGCAGCGGCCTCTCTTGCTGCAGCAGCGGCGGCCGCCTCTGCTGCGGCTTTCTTTCTTGCTGCTTCCCGCTCTTCCTCAATAGACACGGCTTTTTTAAATTTAACGGTAATATCTACATATTCTTTTAATACAAATCCCTTTGTGTCACCGTCAACCATAATTTTTGCCCACTCTTTATCCTCGCGGAGAATCTCAAAACTCTCTTCGCCGGATACAAGAGTAAGGACGGCGCTGTCTGTACTTTTAGCCTCGCGCACTCTCAAGGTTTCCGTGTTGATCGTTGCCATTTTAGTGCCGAATTTGTCTACGAGTTTTTCAGCGCTGAAACCGATTGCCAGATATTCGGATTTAATGTATCCCTCCACCTGGCCGGATGTGATTTGCACCCAGTCGCCAACGGTTTTTTGAATTCTGGCAGCGCTGCCGCGGTAAAGTTTGCCGACGATCTCACTGTCCGTATTCGGATGTTTTCGAACGTTGACATAATCTGCTGCAATGGAAATACCAATATTATCATATTCTGATGTTGGACTAGGTGTAGCTGTTGGTTCTGCCGGCGGGTCTGCGGAAACCGCATCACCTGAAACGGCGGGGGCATTCGGATCTGTCGTATCTCCAGCTGCGTTTGGGGCAGCTGTGGCAGGATCGTCTGGAAAAGCCACGATTGCCTCCGGGTCGGAAACGGCGTCCACCGATTGCGCGTCCACAAACTGCTGGAGTGTATATGACATACCAGCAAGCTCCGTCTCCGTGCACATGGTCGTAGTGAGAGCCGGCATATAGTTTCCAAAAAAGCCGACGGACAAGACAACGCCTGTGCCTAAGAATATTTTACATATTCTTTTTTTTTGCATGTTATTCCCTCCAAAATGTACTTCACTAAAAAGCGGTCTTTTGTAATGATTACAAACGTTTATAAAAATTACAAATATGTTACAAAAATATTACGCCACAATCTTAGTATACCAACAATGTGCCGTGTTGTCAAGACTGTGAAGTCTGAAATTATTTCCAGAGCGGCCAGGTTTAGTTTTGCTTTTCTACAATTGCTTCTATTTCAATAAGTACATCTTTGGGAAGTCGTGCAACTTCTACACATGAGCGTGCAGGAAAATCGGATGTAAAATATTTTGCGTATATTTCATTTATTTTCGTAAAGTCATCCATGTTTTTTATGTATACCGTTGTTTTAATCGTATGTTCCAGCTTCGCTCCAGATGCTTGAATCAGCGCGGCCAGATTGCTTAGCGCCTGCTCCGCCTGTTCTTCAATTCCACCGTTTACGAGTTCGCCGGTAGAAGGAACGATCGGGATCACACCGGATGTGAAGATCAAACCATTTATTTCAATTGCCTGCGAGTATGGTCCGATCGCCGCCGGCGCCTTATCCGTTGAAATGATTTTTTTCAATGCAAATACCTCCTTTTTCAATTTAGTATTACAATAATACCACTATCGAATCCGATCTCTCAATGATATATTTAGCAAATAAATTGATTTATTTTGCATAACACGGGAAAAATGTATAAGACTTGCTTTGTTTTCAAACATTGTATATAATATTAGGATGAAAAAAATAGTAATATGATAATCGGAGGGAGGTGCCATTAGAGTTATGGAACAGTATCAGGTGACTGGAATGAGTTGTGCAGCGTGCAGCGCACGCGTGGAGAAGGCGGTTTCTAAAGTACCTGGCGTGGAATCGGTATCCGTCAGCCTGCTCACAAATTCTATGGGAGTAGAGGGGACGGCGGAGACGCAGTGCATATTGAAGGCAGTAGAGGATGCGGGGTATCATGCGGAGCCAAAAAATTCCAGTGCAGAGGAAGGGAGCCGGGTTTCCGGGGGCCGGGCGGCTGGATCAGCGGAGGCACTGGAAGACCATGATACGCCGAAGCTGCGGGCGAGGCTGATTGCTTCGGTTGTATTTCTTTCTATTTTAATGTATATTTCTATGGGAAATATGATGTGGGGGTGGTATCTTCCGGAAGTGCTGGCGGGCAATCATATGGCATTGGGACTGGTCCAGCTTTTGCTGACGACGGTTATTATGGTAATAAACCAGCGCTTTTTTATTAGCGGCTTCCGGGGACTTATGCATCGGGCGCCCAATATGGACACCCTGGTGGCGTTAGGGGCGGGGGCGGCTTACATTTATAGTCTGTATGCGCTGTTTGGTATGTGCTATGCACTGGCGGCGGCAGATCTTTCGGAGATGCACCGGTATATGCATGAACTGTATTTTGAATCGGCTGCCACTATACTTACTTTGATAACTGTAGGAAAAATGCTGGAGGCGCGGTCGAAGGGGCGGACTACGGATGCGCTTAAAAGTTTGATGCGGCTGGCCCCGCAGCGGGCGGTGTTGCTCGTGGATGGCGTGGAAAAAGAGGTGCCTGTCGCCCAGGTAAAGAAAGGCGATATTTTTGTTGTGCGGCCTGGGGAGAGCATTCCTGTCGACGGGACCGTTCTGGAGGGCAGTGGGTCGGTGAATGAGGCGGCCCTTACGGGAGAGAGCGTGCCAGTAGACAAAATAGAAGGAGATGTGGTTTCCGCGGCGACAATAAACCAGGATGGCTTTCTGACGTGCCGGGCAGACCGTGTGGGAGAGGATACGACCCTTTCCCAGATCATACAGATGGTGAGCGACGCAGCGGCAACAAAGGCGCCGATTGCGAAAGTGGCAGACCGGGTTTCCGGTGTATTTGTGCCGATTGTTATTGCGGTTGCAGCGGTGACGATAGTGGTATGGATTTTAGCGGGACAAAATTTCGGATACGCGTTGGCGCGCGGGATTTCCGTGCTTGTGATCAGTTGTCCATGCGCGCTTGGACTGGCGACACCAGTAGCGATTATGGTTGGAAACGGAATGGGGGCCAAAAACGGCATTTTGTTTAAGACGGCAGTTTCGCTGGAGGAAACCGGTAAGGCGCAGATTGCCGTGTTGGACAAGACGGGGACTATTACACTGGGAGAACCGAAAGTTACGGACGTGATCGCGGCGCCGGGCGCCTCGGAGGAAGAGCTGTTGCGCACTGCCTATGCCCTTGAATCCAAGAGTGAGCACCCATTGGCAAAAGCGGTGGTGGAGTATGGAAACAGTCGTGGTATCCAGGCGGAACCTGTCAAAGAATTTAAAGCCATTTCGGGAAATGGGCTGACAGGAATTTCCGGGCCGGACCGGATTACGGGAGGGAAGCAGCAATACATTGAGGAGCAGGCGGATATTCCGCAGGCGATCCTTGAGACGGGTGCAAGGCTTTCCAGTGAAGGAAAGACGCCGCTGTATTTTGCAAGAAATAGTTCGCTTCTCGGCTGTATCACGGTAGCGGATGTCATTAAGGAGGACAGTCCCCAGGCGATACAGGAATTGAAGAACATGGGTATCCAGGTTGTCATGCTGACAGGAGATAATCAGAAAACGGCGGAGGCCATTGGCAGGCAGGCGGGTGTGGACGAAGTAATTGCCGGGGTGTTGCCGGACGGCAAGGAAGAGCAGGTCCGGAAGTTTGCAACACGGGGAAAAGTGATTATGGTAGGGGATGGCATCAACGATGCGCCGGCGCTTACAAGGGCGAATATCGGCATCGCGATTGGTGCAGGCACGGATGTGGCGGTCGATGCGGCGGACGTGGTGTTGATGAAGAGCCGGCTGTCGGACGTTCCGGCGGCGATACGGCTAAGCCGCGGGGTGCTGAAAAATATCCATGAAAATCTATTTTGGGCATTTATTTATAATGTGATTGGAATTCCGCTGGCAGCGGGGATCTGGATTCCCCTGTTCGGCTGGCAGTTAAACCCGATGTTTGGGGCGGCGGCAATGGGCTTGTCCAGCTTTTGTGTTGTGAGTAATGCCCTGCGCCTGAACCTGTTGGATCTGCATAGCGCAAAAAAAGCGCGCGTGCGAAGAAAAAAAGAAAAGGAGATAAAGAGAATGAAAAAGACGTTGAAAATTGACGGAATGATGTGCGGGCACTGCGAGGCGCGAGTGAAAAAATGTTTAGAGGCGCTGGACGGTGTTGAGAGTGCGGCTGTAAGCCATGAGAGCGGTACGGCGGAAGTGACTCTGGCGGCAGATGTGCCGGATGAGGTTCTCAAAAAGGCTGTGGAGGACCAGGACTATCAGGTGACAGGAATCGAGTAGAGGATGATAGATTCTATGCACGGCAAAAGAACCGCACCCCTGTAAGAAACGAAACACAGGGGTGCGGTTCTTTTGTATAGAGACCGGGTAAATGTTTATTCTTCTGGTTCTGGCTCCTCAGAAAGAGGCGCCTCGTGGACGTAGACGTCACATTTCACTTTCTGCCCGCTGGATAGCAGCGTAGCCGTGAGTGTTGCATGCCCTGGGGCGATTGCGGTTATAATACCCTTGGAATTTACGGTAACCACATCGTTGTTGGACGATTTGAACAGCGGAAGTTCCTGTGAGAGATTTGGCTTAATAAGAACAGATAGCTTCATCGTATCGGAAACATTCAGGTGGATTTTCCGTTGGGCGAATTTGATACTGACCGCCAGAGGCGCCACACGGATCGTTGTTTTCAACGTGCGTACAAGCTTCGATTTCCGGTTATATATGTGGGCGCGCACGCAAGTGGTTCCAATATTCGCCGCTGTTACTACGGCAGATTTACCATTTGAAGCGTTTTCTTTGACAGACACAATGTTTGGGTCGTCAGAGACAAAATTCACCGTTTGCTTCTTTTTCGAATTGTATATTCTAAGCGTATAGGTGTCATTTTTCGTGAGCGTCAGCTTTTTAATATTGAGCTTTGTCTTTTTTGGTGCACAGTTCCCTGTGGCAGACTGGGAAGTAATTGCCACAGCAAAAGCAAAAAAACAAAAAAGCATAAGGTAAAATAGTCTGTTTTTCATATAGATCCGACCTTTCAAACGTAAAAAACAATTTACTTTTATGGGATGAGTGTATCAAAAGGCTGTGGCATAAAAATGTCATCACCTTTGCATCACCGGGTCGTGGCGCCAGGATTTCCAGTGAATTGGAAATTGTCACAAAAAAAACATAAATTTTCGTTATAAATAGTGAATAGGAAGACTTGAATGAAAGGGGAGCTGACAATGCAGCATATACTGATTGCGGACGATAACGAGGATATCCGGGAGGTTTTGGGTATGTACGTAGTAAAGGAAGGATTTGAACCTGTGCTGGCATCAGATGGAATCGAGGCATTTGAGATGTTTAAAAAGTGTAATCCGGCAGTGGTGCTACTGGATATTATGATGCCAGGGATGGATGGATACAAGGTGTGTAAAAAGATTCGTGAGACGTCGGATGTGCCTATTATTCTTATTACGGCAAAAGGTGAGGACTATGAGCGGGTTATGGGACTGGATATCGGTGCGGATGACTATGTTGTAAAGCCATTTAGCCCGAGCGAAGTTATGGCAAGGGTACGCGCCGTTCTGCGCCGCATGGGACGGGTGCTGGGGACCTCAGATAAAAAAGTACTTACGATCGGGGATTTGACGATTAATATCGAAGCTTACACGGTGTTTGTCGGCGCCGAGAAGGTACCTATGACAAAAAAGGAAGTGGAGACGATGTGGATTTTAGCAGGAAATCCGAGCAAGGTTTTCACCCGGGATAATTTGCTGGACAGCCTTTGGGGACAGGATTATTTTGGCGACAGCCGCACCGTCGATTCGCATATTAAAAGGCTTCGGGCGAAGCTGGACAAGGTGGAGCATCCTGATTGGGAGATCAAGACGATATGGGGACTTGGTTATAAGTTCGAGATAAATGTCTGACGGAGGTTGGTTTTGAAAAAGATTTTCTGGAGAGTCGGTATTTATTTTGCCGTTGCGCTCGTTATTATGACGGCGGTCGCCGGACTTGTCTTTACGAGGTTTAATACCCGCAATATTATGGGGGTTTATAAAGCGGAATTAAAAGGCATTGCACGCAGCGTGTCCGAACAAATAAGCGAGGCAATGGCGGGAAATGACAGCGAGGATTTTCTCGCATATCTCAGCGCGTTAAAGGATTTTGGTGAATTTCGGAACACGGATATTTGGGTATTGGCGAATCCCTCGGCGGACACGCCGTTGGATGAATCCTATACAAATGTAGATGTGAACAAATTGAATGTAAAAGAAAAGAATATGAATGCGTTGATCCGCGCCGCCTGTAACGGAAAGACGAAGAGCTACACTGGATACGACAGTATTTATGAAAAGGATATGATTCATCTCGCTACACCTGTGAAAAATACCAGAGGGGAAAATGTTGGCGTTGTTTTAGTAACTGGTGAGATCGATTATCAGCAGGCTTCCGTTGTACAATATCAGAAATATATGATTTTAAGCGTTGTGATTGCGCTGATTATTGCGCTGGCCATAGCCGCTTTTTTCTCACGTCAGCTCGTGCGTCCGATTATCCGGATTAAGGAGATCGCCCTGCGGATGGCGGCGGGGGAATATGCACAAAATACGAAAATACGTCGCCGGGATGAGCTTGGTATGCTGGCGAACAGTATGGATATACTGTCTGCAAAGCTGGTAGAGGCAGAGGAGTTCCGCGAAAACCTGGAGCAGAACCGCCGTGATTTCTTTTCTAATGTATCTCATGAGCTGCGGACGCCGATTACAGTCGTCAAGGGGTATGCAGAGACGCTGGCGGATGGATATGTCGAGGACGAAAAGAAGCAGAAGGAGTATTTTGACCGGATTTTAAATGAATGCGCCGGAATGGAACGGCTCGTATCCGATTTGTTGATTTTATCCAAAATGCAGAACCCGGATTTTGTGATGGATACGGAAATATTAAATGTAATTGCGGTGATGCAGGATTCCCTGCGGAGCATAAGAGTGCTTATGAATGAGAAACGTATTCACTCTACCCTGGACTATGATGATGAGTGTTCACTTATTGATGGCGATTATGACAGGATCCGGCAGTTATTTCTTGTACTGCTTCAAAATGCGGTAAAGTATGCGGATGAGGATACGGAAATCCGAGTCAGAATCAGCCGGGGTGAGGAGGTAATCACGATATCGGTTGAGGATACCGGCATGCCTGTGCCAAAATCGGAGTGGAGCAGTATATTTGAAAAATTTTACAGGGGGAATAATCACGGAAATAAAGATGGTTCCGGCCTGGGACTGATGGTTGCGAGGCACATTGTGGAGCGGCATATGGGAAGTATTTGGGTGACGAGTGATGAAGTGAATAAAACCTGTTTCTTTGTGCAGCTGCCTGGTGTAAAAGATGTGGAGAATTACTAAGCGCGAAAATTTCTTTTATTTGAGCCGCGTCGGCCAGGCGTTGTAGTTATGACAAGGAATGCCGCTGGACAATTGCCCTTTTATATGGTATCCTAGTACTACGAATAGAAAACATTTTTGACAAAGGAGAGAACAGCATGAGAGGTATAGAAACCCCCATTACGAAAATTCGAAGACAAGTTTTTACGGAAGTCGCTAAGATCGCTTTTGAATCGGATAATATCAAGGATGATATTGAAGCGATCCCTTATAAGATCACACCGTCCGATGTGCCGTTGTACCGTGACAGTATTTACCGCGAACGTGCGATTGCGGGAGAACGTGTCCGGCTTGCGATGGGTATGTCGCTTCGGCCGGAGAGCCAGCCTGTACATATCACGAGTGGTTTGAGTGAAAGCAATATTTCGGATAAATATTATGAGCCGCCTCTGATGCAGGTGATTCCTTCCGCCTGTGCGATGTGTGAGGACAATGTATACCAGGTGACCGACCAGTGCCGCGGATGTGTGGCACACCCTTGCCATGAAGTATGTCCCACGGGTGCAATCCGCATGGAAAACGGACATTCTGTCATTGATGTGGATAAATGTGTAAAATGTGGAAAATGTAAGGCGATCTGTCCTTATGATGCCATTGCCAAAAAGGTGCGTCCCTGCGCTTCCGCATGCGGGGTAAAGGCCATTGACAGCGACGAGCACGGCCGTGCGCGGATTCACGATGATGTCTGTGTAAAATGTGGCCAGTGTATGGTAAGCTGTCCATTTGGTGCAATTGCAGATAAATCCCAGATTTTCCAGCTTGCCCGGGCGATCCGGCAGGGGGATGAGGTTATCGTTGAGCTGGCGCCGGCGGTGATCGGACAGTTTGGAACGGATGTGCGTCTCTGGAAAATCAAATCGGCGCTGAAGGAGATCGGATTTTCAGAAGTATACGAGGTTGCGCTGGGCGCTGATATTGGGGCGATTACGGAGGCAAGGCACTATGTACATGAGGTAAAGACCGGCAAGCTTCCATTCTTGCTGACATCCTGTTGTCCGGCCTGGTCCGTGCTCGCGAAGCAGACGCTTCCACAGGATATGCTTGAGGCGGTATCCAGTGCGTTGACGCCGATGGTTGCCACGGCGCGTTCCATTAAACAGAAGCATCCGAATGCACGCGTTGTTTTCGTCGGGCCGTGTGCGGCGAAAAAGCTTGAGGCATCCCGTGAAGCGGTGCGGAGCGATGTAGATTTCGTCATTACGTTTGAGGAGCTGGCCGCCATTTTTGAGGCAAAAGGAATCGACATGGAGACTTACGAGGCCGAGGAGCCAATTCACGATGCGACCGGCGCGGGCCGTGGTTATGGCGTGGCAGGCGGTGTTGCTAATGCCATCGAGAAATGTATCAATGAATACTATCCGGATACGGAAGTTCTTATTGAACATGTGGAGGGGCTGAGTGAATGCCAGAAGATGCTTCTGATGGCGAAAGCGGGAAAGAAAGATGGCTGTCTGATCGAGGGAATGGGATGTCCCGGCGGGTGTGTGGCTGGAGCCGGCACGAATATTCCAGTGGCGAAAGGCGCGCAGGCTGTCCGAAAGTTTGTGAAGGATTCCACAAAACCACTTCCGCCGAAAGAATATTCGGAGATTCAGCTTCCATAACGAATAGTTCCAAAGGACGAAACGGAAAAACGGTTTCGTCCTTTTTTGAAAAAGGGGTGGTTTTTTGAATACGAAAAACAGGATGGGAGCGGCGCTTCTGGCTATAGTAGTAAGTATCGTTCCGCTTGTCGTCAGTGCGTGTTATTACCAGATCGGCTTAAAGGAGAATCCCTGGTTTTCGAATGCTGACGTTGCATATGATTTCTTTTTGTACTGGAAAGGGCAGATGTTGATTTTGCTTTGCGGCCTGCTGGCGCTTTATACAGCGGTGCGGCAATATTTTGCAAAGGATGTGCGTCTGTCCGTCTCTCCTGTGCAGCTGCATAAGAAGTATATGATTCCTCTCGCCGTTTACATCGGATTGGCTGTGCTGTCCACGATATTGTCCGGGCACCGGGATATGGCGCTGTGGGGAGGCTATGAGCAGTGGGAAGGCATGATTATTATTTGTGCGTATGGCATTACGCTTTTCTTTTCCTATTTGCTTGTCACCGGCAGGACAGAGATCCGGATCGTTATGTGGGGACTGCTGGCGGGAGTGGCTGTTCTGTCATTTTTGGGCGCTATGCAATATTTCGGGTATGATTTTTTCCGAAGTAAGGCCGGCATGGCAGTGATGAATTTCATGGCTGAAAAGAAACTGAAATTTACATTTAAGTTTGAGGTCGGCAGAGTGTATGCGACATTGAACAATCCGAATTATGTCGGGTCTTATGTGGCGCTGGTGCTTCCGACCATTTTGTCGCTGGTGTCGTTTCATAAACGGAAGAGCGCAGTCTTTCAGAGCGGCATTGCACTGTTTTCAAGTGTACTCCTGGTTATTATGCTTCTCGGCTCACAATCGGTGACAGGCTGCATTGGGGTATTTGCGACATTTATTTTGTTTGCCGTATATTTTGTGATCCACAATAAGAGGCATCCTGGGAGGATTTTTGCCGCTTTGGGGGCCAGCGTGGCGGTGATCGGCATTGTAGTGGGGCTAAACCGGCCGGTTTTTGAATACGGCGTAAATAAGATCACAAATCCGGCCCCGGACTGCTTTGAGGTAAAAAGCCTGGAGTCGCAGGGCGGTCTTTTATATATGCGCACAAGTGGGGATGATTTGTTGAAGCTGTCGGTGACGGCAAAGGATGGGGTGTATGAGTATGAAGCGACAGACGGCGGGGACAAAATAGTAAGCTGGTTCCGGGAAGGGAATACCGATAAGGTGAAGTTCCAGGATGAACGGTTTTCAAAAATTGAAATTAGCGAGAAGTGTGTAGTTGCAGACGGGGAAGAGCTGGATGCCTTTGTTATTGAAACGCCTTCGGTTGGAAAAGAGTATACAATTGTGCTTTCAAAGGAGAATGATATAGGCAGCGGCCTCTCCCGGATGAGTTACCGCATGTACAATCCATTTGATAAGGTAGACGGCCTGAGGCACATTGAGAGTATCGGTTTTGAGAAAAACCAGCATTTTGGAAGCCGCCGGGGATATATATGGTCCCGTACCTTTCCGCTGTTAAAAAGACATATTTTGTATGGTTCCGGTCCCAATACGTTTGTTTATGAGTTTCCGAATGACGACTATGTGGGAATGAAGAATGTAGGGTATGACGGCGCGGTTGTCACAAAACCGCACAATATGTTTTTGCAGATCTGGGTACAGACAGGTTTTGTTTCATTGCTGGCGTTTTTGGCGCTTTACGGATTATATTTTGTGGAGAGCATAAGGCTGTATTTTTTGTGCGGGGGTCTCCGCAGCAGTGAAAAGATAGGGCTTGGCATTATGCTCGGCACATTTGGGTATATTGTAACTGGGCTCGCCAATGATTCCACAGTGGCAGTGGCGCCTTTGTACTGGTGCCTGCTTGGCACGGGTATGGCTGTCAACCGGTATAACCGAATGGGAAACAGGGATGCCAGTGAATAAGGAGGGGAATGAATTTGAATGGTGAGAAGGTGGTTTTGACTGCTATCAATGCGAAATACATTCATTCCAATCTGGCGGTGTACTCGCTCAGGGCGAATGCCGGGGAGTATTCGGACCAGGTTGGCATTGTCGAATACACGATTAATCATCGGAAAGAGGAAATTTTACAGGCGATTTACCGGTGTTCCCCGGAAGTGGTCGGTTTTTCCTGCTATATATGGAACATTCGTTATGTGCTTGATATCGCGGCAGATTTGAAAGCGATTCATCCGGAAGTGATCATTATACTAGGGGGACCGGAGGTTTCTTACGATGCCCCCCGTGTATTAGAACAAAATCCTTTTGTGGATATGATTATACAGGGCGAGGGAGAGCGGACGTTCCGCCGTTTTTTGGAATGTTATTTGAATGGGGATGATGCCGGTGGCGGGGAGGATTATGGCAGCATACCGGGACTGTGTGTCCGCACCGGCGGTAAGGTTCGTACGGCTGTGCCGGCGCAGGCAATGGATATGGATGATCTCGTGTTTCCGTACCATGCTGCCGAGGGGATGGATAACCGTATCTTTTATTATGAGACGATGCGCGGATGTCCGTTTTCCTGTAGCTATTGCCTGTCCTCAATTGAAAAAGGGGTTCGTTTCCGAAGCCTTCCCCGCGTATATGAGGAAATCCAGTTTTTTCTAGACCACAGGGCCAGGCAGGTGAAGTTTGTGGATCGGACGTTTAATTGTAATCACAAGCACGCATATAAAATTTGGGAATATATTTGGAAAAATGACAATGGCGTGACGAATTTTCATTTTGAGATTGGTGGGGATTTACTGCGCGAAGAGGATTTTGCATTATTTGAAAAATTCCGTCCCGGGCTTGTGCAGTTTGAGATTGGGATCCAATCGACGAATAGCAAAACGATACAGGAAATCCAGAGAAGGATGGATTTGCCGCTGCTTGCCAAAAATCTTTCGAGGGTCCGGCAGACGAGGCGGATCCACCAGCACGTCGATTTGATAGCGGGGCTTCCGTATGAGGATCTTGCATCTTTCCGGCGGTCATTCAATGAAGTGTATGCGATGGAGCCCGACCAGCTTCAGCTCGGTTTTTTGAAAATTTTAAAGGGGTCGTACATGGAAGAGAAGAAAGCGGAATACGCAATAGCGCACGGGAACCAGCCGCCGTACGAGGTTCTTGCCACCCGGTGGCTGTCCTTTGATGATATACTGCTCCTTAAGTGGGTTGAAGAAATGGTCGAAATATATTATAATAGTTTTCAGTTCCAGGCGACGATGGCGCTTCTCGGGCAGTGCCATGACGATGCGTTTACGATGTTCGAACGTCTTGGAACCTATTATGATGAAAATGGTTACTTTGAGAGGAAACACACCCGCATTTCCCGGTATGAAATTTTATGGGACTACATAAATACTTATTTTGCGGAGCAGGCGGAGGAGTTTCGCCAGACGCTTACGTATGATTTGTATTTGAGGGATTATGTCAAGAATCCGCCGTCTTTTGTGCGGAAAAGGAAGCCAGAATATGTGGAAGCGGTGAGGTCTTTTTTGGATGGACAGGCAAAAAAACCGGACAAGCTCACCGGGTATGACGGATTTACGTCGAAACAATTGTTCCATATGGTTTATGTGGATGAATTTGTGCTGGATCTGGAATACTTGATGGAGCGGAACAAAATTCGAAAGGTTTCCCCTTATTCCCTCGTATTTGATTACCGTCGCCGG
This sequence comes from uncultured Eubacterium sp., assembly GCA_910584245.1. Taxonomy (GTDB): domain Bacteria; phylum Bacillota; class Clostridia; order Lachnospirales; family Lachnospiraceae; genus Eubacterium_F. The sequence goes on from CAJTZF010000010.1 coordinate 69,502, forward strand.
AATCCACTAAACAACAGTGCACGGGTTATTCCGCTGGATGCTGGATGGAGCGCAGTTGACGGATAAGAGAAGCTTTCCGGGGCAGTTCGGAGGTCTCTGCCTCTGAAATCAACTCGCTGATTTTTCCAGGGGTTCCCATAGCGGTATATGTCTCTGCAAGAGCTTTGTAGTCGGAATGCCTGCATGAGCCAGATTCAATACACAGCTTATAAACGGCGGCGGCGTCTGCGAAATAACCGGCTGAAAAATATGCTTTTCCCAAGTTAGTCATATTCATTAAAAAATCATTAAAGTTTCGGTCATATTCGGATAAGGTATTGAAATTTCCTGTCCCATATGCTAACTTTAAGTCGGTATTTGTATAGCCCGAGAGGTCCATCATGGGCTGCTCCAGACTTGCGCAGACGCGATTCTGGTAGTAGGTTACATTTTCGTCTGTGCTCGCCGGCATCGGAATGCGTGATTTATCCGGCGAAAACATAGGCAGATGGGAAATATCCTTGTTTCTTGTGTGATTGGCTTTCTCTTCACGGTCCCAGAACTTTTGGGAATTGCGCTTCTGTTTCTTATGTGATTTATTTTTTTCATAATTCAGCCATGCGCAGAAGATGAGAAAACATATAAAGAGGGAGGGAATTGGAATATTACCAAACATTTTATTCATCCTTTCCGTATATAAATATTTTATAAGGAGGTAATGACGATGTTGAACCGCAAAAAACAGCGTATGGTAGCTGTTGTCATTTGTGTTGTGCTTATTTTAGCAATGTTGGCAGGAGTCGTATTACCATATATTTAGAAACGGCTCGAAAATGATTTATATTGAGACCGTTCCTAAGCTATAGTTTAATACAGATTAAGAAAATGTGCAAGGGAGGACTTTAATTGCAAAAAAGAGGAATATTATTAGCTGTGCTTGTCGTACTCGTTATGTTTGGCCTGATTGGGGCATATGTGTTTTTCAGTTATGGCCAGTTGAGGCCAGAAGATGGGAAAATATGTGAGGGGATAAAGGTTGGAGAAATTGACATTGGAGGGATGACGGCAGAAGAGGCGGCCCGGGCAGTTGAATCCTATACATCAGGGAAGGCTGGCCAGGTGATTGAGGTTGATGTAAATGGAAAAACAGTGGCAACAACGGTTGGTGAGGTTGGTTATTCGTTTTCTACAGGCGATTTCATGGATCAGGCGATGGCTGTCGGACGGGATGGGGGTATGGTAAGTAATTACAAGGCTATTAAAGAGGCGGCCCAGGGAAAAATCAGTTATCCGATCGAGACGCAGCTGGACGAGAAGGCATTAAAGAAATTTGTAAAAAAGAAATGTAAGGAGCAGTGCACAAAGGTAAAGAACGCCGAGGTCAAAATGGAGGGCGGGAATTTTGTCTACACGAAATCAAGAGACGGCGTCACTCTCGATGTGGACGAAACGTGCCAGCTCATACGGAAAGCGGTGGAGGAGTTCCAGGGGGAAGGCACGATCCAGGTGACCGCCAACGTCAAAGTGGAGCGGCCAAAGGTGACCCAGGAGGCCGCCGCCAAGTGTAAGGACAAAATAGGTACGTTTTCAACCACATTCAGCGCGGGAAATGTAAACCGCTCAAAGAACCTGGCGAATGCGGCCAGGCTCATTAACGGTTCTGTGATGTATCCTGGCGACACGTTTTCCGTGCATGATGCCATCTCACCCCTCACGGAAGAAAATGGTTATTATGAGGCGGCGTCTTACAATAATGGTAAGGTGGAGGACAGTCTCGGCGGAGGTGTTTGCCAGGTGTCTACGACGCTGTACAACGCCGTTTTGCGGGCAGAACTTGAGATCGTAGCGAGGAGCCCCCACTCTATGGTGGTCAGCTATGTGAAGCCTTCGATGGATGCCGCGATTGCTGGCGACTATAAGGATTTTAAATTTAAAAATAATACGGATGTGCCAATTTATATCCAGGGCGGCACACAGAATGGGACGATTTACTTTACCCTCTATGGGGAAGAGACAAGGGATTCCAACCGTCAGATCCGTTTTGAATCCGAAGTTACGGATACGATTCAGCCGGGAGCGGATAAAGTGACATATGATAAGACAAAACCGGAATCGTACATGAGCGTTACGCAGCAGGCACATATAGGTTATAAGGCAAGATTGTGGAAAATAGTGACGGTAAATGGCAAGGAGACAAAAACGCAAATAAATACGAGCACCTATTCCGCGTCGCCCAGGTATGTGGTAAAAGGGGCTATGAAGACTCCTGCGAAGACAGAAAAACCAAAGGCTACGAAAAAGCCGAAAGCCACGAAAAAACCTGTTACCGGAAAATCCGGGCGCGGGGATACCGGAAAGGACGAAGAGGACACCGGGAATAGTGGAAATGCTGGAAATGCGGGACAGACAGGAAACTCAGGGGATGGACAGCAGACCCAGCAGGCTACTCCCCAGCCGGATCCGGGGACCCAGCCGGACCCAGGAGCCCAGCCAGATCCAAACCAACAGCCTTAAAAGAATAAAAAGTTATTAGGATAGCGGGGAATAGAGAGATGCGGACAGGAACAATATCGGAGACTGTGCTGAAACGCTCCATACTGAAAAATATTTGTTATCGGAGTGATTGTCTGGTTAGTGGGCCGGCGGTCGGGCAAAAGTGTGGCGCACGAGCTGTAGCCGGCGGGAAACAGATGGTTTTTTCCGAGGTTTCCGTGACAGGCTGTGCCGGTGTTGCAGAGGAAATCGCATTTGAACGGCTCCGGAATGATGTGTCAGCGTCGGGCGGGCAGCTTGCCGGAATGCTGATAACGTTGTTTTTTCCGGCGGCCGGGGAGGAGAGGGAACTCAAATCCATTATGAATAAGCTGGCTGAAATGGCCCGTACACATGAAGTGGATATTCTCGGAGGGCACACGGAGGTGCTGGATGTGGTAACAGAGCCTATAATTGCTCTTACAGGCGCCGGATTTGCCGCGGCGGATACGAATCGTAAAAGTGGAAATTTTGAACCTGGCCAGGACATTGTCATGACGAAGTGGGCGGGAGCGGCGGGAGCCGCCAGCCTGGTCCGGGCAAGGCGGCACAATGCGGCCGGCGATTGTCTGGACCAACGCTTTTCTAATGATTTTCTTGACCGCAGCGGGTCGTATTTCCATAAAATGAGCAGTGTGCCGGATGTGGACACGGCGGTAGCTTTTGGCGTGACCGCTCTTTACAATGCGGGCAAGAAAGGCGTTTTTGGCGCCCTGTGGGAGCTGGGGGAAGCGTCTGGTGTGGGGATACAGGTGGAGCTGAAAAAAATACCGGTCCGCCAGGAAACAATTGAGGTTTGTGAGTTTATTGACTGCAATCCCTACCTGATTGCATCGGACGGGGTTTTGCTGGCCGGGGCACACGAGGGCGCACGGCTTGTCGAGGCGTACAGACTCGCGGGGATTCCGGCTGCTGTGATTGGAACTGTTACGGGCGGCAATGACAGAGTTGTTATAAATGGCGCCGAAAAGCGGTTTCTCGTGCCGCCGGGAACGGATGTGTGAGTATTATTGTTTGCTAAAAATAGATATTAGAAAAGAGGAACGAAATGTTACAGGAAGAGATTTTGAGGTGCATCTCAAAAAATGCAAGAATGACGACCGAGGACCTGGCAGCTATGCTTGATTCTACACCGGACGAGGTGGAGAAGAGCATAAACAGTATGGAAGAGAGCGGTATTATATGCGGCTATCCCGCGCTGATTAATTGGGAGAAGACGGACAATGAGATTGTGACGGCGCTAATTGAAGTAAAGGTTACGCCCCAGCGCGGCCGTGGATTCGACAAGGTGGCGGAGCGGATTTACCAGTTTGACGAGGTGGCAAGTGTTTATCTGATGAGCGGTGGTTTTGATCTCACTGTGATGATCGAGGGAAAAAGCATGAAAGAGGTGGCAAGATTTGTCACTACCAAGCTTTCGCCGATGGAGTCCATTATGAGTACGGCCACTTATTTTGTGTTGAAAAAATATAAGGAGCACGGGCTTCCGCTTGTAAAAGAAGCAAATGAGGATGAAAGGATGTTGATTGCGCCATGAGGAATCCATTGTCGAAGCTTGTTATGGAAATAGAGCCATCGGGAATCCGCCGTTTTTTTGATGTGGCGAATACGGTAGAGAATGTTATTTCCCTCGGCGTAGGGGAGCCGGATTTTGACACCCCGTGGCATATACGAGAGGAGGGTATTTACTCTCTTGAGAAAGGGAGGACATATTACACTTCCAATGCAGGCCTGTTGCCGTTGCGTCAGGAAATTAGTACATATCTGCAAAAACGGTTTCAGGTTCCCTATGGACCGGATGAGATACTTGTGACAGTGGGCGGAAGTGAGGCGATTGATATCGGTTTTCGCGCGATGCTCGATCCGGGGGATGAAGTCATTATACCAGAGCCATGTTTTGTATCTTACCTTCCGTGTGTGAGAATGGCCGGCGGCGTGCCGGTACAGATCTCGCTGGAAGAAAAAGATGAGTTTAAGCTGACGGGGGAGAAGCTGCGGGCGGCTATTACGGAAAAAACGAAAGTGGTCGTGCTGCCGTTTCCCAACAATCCAACCGGGGCAGTTATGTCAGCGGAGGAACTCCAGGTGATAGCGGATATCGTGAAAGAGAATGATTTATTTGTCATGTCGGATGAGATCTATTCTGAGCTGAGCTATCTGGGACCTCATGTGTCGATTGCCAGCATTCCGGGAATGGCAGAAAGGACGATCGTGATTAATGGGTTCTCAAAATCCTTTGCGATGACGGGATGGCGTCTGGGTTATGCGGCGGCGCCGCGTGTGGTGATTCAGCAGATGACGAAAATTCACCAGTATGTTATCATGAGCGCGCCGACGACGAGCCAGTATGCTGCAATCGAAGCGCTCAAAAATGGCATAGAAGATGTGGAGCGGATGAGGGAATCTTATAACCAGCGAAGGAGGTTTCTTGTTAAGGAGCTGAATGAAATGGGACTGCCCTGCTTCGAGCCATATGGCGCATTTTATGTATTTCCAAATATTTCTAAGTTCGGCATGAGCAGTGAGGAGTTTGCGACGCGCCTTCTTCAGGAACAACGCGTAGCCGTGGTGCCAGGCGATGCTTTCGGAAAATGCGGAGAGGGATTTCTTAGGATTTCTTATGCGTATTCGATCGAAGATTTGAAAAGGGCATTAGAAAAGATACAGAATTTTATAGACAATCTGTCGTAAATATGCTATGTTTATATATAAGATTTAGGCGAAATGAATGGGATAATTTGGTGGGATGATACTTGTGAAAGGGGTAAAGGAGATATGGCGACATTAAATGCGGAACATATCAATCCTTTTTTGATGGCGGCTAAAAAAGTACTCCAAGATATGTGTTTTGTCGAAGTTTCGATCCAAAAGCCGTCATTAAAGGAAACAAAGTTTGGTCCGGACGTGTGGGTGATTATGATTGGCGTGACCGGGGAGATGCGTGGGCAGGTTATTATGGCTATGACAGAGAAAAATGCGTGCGATATCGCATCTAAGATGTGTATGGCAGAGGTAAAGCAGATAGACGATTTTTCAGCGAGCGCACTCAGTGAATTAGGAAACATGATTATGGGAAATGCGGCGACGGTCTTTTCTTCCAATGGGATTGGTATTGACATTACACCGCCGACACTTTCGCATGGACAGGTCAGTTTCACGAACACGTATGCAAAAAATTTGTGCATTCCGCTTATTTTTGGTGATACGAAGGTGGAAATGTACCTGGCGATCAGGCAGGAATAAGAGCATGTTGAATATTGTGTTACTGGAACCGGAGATACCGGCGAATACGGGAAATATAGGAAGGACCTGCGTGGCGGCGAATGCCAGGCTGCACCTTATTGAGCCTATGGGGTTTCGCATTACGGAAAAGCAGGTGAGGCGGGCAGGTCTGGATTACTGGGAGAATTTGGATTACACAGTTTATGATAGTTACCAGGATTTTTTGGAAAGAAATCCTGGAGCGAATATTTATATGGCTACTACGAAAGCGCAGCGCATTTATTCGGATGTAACATTTGAGGATGACTGCTATATTATGTTCGGTAAAGAGAGTGCGGGAATTCCGGAAGAAATTTTACTGAATAATGAGAAAAATGCGATGAGGATTCCGATGTTTGGGGATATTCGTTCCCTGAACCTGGGAAATTCGGTGGCCATAGTCCTCTACGAGGCATTGCGGCAGCAAGGGTTTCGGGAGTTGAACCAGAGAGGGAAGCTTCACCGGCTCTCTTGGGGCGGACAGGAGGAGTAAAGGAGGCAAATATCTATGAAAAAGAAAATGTTTGGTGACAAGCAGAACAAACAGAAGAGCAAAGAGCCGAAGCCGAAGAAGCAGAAACCGATTTCGGAAAAGAGAAGTGAAAGGAAGAAAAACAGGAAAAAGCTGGAGGGACAGAAGAGAAGCGAGCAGAAACCCAGACGGCAAAAGAAGAGCAGGACAGGCAGGCAGGATCAGGTAATAGGTATGCCTCTGAGAAACAAAAGTATTCTTTTTGTCGCTATCATGATTTTACTCACTGCGGCGGCTACGATGCTGGTTGCGATGCCGCAGGTGCACAGTATTATGAGAGATATGACGCAAAATTATATATATGATCTCGCGGATTCCAATGGAAGAATTCTTGATATAGAGGTGTATTCCTATGGAGTGAATGTCGGTTTGTCAGAGGAAAATTTGAAGGAGTTGTTTGAGAATGTAAAGGTAAAGGGGGTAGACAACAGTTATGCCTATGTTGTCGCTGCGGACGGAAATGTGGTTTACCATCCTTCTGCTGACCTTATCGGAAAACCGGCGAAAAATGAAGCTATTTTGCAGGCGGCCAAGGAAATTAATGCAGGCAAAGAAGTAGAGCCGGGCGTTGCCAACAATAAAGTAGATGGCGAGATGAAGTATGAGGCGTATTATGTAAATCCCCGCGGATGCTTTATTCTGGTAGTTAGTGCGAACGAAGAGGATGTGTTGGGGACAGCAAATGTGGTGGCAAAGGTTATGGCGGTATCGGCGGGACTGGCTTCGATTGTATGTCTTGTTATTGCCTTTATCGGTTTCCAGCTGATGTTTGCCCCGCTTAAGAAAATTGCGGAAATTGTTTCCCGTATGGGCGACTTGAACTTTACCAAAGTACCCGAGCTGGATAAGCTCTGTACAAATGGTGATGAGACGGGACTGATGGCCCGTTCAGTATGTGTCGTTCAGGATAAGCTCGGGAAAGTTGTTTCAGAATTGCAGGGCCAGAGCCAGCAGCTATACCAGTCTTCGGATAGCCTGAACAGCAATGCGGCAGCTACTGCGGAGACGATCGGGCAAATTAACCATGCTGTCCATGATATGGCGGAGGGAGCTACATCCCAGGCAGTGGATACGCAGGCGGCTACGGAGAGCGTAATCATGATTGGAAATATGGTTGAGGAGACGAACCGGGAGGTAGCCAAGTTCCGCAAAAATGTAGAGGTTATGCACGAGACAGGCATTGAGGCGGTTCAGACATTAAAAGAACTTGAGGATATCAATGCGGAAGTAAAGAATTCGATTGAACAGATTTACAGGCAGACAAATATTACGAATGAGTCGGCAATGAAAATAAAGGATGCTATTTTGCTTATTACGTCGATTGCCGACGAGACAAACCTTCTTTCCCTGAACGCTTCAATTGAAGCGGCCCGCGCCGGGGAACAAGGCAAGGGATTTGCGGTTGTGGCGAACCAGATTCAAAAGCTAGCGGAGCAATCCAATGATTCTGCGATGAAGGTACAGGAAATCACGAATATGGTTATGGAAGATTCGGCGAAGGCTGTACAGACGATGGATAAAGTGAAGCTAATTATGGAATCGCAGATGCAGAAGGTAGATCTGACCGGAAGTATGTTTGAGAAAGTACAAGAAGAGATTGACCATTCGATGGATGGTATCACGAATATTTATGAGAAGACAGAGGGCATGGACCATGCCCGGGATAATCTGTTAGATATCGTACAGAGCCTTACCGCTATCGCGGAGGAGAACGCTGCGGGAACAGAAGAGGCGTCCGCCTCTGTCACAGAAGTAAGCGTAGTAGTGGAGGACATTTCGAGCAATGCCAAGCAGCTTCAAGGTGTGGCGCAGACGCTTGATGAACATATGAAAGAATTCAGGGTTTAAAAAGAAATGGCCGTGTGTTCCCATCCAGGTGGATTTTAGATAGGAACACACGGTCAATTAGTTTCTTCTGCGGTTTGTGAGTAAGATTAACCGGAATAGCTGCAACGCAGTAGCCAGAGCCGAGGCGATATAAGTCAGGGCAGCTGCGCGGAGCACTTTTTTGGCAGCTCCCACTTCATCTTCGTAGAGAATGTTCGCGCCGCCCAGCACCCGGATTGCCCGGGAGGAGGCATTAAATTCCACAGGAAGCGTCACAAGCTGGAAGATGAGTACCGCCGCGAATAAAATTACGCCAATCTGTGCAATTCCCGCATAGCCTAAAATTAATCCAAGCAGGATCATTGGCATAGAAATTCTGGATGCAAAATTGACGACAGGCACGAGAGCGCCGCGGAGCTTTAACGGCACATATCCGCTGTCGTGCTGGATAGCGTGGCCGCATTCGTGGGCGGCTACCCCAATTGCAGATACCGAAGAGGAGCCATAGACAGAATCGGATAATCTTAAAGTCTTAGATCTCGGATCGTAATGATCGGTCAGATTCCCGGATACATGTTGAATCGTCACATCATAAATCCCTGCATTCCGCAGTATTGTTTCTGCGGCCTGTTCTGCGCGGACGCCGCGCCGGGCCAGTACTCTGCTGTATTTGCGGAAACTGCCATTTACATTTGCTGAGGCTGCCATGCTGATTACAATACCGATAATGACGAGAATATAAGTCGGGTCAAAATAATAATGAAGCACAGTATCATCTCCTTTTTTATAAAGTTTGCTTTCATCCATTATTATTACAAAAGTATAACTTTTTTTTCCGTATAAGTCAAACAAATTTTCCATACAAATGTTGTATTACGCAGTATTATATGTTATAATTATGAATTGATAGGTTCAAAAGCAGAAACAAATTGCAAAGGGGATGTTTTTTTATGATATATAAAGCCTTGATTACAGGAAATAATTATGAAATCATCGACGAGTTCTTTGCTCATATGGATAATATTGATACAATGACTACCTCGAACAGGTACCATGATGTTGTAAAACATATTAAGTATTTTACGCCAGATATTTTTGTTTATTGTATCCGTAATGAGTCTAAGGAGGACTATAGTAAGATAATTCCAATTAAGCATTTACTGGCGAAACATAGACTTCCTTTTGCGGTAGTTGGTTCGAAAGAGGAATGTGACAAGTTTGAGCAGATCGCGGTGAACATAGCGGATCTGATATTACATAAACCGTTGGAGACGGATGCAATACAGGAAAAAATCTCCGCTTTTTTAGCAAAGTGGAAGGAAGAGGAATTATCGGCACAGCAGAAACCGGCCGCCCAGGAGAATACAGCGGCGCAGGCGCCAGCGGGCCACATACCGGCCGATCCAATGTCAGCGGCCGCACAGATGCCTATGGGCCAGATGCCGGCGGGACAGATGTTTATGGGCCAGATGCCGGTGGGTCAAGTGCCAGGCCAGATGCCGGTGGCGCAGGCGCCAGTAAATCCGGCGCCTGTATCGAATGCGGAGGAAGAGTCAAAGAAAGAGACGCCAAAGCCAGAAGAGCCGAAAAAGCCGGAAAAACCTAAGCTGACAGCGGCAGATGAAAGAAGAAGGCGGAAAAGGCGTATCCGGGGGCGCGGGCGTATTTTAGTAATTGATGACAACCCATTGATGCTGAAAGTGATCAAAGAGCATTTACATGATGAATATGACGTTGCGACGGCCGTCAATGGAAAGGTGGCATTTCGGTTTTTAGAGCATAGAAGGGTAGACTTAATATTATTGGATTATGAAATGCCGGGTGAGGATGGACCGGATATATTGGAGAAACTCCGGGCCAAAGAGACTACGACGGATGTGCCGGTTATTTTTCTTACCGGAATTTCAGACCGGAAGAAAATTAAGAAAGCGCTCATGATGAAACCAGAAGGCTATTTACTAAAGCCAATTGACCATGATAAGCTTATTAGCACGATAAAAAAATATATCGGCTGAGTATGCTTCACGACGGCAACGCATAACAATCAAACAGGAAAACCAGAGGTATTTTTATGGAATATAAATTGAGTTTATCAGGATTAATTGATACAAAGACACTGCAGGGAATGCAGAATGCTTTTTCCAAAATGACTGGTATTGCTGTTGTTACAGCGGATGCAGATGGGGCGATGGTTACACAGGGGTCTAAAGTTTCTGAATTTTGTAAATACTGCATGCAATCTGTTCCAGATGGCCGTTCCCGTTGTGAACAATGTAATAAGCAGGGGGCGGAAATGGCGCTGAAGAAAGGAAAGGCGGTTGCTTATACGTGCCACGCCGGTCTGGTTGATTTTGCCGCGCCAATCATTGTACAGGATGAGTTGATTGGGTGTTTTATCGGGGGGCAGGTTTTGTTGAAAAAGCCTGACCTGAATAAAGTGAAACAGTATGCAGTTGAAATTGGCGCTGATCCGGATAAGGCGGTTGAGGCTGTACAAAAGCTGCGTATTGTGTCACAGGAAGAGCTGGATAGTGCGATCGACTTCCTCTACACACTGGCCGATCTTCTTTCGGATATTACATTTAGCAGAAATCTTCTTTTTCAGGCAAATTTGGAGCTCGGGAAGTCCGTAAATATGAAATCGGATTTTCTCGCCAATATGAGCCATGAAATACGGACCCCGATGAATGCCGTAATCGGTATGGCGGAGATGGCATTAAGAGAAGAGCTCCCTACGATTGCCAGAGAATATATAAATCAAATTAAGGTGGCGGGCAAAACGCTACTTGCCATAATTAATGACATTTTGGACTTTTCAAAAATTGAATCGGGTAAAATGAATATCAACCTGGAGCCGTATGAACCCCTGTCTGTTTTAAATGATGTGGCAAATATTATCGTGACAAGGCTCAAGACAAAAGAGGTTGAGCTGATTCTTGATATTAATCCCCATCTGCCATATAAACTGGAAGGGGATAGCGTCCGGCTCAAGCAGATTATATTGAATCTCGCCAATAACGCGGCTAAATTCACTTCGGCTGGAAAGATTCTTTTGAGGATGGATTTTGCCAAAATATCGGAGAAAGAAGTAAAGCTGTTTGTCACGGTTGAGGACACGGGCATTGGCATAAAGAAGGCAGATATCGGAAAGCTGTTTCAGTCCTTTTCACAGGTGGATAGCAAGAGAAACCGGAATATTGAAGGCACGGGGTTAGGTCTTGCTATTTCCAAGCAGTTATTGTCGCTTATGAATGGGGATATCCATGTGGAGAGCGAATATGAAAAGGGAAGTATTTTTTCTTTTGAGCTCCCGCAGAAGATTGTGAGCGAGAAGCCGGGCATTAATATAAAAGAAACGGAAACAATGTATGCAGTGGGCCTGCTCTCAAATGCGTACGTGAAGGAGCAGCTGCAAAAGGATATTACAAATCTCGGCGTAGAATACAGGGAACTGAATTCCGGCGTGGAACTTTATACACTGCCAAAGGAGCGAAAGCTGTTTTGTTTTATTGAGCAATCGCTTATCACGGCGCCGATCGAGGAGTTTGTCAGGGAGAACCCCGAGATAACCGTAGTTGTTTTGACTGGGTTTCACAGTGAGATCCGCTATGATATTGCGAGCCTCATCGTGGTGAAGAAGCCGGTTTTTGTGCTTAACCTTGCGATGATATTTAATAAAGAGGATATGGGCATAAATTACCACAACGATTCGGGTGACCAGGATTTCGATTTTATTGCCCCCGATGCGGAAGTTCTTATTGTGGATGACAATGCGGTAAACCTGACGGTCGCAGAAGGGCTTTTGGAACCGCTTCAGATGAAAATTGACACGGCGTTAAGTGGAAAAGAAGCAATAGGAAAGATTTCAGTGAACCATTATGATATCGTGTTTATGGATCACATGATGCCAGAGGTAGACGGAATCGAGACGACCCATATCATCCGAAGATTTCATACGGAGTACAACGATGTGCCGATTATCGCCTTGACGGCAAATGCCATAGACGGGACAAGGGAAATGTTTTGTGCCGAGGGAATGAACGATTTTATTGCCAAACCGATTGAAGTGCGGGTGTTGATTTCAAAGGTGAAGCAATGGCTTTCTCCCGAGAAGATTCAGAGGGTGTATCATTCTAAGAAACTGCCGGATAAGGTTATAGAAGAAACGAGTATCGTGATCGGCGATCTGGATATTGTTTATGCGCTTGGAATTTTGGGCAGTGAGAAACTGTTCTGGACCGTTTTGAAGGAGTATTACCGCGTAATCGAGAAAAAAGCCGATCTGATTAAGTCGCTGGAGGAAAAGGAGGACTGGACTGGTTACACAATTGAGGTCCACGCCTTGAAAAGCGCTTCTAAGCAAATTGGGGCAATCTCATTGTCCGAGAAGGCGGCAGCGATGGAAAAGGCGGGGAATGCCAGGGATACAAAACGGATTCATGAGTGTACGGATGAAATGCTGGAACAGTATTTGGATTATAAGGTTGTTTTGGAACCATTCTGTGCAGAAGAGGAGGAGCAGACAGCGGAGCAGAGTATTTCCAAAGATACTCTTGACCAATGCCTGGAGGATATGAGATGTGCAGTGGAGGAACTCGACATGGACCAGATGGAAGCTGTGATCGGGGAAATGGGGCAGTACTATTATGAGGGATGGCAGCGGGATTTGTTTAAAAGACTTAAGGAAGCGGTCGACGAGGTCGATGTGGACAGCTGTGAAGACATCATACAGGAATGGGAGAACCGGGAAGAAAAATAAACAGAAAAGAGGGAATAAAATGAAAAAGAGATGTTGTATTTTACTGCTTGTTGCCGTGGCAATTCTGGCGTTTGCCGGATGCGGCGAAAAGGACAAGGATTCGGCTGGCGGGAAGCATCATGTGGAAATTGAAGTCCAGGATTATGGAACAATCAAACTGGAACTGGATGCGGACAAAGCGCCGATTAGTGTGGAGAATTTCTTGAAGCTGGCTGGCGACGGTTTTTATGACGGATTGACATTTCACCGTATTATATCGGGATTTATGATACAGGGCGGTGATCCATCCGGAAATGGGACTGGCGGCTCCGAGGAGACAATCAAAGGCGAATTTTCGTCAAATGGAGTGGAAAATGACATTTCCCATGTACGGGGCGTGATTTCGATGGCGCGTTCCCGGGATTATGACAGCGCCAGCTCGCAGTTTTTTATTATGCATCAGGATGCACCGAGCCTGGATGGGGAGTACGCGGCATTTGGCAAGGTCACAGAGGGCATCGAAATTGTAGACCAGATTTGCGAAAAGACTCCGGTGACGGATAATGACGGAACGGTATTGGCGGAAAATCAGCCGAAAATAAACAAAATCCGGGTCATTGACTGAGTGATGGCTTCTTAAATATAAAAAAGAATTGGAGGAAAGAATATGAAAAAGATATTGGCAATGGGACTTGTGCTTCTTATGACTGGTATGACTTTGTGCGGCTGCGGCGGTGGATCCGGCACGGAGAAAGAAAATTCAAACACAGGCAATAGCAGCAGTGTATCATCCGGAGGAGTGGAGGTAAGCAAGGGGGATAGCGTTGTGAAGGTGATTGATCTCGACCTGACCGATGAGGAATATGCCTTTGGTGTAGATAAAGATCAGGATGATTTGCTCCAGGCGGCAAATGAGTTTATTAAAGAGATCAAGCAAAATGGCAAGTTTGATGAAATATGCAACAAATATTTTGGCGATGGGGAGCCGGCCCCTGTGACATCCGCCAAGCTGGATGATTCGAAAGACCAGCTTGTAGTCGCTACGAATGCTTCGTTTGAGCCATTTGAGTATATGAAGGGCGACAGTTACTACGGTATAGATATGGAGATTGCCGCTGCATTTGCGGAAAAGCTGGGGAAGGAACTTGTGATCCAGAACATGAAGTTTGACGCCGTATGCCTTTCAGTAGGCCAGCACAAAAGTGATGTCGCTATGGCGGGCCTGACGATTAAAGAAGACAGGAAAGAGTATGTGAATTTCTCGGATGCGTATTATAATGCGGCGCAGCGGTTAATCGTGAAGACGGACAACACGGAGTTTGATTCTTGTAAGGATGCGGAAAGCGTCGAAAAAATTCTGAAGGAAAAAGAGAAAGACGTCAAAGTAGGTGTTCAAAATGGAACAACAGGACAGTTTTACTGTGAAGGCGACAAGGATTGGGGTTTTGATGGATTTAAGATGACGACATGCGGTTATGAAAATGGCGCCCTGGCAGTTCAGGATCTTCTGAATGGAAATGTGGATTATGTTGTCATTGATTCTGCCCCTGCAACGTGTATTACGGAGGCATTCAATAAATTGAGATAAAAGAAGGCAGACGGATTTACAAAAAGGCTGGGTCCGTCTGGCAATGCAGGTATATATATGGATAATTTTGGACAAAAGCTGGATGTGTTTTTAGAAGTATTTCTTGAACAAAATGGATACCAGCGAGTGATTGAGGGATTACAGAATACACTTTTGATTGCCGTTTTGGGATTGCTGATCGGCATACTTATTGGTACGCTGATCGCCACGGCGCGCGTAGTACCGAAATATAAAGTTCTGCCTAGGATTTTAAATGGGTTTTGTTCCTTTTATGTCGGACTGTTCCGCGGGACACCGATGGTGGTGCAGCTGCTCGTGTGTTATTATGTGCTGCTTCCGATTCTCGGTTTGAAGCTGACAGGCGTACAGGTTTCTGTTCTTGTATTTGGGCTGAATAGCGGCGCATACATTTCGGAAATTATGCGAAGCGGTATTTTATCTGTCGATCATGGCCAGATGGAGGCGGGGCGCGCGGTAGGATTGAGTTTCTCCGTCACGATGATAAAAGTCGTTATTCCACAGGCCATAAAAAATATACTTCCCACACTGGGAAATGAGTTTATTACATTAATCAAGGAAACCTCCGTCGTCAGCTTTGTGGGTGCGGCAGATTTATATGTGGCATTTAATTATATCGGAAGCAATAGCTATGAATTTATGGTTCCTTATCTGGTTATGGCAGTTATATACATTGTTATCGTTATGCTGATCAGCCTGGCGATTAAAATTATGGAAAGGAGCCTGAGAAAAAGTGATAGACGTCATTCATCTTGAGAAACGGTTTGGGGACAATGAGGTGCTGAGGGACATCAACGTCACGATTGAAAAGGGCGATATCGTCGTTGTAGTAGGGCCGTCAGGTTCTGGCAAGAGTACATTTTTGCGGTGTTTGAATTGTATGGAAGATCCGACGGGAGGCCAGATTATATTTAATGGAGTGGATATCGCGGACCCCAAGGTAGATATTAATTTGCACCGGCGGCATATGGGAATGGTGTTTCAGCATTTCAACTTATTTCATAATAAAACAGTGCTTCAAAACATTATGATGGCGCCTGTTCTCGTACAATGTCACGACCTGCGCCGGAAAAAGTGGTCGAATCGCTGTCTGCCAGTTATGAGCCTGTTCCGGGGCAAGGACAAAAAGAGAGAATATGAGCCCATTGAAACGAGCAAGGCAGAAATTGTGAAAGCGGCGAAGGAGCAGGCAATGTCGTTGCTGCGTCGGATTGGTCTTGAGGATAAGGCCGACGTTTATCCGTCTACGCTGTCCGGCGGACAAAAGCAGCGTGTGGCGATGGTGCGTTCGCTTGCTATGAATCCGGATGTCATTTTATTTGATGAGCCGACGAGTGCGCTCGATCCTGAGATGGTAGGAGAGGTGTTGGATTTGATGAAATCGCTTGCTGAGGAGGGCATGACGATGATTATTGTGACACATGAGATGGGATTTGCAAAGGAAGTGGCTAATAAAGTACTCTTTATCGATGAAGGTATGATATTAGAAGAGGAACCGCCGGAAGAGTTTTTCGGGAACCCGAAAAATCCAAGATTAAAGGAATTTTTATCAAAAGTTTTAATATGAAATAGCACCTATAGTGCCGAAAACTAAAATCGGAGAGAACAAAGAAACAAATTCTCTCCGATTTTAAATGATACATGACATTTTTAATAGTCAAAGCTCACTTCTTTGTCCGTTTTTTCTGTTTTTACTATGATAAAGGGGTAACTTTCCTTTTCTTTTACCACTTCATCCTTTCCCGGTCCTAAAAGTTCGCACTCCAGGCATAGTTTTTGACCCATTTCATAGAGTCCCCGCACTGCGATGCTAAAGCCTCCGGTCGGCTGTTCCCCGTATCCGACTGCGATATACAGATATTCGCCATCCATGTAAGTCATTTGAAAAGGATTTATTTTTTTCTCTTCCAGCTCGTTTAAAAAATCATCCGGGCAGTCCCGGACGGCAACTACTGTGTAATCCCAGTCCTTTCCGCGGTCAGCGGTAGTCTCGGCCTCTTTTTCACAGCCAGCTACTAGAAATAGCATGCATAGTGCCAAAATAGCGACGGCTTTCATTTTTCGCATGACAATCCTCCGAAACAAAATTTCTTTGTTACACTTTATGTGAAAAATTTTAAATTATGAGACTTGCAAAACAAATACATAAACATAAAACAAGGGAATGTTACTTGT